>NZ_JAVDSR010000002.1:0-446774 GCF_031455455.1 Stenotrophomonas sp. 1337 | reverse complement strand
CAATTAATAGTTGCTTGATCAAACGTCTGCAAGATGGACAATCATCCTTCCTGCAGGCGCCTTCACAAGATACCTGCGCATACTTTCAAAGATCCGGGGAAGTGGCCTCAGCGCCATTCCCGTGTGCTGCGAAGTTTCCTTCGTAGCGAGCCGCCTATTATGCCGGACTTTTCGAGTCCGTCAACACCTTTCGTTCGATCATCTCGTTCGTCGGTGGTGGCGTCCCTTGTGTCGCTGAAGCCCCTTGTTGGCGACCCCTGCGACGGGGGAGGGAAAGTATGTCCCTATTCGCGGCCTTTGTGAAGGGGGTGTGGCAACTTTTTTCATCGGATGTTGCATCCGTTCATGCAAAGGCGCCGCCACAGGCCCCGCGAACAGCGGCAGAGCGTCAGCGCCGCTCTGCAGGAGCAGAAGCAGGGGCCGGCTGCGCCGGCCCCTGCCTCCGGTCAGGCAGCGACCAGGCGCACGCGGGCGAAGGTGCGCTTGCCGACCTGCAGCAGCCCCTCGAAGCCGGGCTGCAGTACCTGTTGGCCGTCTTCCAGCACTTCACCGTCCACCTTCACCGCACGCTCCTTGAGCTTGCGGTTGGCCTCGGAGTTGCTCGGGGTCAGGCCGGCGGCGGTCAGCAGGGCCGCGATGCGCAGGCCCTCGGCCGGGATGGCCACATCCTGCAGCGGCAGCTGGGTGATGTCGCCCTGCCCGGTAACGGCAGCTTCCCAGCCGGCAATCGCCTGCTCTGCCGCTGCGGCATCGTGGAACCGGGTAGCCAGTTCACGGGCCAGGCGCAGCTTGACCACGCGCGGATTCAGGCCGGCGGCGATCTGCTCGCGCAGGGAGGCCGCTTCGGCCTGGCTGATATCGAAGGACAGCAGCTCGATCCAACGCCACATCAGGGCATCATCGACCTTCATGGTCTTGGTGACGATATCGATGGCCGGCTCGCTGATGCCGATGTAGTTGCCCAGCGACTTGGACATCTTGTTGACGCCGTCCAGGCCTTCCAGCAGCGGCATGGTCAGCACCACCTGCGGCTTCTGGCCGTGGTGTTCCTGCAGGCCACGGCCCATCAGCAGGTTGAACTTCTGGTCGGTACCGCCCAGCTCGACGTCCGCTTCCAGGGCCACCGAGTCGTAGCCCTGCACCAGCGGGTACAGGAATTCGTGGATGGCGATCGACTGCTGGGCGGCATAGCGCTTGGCGAAGTCGTCGCGCTCGAGCATGCGTGCCACGGTGTGCTGGCCGGCCAGGCGGATCATGTCGGCCGCGCTCATCTTGCCGAACCACTCCGAATTGAAGCGGACCTCGGTGCGGCTGCGGTCCAGCACCTTGAACACCTGTTCCTCGTAGGTACGGGCGTTGGCCAGCACGTCGTCGCGGCTGAGCGGCTTGCGGGTCAGGCTCTTGCCGGAGGGGTCGCCGATCATGCCGGTGAAGTCGCCGATCAGGAAAATGACCTGGTGGCCGAGGTCCTGGAACTGACGCATCTTGTTCAGCAGCACCGTGTGGCCCAGGTGCAGGTCAGGCGCGGTGGGGTCGAAGCCGGCCTTGATGCGCAGCGGGCGGCCTTCCTGCAGGCGCGCGCGCAGATCCTCGAGCTTGAGGATCTCGTCGGCACCGCGGCCGATCAGGGCAAGGGCTTCTTCAATCGAGGACACGTGACTACTCCCGGCAACGCCGTTTCTTATGTGGGGTGTTAAAGCGAAGTTAACCCGATCGGCTTCACAAAAGCCAATAGGCACAAGGGTTTGACGCGAATTTGTTAGGTGTCTATGTTACCGGCGTTTGGGCCCGCGTTCCCGGGTCAGCCAGAGACCGACATCTGATGCTCAATTCCGATCAAGGCCGCGCTCGCAAGCAGCGCTTCCAGGAACGACTCCACGTCCTGCACGACAACGCCCTGCACCGGAAGCTGAGGCAACACCTTCCCGCTGCGTTCAATGAGCGCTGGACGCGGCGTCATTGGATGCACGCCAGCCTGTTTGTGACCATTGGCGCGCTGGTGGCCACGATCGTGCCGGGCTTCTCGCACACCATCGATGCGCCCTACGCCGACAGCCACACCAGCCTGGCACTGCCGTTGCCGCCGTTGGCAATGGCCCGCCAGCAGCAGATCCCCGGCGACAGCTGGCAGGTGCTGCGGGTGCAGCGCGGGCAGACCCTGAGCGACCTGTTCGACAAGGCCGGCATCTCCGCCACCACCCTGCACCGGGTGCTGGACCATCCGGGTGCGCGCGAATCGCTGACCAAGCTGCGCCCGGGTGCCGAGATCGCCTTCGACATGCCGCTGTCCGGTGACCTGCGCAGCATCCGCTTCGACCGCGATGCCGACAACCGGGTCGAACTGAGCCTGAGCGGCGATGACATCAAGGAAACGGTGACCAAGCGCGAGACATCCACGCGCACGGTGGTCACCAGCGGCGAGATCACCAGTTCGCTGTATGCGGCCGCGCGCCGCGCCGGACTGTCACCGTCGGCAATCGCGACGATGACCGACGACATCTTCAAGTACGACATCGACTTCTCCAAGGACCTGCAGCCGGGCGACCGCTTCAGCGTGGTGATGGATGAGACCTGGCGCGAGGGCGAGAAGGTCGATACCAGCAAGATCCTGGCGGCGACCTTCACCACCGGCGGCAAGACCTATTCCGGCTTCCGCTTCGACCGCAACGGCAAGTCCGAGTACTACGACATCAGCGGCCGTTCGCTGAAGAAGAGCTTCATCCGCATGCCGATCCCGTTCGCACGGCTGAGTTCGACCTTCGGCGCGCGCAAACACCCGGTGCTGGGCAAGATGCGCATGCACAAGGGCGTGGACTACGCCGCGCGGACCGGTACCCCGATCATGGCCGCCGGCGATGCGCGGGTGCAGTTCGTCGGCGTGCAGCGCGGTTATGGCAACGTGGTGATCCTCGACCACGGCCGTGGCCACACCACCCTGTACGGCCATATGTCGCGCTTTGCCGGGATCAAGAATGGCCAGCGCGTGGCCCAGGGCACGGTGATCGGCTACGTCGGCTCGACCGGCCTGGCGACCGGCCCGCACCTGCACTACGAATTCCGCGTCAACGGTGAGCACCGCAACCCGCTGACGGTGACCATGCCGCCGCCGGAGCCGCTTAAGGGCGCCGAGCTGGTGGCCTTCCGGGCGCAGACCGCGCCGGCGATGGCCCGCATCCAGGGCATGGAGAAGCTGATCTACGCCGACGCCAGCCCCGCGCCGGCCGCCGAAAGCGCGAGCACCGAGGTGGCCAGCGCCAAGGACAAGGCGCCGGCAGGCCGCAAGCGCGGCTGAGCCCTGCGTTGACGAAGGAGGACACGGCAGCACAAGCTTGCCGTGTCCTTTTTTTATGCCCGCCATGAACACCACTGCCGATCCGTCCCTTCCCCTCTACCTGGGCCTGATGTCGGGCACCAGCGCTGACGGCATCGATGCCGCGCTGGTGCAGTTCCCGGCCGATGGGGGGTGCCGCTTCGTGCACGGGCTGACCGCCCGCTGGGAGCCGGTGCTGCGGGCGCGGCTGGTGGCCCTCGGCGAAGGCGGCCCGCTGCAGTCGCTGGAGGAGCTGGGCGAACTGGACGCGCGGATTGCGATCAGCTTCGCCGCCGCCGCCAACCAGCTGCTGGAAGAAGCCGGTGTCGACCGTTCGCAGGTACGAGCCATCGGCTCGCACGGGCAGACGGTGCGCCATCGACCGTTGGCCGACCCGGCCTTCACCGTGCAGCTGGGTGACGGCAACCGCATCGCCGAGCTGACCGGCATCACCACCGTGTGCGATTTCCGCCGCCGTGACGTTGCCGCCGGTGGCCATGGCGCGCCGCTGATGCCGGCCTTCCACCTGGACATGCTGGGTGCGGCCGATGAGGACCGTGCGGTGCTGAACCTGGGCGGGATCGCCAACCTGACCCTGATTCCCCGCGAGGGCGTCGTGCGTGGCTTCGATACCGGCCCGGCCAACGCGCTGATGGATGCCTGGTGCCAACGCCATACCGGGCGCAGCTTCGATGCTGACGGCGCCTACGCAGCCAGCGGTGCGGTGGATGACAGCCTGCTGGCCGGCTGGCGCGCGGATCCGTGGTTCGCGCTGCCGCCGCCCAAGAGCACCGGGCGCGAGCAGTTCCACCTGCCGTGGGCCGAAGCACACATGGAGGAAGGCCAGTTCGCCGCAGCCGATGTGCAGGCGACACTGCTGGAGCTGACCGCGGCGACGGTGGTTGATGCGCTGCTGGCCCAGCAGCCGCACACCCGGCGGGTGCTGGTGTGCGGCGGTGGCGTGCGCAATACGCAGTTGATGCGGCGGCTGGCGGCGCGGTTGCCGGGCGTGGTGGTGGAGTCCACGGCGCTGCACGGGCTGGACCCGGAGTATGTGGAGGCGATGGGGTTTGCCTGGCTGGCGCAGCGGACGATGGACGGGCTGCCGGGCAACCTGCCGAGCGTGACCGGGGCGACGGGGCCGCGGATTCTCGGGGCGATTCATCCGGCGTGAGGTGACGCCATCCGCCGGGCATGGCCCGGCGTTACCCGTCGGCGGCGCGCGGTAGCGCCGGGCCATGCCCGGCGACCCGACATCAGATCAATCGAAGCCCTGGCCGGCCGGCAGCGCCTGCAGTGCGGCGATCGCGTCGGAAAGCGCGTCGACTTCGGGATCGCCGAAGCCGGAGCGGACCTCCAGTTCACTGCTGAACAGGCCCTGCTCCAGCAGGACCGCGCAGGTCTGTTCGTGGGTCCAGCCACGGGCCACCGAGACCCGTTTGATGCGTTCCAGCAGCAGCGGGTCCAGGTCCCGCAGCACTACGTCGGCCATGCTCACTTCCCCGTTCGCAAGGCACCGCCCCCTCGGCGCGTCGGGGCGATCATCCCGCAGTAAGCACGGACAGGCAATCAGGCGGCGGGGGACGGCCCACGATCAACGATGCGTGGCCACAGCCAAGCCAGCAGCAGCATGGTGGGCACCACCGTGACGGCGCTGAGCATGAAGAAGGTGCTGTACGAGGTGGCCTCCACGATGTAACCGGAAACGCCGCCGACGAACTTGCCCGGCAGGTTGGCCAGCGATACCAGCAGGGCATACTGGGTTGCGGTGAAGTTGCGATCGGTCAGCGAAGACATGAAAGCCACCAGCACCGTGCCGGCAAAGCCCTGGAACAGGTTGTCGGCGCTGAGCGCGGCGTAGAACGCCCACAACTGCCCCGGATTGTGCGCCATCAGCAGGAAGGCCAGATTCGACAGGGCCACACCCAGCGCCGCGACAAGCAGCATCCGGCGGAAACCGAAGGCGGCGACGGCGATACCGCCAAGGAACGCCCCACCAATACCCATCCACACGCCGAACAGCTTGGAGACCGTCGCGATGTCGGCCTTGTCGAAGCCCGAATCGAGATAGAAGGGTCCGGCCATCACGCCGATGACCTGGTCGGGAAACTTGAAGAACCCGACGAACGCCAGCAGCGCCAGCGCCAGTGCCATGCCGTTGCGGGTGAAGAAGCTGGTGATCGGCTGTACGAACGCTTCGGCAATGTCGATGCGGCGCTGCACGGCGTTGGCCGGGCGCTCCGGTTCGCGGCAGAACAGCGTGGTGATGATCGGCAGGATCATCAATCCGGCCATGGCCAGATAGGCAATGATCCAGCCTTCGAACTGTGCCAGGTACAAGGCGCCGGCACCGGCCAGGATCAGGCCGATGCGATAGCCCAGCGTGTACGTGGCGGCCAACGCGGCCTGCGCGGTCTGCGGCGCGATCTCGATGCGGTAGGCGTCGACCACTGAATCCTGGGTGGCACCTGCAAACGATGCTACCAGTACCCAGGCCACCAGCGGCCACACGCCCTGCTCTGGCCGCACGAACGCCAGTGCCACCAGGCCCACCAGCACCAGGATCTGCGAGACCAGCAGCCACGAGCGGCGGCGACCGAGGAACCCCAGCAACGGAAACGCGTAGCGATCAAGCAGGGGTGCCCAGACGAACTTGAGCAGGTAGAAGAAGCTGGCCAGGCTGATCAGGCCGATGCTGCCCAGATCGAGGCCGACATCGCGCAGACGGGTGGACAGGGTCTGCGAGGCGATCAGCAGGAACGGCAGGCCACTACCGAAGCCCAGCAGGGCCATGGTCAGCGCCGAGGGCGTACCGAACGCACGCTTGATGCCGGCCCAGCCCTTGTAGCCGGCAGGCTTGGCAGCCTCGGTCACAGGTCGTAGTCCACGATGAACGGCGCGTGGTCGGAGAAGCGCTGGTCGCGGTAGATCGAGCAGCTGCGCAGGTGGTCACGCAGGCCCGGGGTGATGAACTGGTAGTCGATGCGCCAACCAACGTTGTTGGCGCGGGCGGCGCCACGGTTGCTCCACCAGGTGTAGTCCTCGCCGGTCGGGTTGAGCAGGCGGTAGGCATCGGCCCAGCCGCGACCTGCGCCCACATCGGTGGCCTGGCCATGGTCGGCACACAGGGCATTGAGCCAGTCGCGTTCCTCGGGCAGGCAGCCGGAGTTCTTCTGGTTGGACTTCCAGTTCTTGATGTCCAGCGCCGAGCGGACGATGTTCCAGTCGCCACACAGCACGTAGTCGCGGCCACTGCGCGCCCATTCCTCGAGGATCGGCCGCAGCCACTCCATCACTTCGAACTTGAAGCCCTGGCGCAGGTCGCCCGAACTGCCTGACGGGATATAGAAGGAGACCACGCTGAGGTTGCCGAAGCGGGCCTCGATGTAGCGGCCTTCGTCGTCGAACGGGGCCCAGCCCAGCGAGGTGATGACCTGGTCCGGTTCGCGCTTGCTGTAGATCGCCACGCCGCTGTAGCCCTTCTTGGTGATGGCATCGCGGTAGAAGCAATGGTGGCCGTCCGGGCGGAACATCGGGTCGGTCAGCTGGTCTTCCTGGGCCTTGGTCTCCTGGATGCAGAGGACGTCGGCGTCCTGGCCACGGAACCAGTCGAGGAAGCCCTTGGTGGCGGCCGAGCGGATGCCATTGGCGTTGAAGCTGATGATGCGCATGCGGAAGAACCTACGGCGGGAAACCGGGCAAGCATACCGGTTGCCTGCCGGGCTGAGCAGCCCGCGGGGGCAGCTGCCGATACCTGCGTGAAGGGGCCGGACGAGCGCAGAAAGCCCAGCTGGATTAGGATTTGCGCTCCAAATGAAGATGAATCGAGTTTTGATGAGCGACCACCGTCACCGTTTCCTGCAGCTGGCCCTGACCGCCGATGCCCTGCGCTTCGGCCAGTTCACCCTCAAGTCCGGCCGGCTGAGCCCCTATTTCTTCAACGCCGGCCGTTTCGACTCCGGTTCCCTGCTGTCGCAGCTGGGTGCGTGCTATTCCGACGCCATCGACGCCACCGGGATCAAGTACGACGTGGTGTTCGGCCCGGCCTACAAGGGCATTCCGCTGGCCACCGCAATGGCCTGCGAGCTGGCCCAGCGTGGCCGCGACCTGCCGCTGTCGTTCAACCGCAAGGAAGTGAAGGACCATGGTGAAGGCGGCCAGTTGATCGGCGCCGACATGACCGGCAAGCGCGTGCTGATCGTCGACGACGTGATCACCGCCGGCACCGCCATCCGCGAGGCGCTGGCGATCATCCGCGCTGCGGGCGGTATTCCGGCCGGCATCGTGGTCGCCCTGGACCGCCAGGAGATCGCCTCGGACAGCGACCATCGCTCCGCCGCACAGGCCGTGGCCGAAGAAGCCGGCATCCCGGTGATCGCCGTGGCGACGCTGGCCGACCTGCTTGATTTCGCGTCCGGAAATCCGGAACTTGTAGGCTACCGGCAGCCGCTGGAGGCCTATCGCGCCCAGTACGGCGTCCGTTCCACGCGCTGATCACCAGGGGGAAGTCGCATGTTCCGAGTTCCTGCCATCGTCGCCGCCAGCCTGCTGCTGGTGATGCCGCAGACGCTGCTGGCACAGTCCAGCGGCAAGGCCGCAGACAAGAAGCTGTACTGCTGGAACGAGGGCAAGGAGCGGATCTGCAGCGACGCGCTGCCGGCCGATGCGGTCAACCACGCCCGTGATGAGTTCAGCGCCAACAGCGGCCTGCGCAACGCGCAGGTGCAGCGCGCGTTGAGCGATGAGGAACGCGCTGCCGCCAGCACGGCGGCGGCGCAGGTCCAGCTGGATCAGATGGCCGAGCAGACCCGGCAGCGTACCGAACAGGCGATGCTGACCACCTACGGTGATGAGAATGCGCTGCGGCGCGTGTTCGCCGAGCGCCAGGAGGTGCTCGACAACAACCTCAAGACCGCCCAGTACAACGTGGCCAGCCTGCGCGAATCGCTGGTGGCCCTGCTTGCTGCCGCCGGCGACCGCGAACTGGCCGGCGGCAAGGTAGCCGACAAGCAGGCCCAGGCGATCGGCCAGCGCCATGCGCAGCTGCAGTCGCAGCAACGGCTGCTGGCCAGTTTCGAACAGCAGCAGCAGGCATTGAAGGTCGAAATCGAAAGCAGCCTGCAGCGCTATCGGCAGCTGAAGGGATTGGCGCCGGTGGACGTGCCGGCACAGACCCCGGCGGGTTGAGCGGCGCGCTGCTCGCCCGGCATGGCCCGGCGCTGCCGCTTGCCGGGTTACGGCCTGGACCCTGAAATTTATGCACTCTTTACGCGTCGGCCCTGTCCGGCGCGTAGTGCGTTTATGGGGGCGGAGACGACGATGACGGCCTGAGGTGGAGGGGTTCCACCAGGTCTCAAATTCCATGTCCCCCTGGCTGTCGTTGCTGTGTGGCGTGCTGGTGCTGGTTGCCGCCGCCTATCTTCTTTATGTCGTGCTGCGGCCCGAGTCGTTCTGAGCGGAGCCTGCCATGACTGAAATTCTTGCCATTCTTGCCGCCAGCCTGGTGCTGGCCTGGCCCCTGGGCCTGTACCTCGCCCGGGTGATGCGCGGCACGCCGATGAAGGTCGACGTGCTGTTCCACTGGATCGAAAAGCCGCTGTACAAGGTGCTCGGCGTTGATCCTTCACGTTCGATGTCCTGGCGGGGCTACGTGCTGGCATTCGTGCTCAGCAACGTGGTGATCGCGGTGCTGACCCAGGCCGTGTTCATGACCCAGGCGTGGTTGCCGTTGAATCCGGACCAGATCCCGAACATGCGCTGGGACACGGCGCTGCACACGATGATCTCGTTCCTGACCAACACCAACCAGCAGCACTATTCCGGCCAGGCCCAGCTGTCCTACTTCTCGCAGATGACCGGCATCACCGGCCTGCAGGTGGTGACGCCGATGATGGGCCTGGCGCTGGCCGTGGCCACGTTGCGTGCATTGTTCTCGCGCGCGCCGAAATCGGTTACTGCGCCCGCCGCGGGCGATGACCGCCAGGTGGCGGTGGGCAATTACTACGCCGACGTCGTGCGCCTGTGCGTGCGCTTCCTGCTGCCGCTGTGCCTGGTATGGACGCTGCTGCTGACCAGCCAGGGCGTGCCCTCCACGATGGCCGGTGGCCCGCAGGCCACGCCGATCGATGCCAGTGCCGGCATGGCGCAGCAGAAGCTGCCGCTGGGCCCGGTTGCGGCGATGGTCGCGGCCAAACAGCTGGGCGCCAACGGCGGCGGCTGGTATGGCCCGAACAGCAGCTTCCCGCTGGAGAACCCGACCCCGGTGTCGAACATGCTGGAGGTGATCGGCATCCTGCTGGTGCCGATGGCGGTGATCTTCATGATCGGCGCGTTCACCGGGCGCCGTCGTTTCGGCGCGCTGGTGTTCAGCTGCATGCTCGGCATGTCGCTGCTGTCCACCGGTGCGATGGTGTGGAGCGAGGGCCATAGCGCCAGCGCGGCCACGCCGCTGCTGATGGAAGGCAAGGAAGTACGCTTCGGCGCCGATGGCACCGCGCTGTGGGCGGCGGTGACCACCCAGGTCTCCAACGGTTCGGTCAACGGCATGCACGATTCGCTGAGCCCGCTGTCTGGCGGCCTGGCGATGGTCAACATGCTGGTCAGCGCGATCTGGGGCGGCATCGGCTGCGGCCTGCAGCAGTTCATCGTGTACCTGCTGCTGGGTGTGTTCCTGGCCGGGCTGATGACCGGCCGTACACCGGAACTGTTCGGCCGCAAGCTGGAAACGCCGCAGGTGCGCCTGCTGGCACTGCTGGTGCTGCTGCAGCCGATCACGCTGCTGCTGTTCACCGCGATCACGCTGGCCGTGCCGGGTCTGGCGGGCACCTCCAATCCCGGCTTCCATGGCATCAGCCAGGTGTTCTACGAGTACGTCTCGGCCTACGCCAACAACGGCTCGGGCTTCGAGGGACTGGGTGACGCCACGCCCTGGTGGAACCTGAGCTGCTCGCTGGTGCTGCTGCTGGGCCGCTTCCCGCTGCTGATCATCCCGCTGGTGGTGGCCGCGCAGCTGGCCGCCAAGCGGCAGGCCCCTGAATCGGCCGGCAGCCTGCAGATCGAAACCCCGACGTTCGCCCTGACCCTGGTCTCGGTGATCGTCATCCTGACCGTGCTGCAGTTCATGCCGGCGCTGGTACTCGGCCCGATCGCCGACCACCTGAGCCTGGGACTGCACTGAGGACACCCCATGAGTAGTCACGCAACCGCAAACCGTTCCTCTTCCGTGGCTTCCCGCCCGGCCCTGCTCGATGCCGCCGGCCTGCGCCGCGCGCTCATCGAGGCCGTACGCAAGCTGTCGCCGATGCATCTGGTGCGCAGCCCGGTGATGGCGGTGGTGATGGCCGGCACGATCGTCGCCGCGATCATCACCCTGACCGGCAATGCACCACTGGGCTTCGGCCTGGCGGTGACCGCGATCCTGCTGGTCACCGTGCTGTTCGGCAATTTCGCCGAGGCCGTGGCCGAAGCACGTGGCCGTGGCCAGGCCGCCTCGCTGCGCCGCGCCCGCCAGGACCTGGTGGCGCGTCGTCTGGCGTCGGCGCAGGCCGGTGCCAGCGAGACCCAGGTGCCCGCCGCGGAACTGCGCCCCGGTGATCATGTGATCGTCAGTGCCGGCGAGCTGGTGCCGGCCGACGGCGAGATCGTGCAGGGCCTGGCCACCATCAACGAAGCGGCGGTGACCGGCGAGTCGGCACCGGTGCTGCGCGAGGCGGGTACTGATCGCTCCGGCGTGATCGGCGGCACCAAGGTGCTGTCCGACCAGATCGTCGTACGCATCACTGCCGAGCCGGGACACAGCTTCCTGGACCGCATGATCGCGCTGGTGGAAGGCGCCAACCGGCAGAAGACCCCGAATGAAATCGCGCTGACCCTGCTGCTGGCGGCGATGACGCTGACCTTCCTGGTGGTGGTGGCGACGCTGCCGGCGATCGGTGCGTCGGTGGGCGTCAAGGTGGATCCGCTGCTGCTGATCGCGCTGCTGGTGTGCCTGATCCCGACCACCATCGGTGGCCTGCTGCCGGCCATCGGCATCGCCGGCATGAACCGCGCGCTGGCCGCCAACGTGCTGGCCAAGTCGGGCAAGGCGGTGGAAGTGGCCGGTGACGTCGACGTGCTGCTGCTCGACAAGACCGGCACCATCACCTACGGCGACCGCCAGGCCAGCCACTTCCACGCACTGGCCGGAATCGACGCCGACCAGCTGCGTGAGGCGGCGCTGCTGTCATCGCTGGCCGACCCGACCCCGGAAGGCAAGTCGATCGTGCGCCTGGCCCGCGAACAGGGCTGCACAACCGCCGAGCCGGACCAGGCCGACTACCTGGCCTTCAGTGCGCAGACCCGCATGTCCGGTGTCGACCTGGTGCACGGCCGGCAGATCCGCAAGGGCGCTGCCGATGCGATCCGTGCCCATGTGCAGGCGCTCGGCGGCACCGTACCGGCCGAACTGACCGGGCGCGTGGACCAGGTCGCGCGCAACGGTGCCACGCCGCTGGTGGTGGCCGAGGGTCGCCATGTGCTGGGCGTGATCGAGCTGTCGGACGTGGTCAAGCACGGCATGCGCGAGAAGTTCGCACAGCTGCGGGCGATGGGCATCCGCACGGTGATGATCACCGGTGACAACCCGCTGACGGCTGCTGCGATCGCCGCCGAAGCCGGCGTGGATGACTACATCGCCGAGGCACGGCCCGAGGACAAGCTGGCCCGCATCCGTGCCGAGCAGGCCGGTGGCCGCCTGGTGGCGATGGTCGGCGACGGTACCAACGATGCGCCGGCGCTGGCCCAGGCCGACATCGGCCTGGCGATGAATTCGGGCACGCAGGCGGCCAAGGAAGCCGGCAACATGGTCGATCTGGATTCGGATCCGGCCAAGCTGCTGGCGGTGGTGGAGGTGGGCAAGCAGCAGCTGATCACCCGCGGCGCGCTGACCACGTTCTCGCTGGCCAACGATGTGTCCAAGTACTTCGCGATCCTGCCGGCGTTGTTTGCCGCCACCGTGCCTGCGATGGCCGCGCTGAACGTGATGCAGCTGTCGAGCCCGCGCAACGCGGTGCTGGCGGCGCTGATCTTCAATGCCCTGGTGATTCCCGCCCTGATCCCGCTGGCATTGCGCGGTGTGCGCTTCCGCCCGGCCACCGCAACGGCGCTGCTGCGCCGGAACATGCTGGTGTACGGCCTGGGTGGCGTGCTGCTGCCGTTCGCGGCGATCAAGTTGATCGACCTCCTTCTCGTCCTGGTATTTGGCGCATGAACCGTTCTGACTCCCCTTCCCTTTCCCGCGAGCTGAAGCGCGAGGCGCGCGTGGCCACGCTGCAGGATGGCGCCAGCTGGCGCCCGGCCATCGGCCTGGGCGTGGCCACCCTGCTGCTGGCCGGTGCGGTCTACGCCGGCATCGCCACCGGTTTTGCCGGCCTGTCCTTCCCGGCGCAGGCCGAAGGCAGCCTGCTGCGCGATGGCAGCGGCCAGGTGCGTGCGTCGGCATGGCTGTCGCAGCCGTTCACCGGCGATGGCTACTTCCAGGCGCGACCGTCGGCCGCCAACTACGACCCGATGGCGGCGGCCGGCTCCAACCTGGCCCGCAGCAACCCGGCGCTGGCCGAGCGTGTGGCGGCGAGCACCGCAGCAGTGGCCGCGCGCGAAGGCGTAACGCCCGCGCAGGTGCCTGCCGATCTGGTCACCCAGTCCGGCGGCGGCCTGGATCCGCAGTTGTCGCCGGCGGCAGCGCAGCTGCAGGTTGCCCGGGTGGCGCGTGCGCGTGGCCTGCCCGTCGAGCAGGTGCAGGCACTGGTGAAGGCCAACACGCAGGGCCGGCAATGGGGCGTATTCGGCCAGCCACGAGTGAACGTGGTGACGCTGAACTTCGCACTGGACCACGCGGCACGCGCGCCGTGATGCAGGGCTGCACCCGCTGCGCGCACAATGGCGGCCATGACAGCGGCTCCCATGACTGATCTGCGGACCCGCCAGGCCAACGCCCTGGTGGAAGGACTGCAACGCGAAGCCGGTGGCAAGCTCACCGTGTTCCTGGGCGCTGCGCCCGGCGTCGGCAAGACCTACGCCATGCTGACCCGCGCGCAGGAACAGCTGCGCCGTGGCGTGGACCTGGTGGTCGGGCTGGTGGAGACCCACGGCCGTGCCGATACCCAGGCCCTGCTGGAAGGCCTGCCACGGCTGCCGCTGAAGGACGTGGCCTACCATGGCCACGACCTGCAGGAGATGGACCTGGACGCCGTGCTGGCGAGGAAACCAGCGCTGGTGCTGGTGGACGAGCTGGCCCATCGCAATGCGCCGGGCAGCCGCCACGAACGGCGCTGGCAGGACGTGATGGAACTGCTGGACGCCGGCATCGACGTCTGGACCACGGTCAACATCCAGCATCTAGAGAGCCTCAACGATGTGGTGATGCGCATCACCGGCGTGCGTGTCAGCGAGACCGTGCCCGATGGCGTGCTCGACCGCCTGCATGACATCGTGCTGGTCGACCTGCCGCCGCGCGAACTGATCGCGCGCCTGCAGCAGGGCAAGGTGTACGTGCCCGAGCAGGCCGCGCAGGCCCTGCAGGCGTTCTTCTCGCCGGCCAACCTGACTGCATTGCGCGAGCTGGCGATGCAGGAGGCCGCCGACCGTGTCGACAGCAGCCTGCGCGAAGCCCGCGCCGCGCGCGGCGAGAGCAATCTGCCGTTGCGGCGTGGCGTGCTGGTGGCGATCGACGGCGGTGGCCAGAGCGAATACCTGGTGCGGGTGGCACGGCGCATCGCCGAACGCCGCGATGCACCGTGGACGGTGGTGACGGTGCAGGGGCGCCGCCAGGACGAAGCGACCCGGCGCGAGATCGATGCTGCGTTCGCGCTGGCCCGCCGCCTCGGCGGCGAAGCCGAGCTGCTGCATGGTTCAAGCATCGCCGATGCATTGCTCGACCACGCCGCGCACAACGGCGTATCGACGCTGGTGCTGGGGCGTACCCGCGAACGGCCGCTGGCGCGGATGTTCAACCGCACCCTGACCCAGCAGCTGATCCAGCGCGGCGCGCACTACGAGATCACCATCATCAGCACGCCGCAGGCGCGTGCGCGTTCCCGTCGAGAGGGGCTGCTGCCACCGATGCGCGGGGTCAGCCACGAGCCGTTGCAGGCCCTGATCGCCACCGCCCTTGCCTGCGCGGTGGCGTGGCTGGTCGAACGCTGGGTGGGCATGGCCGATCTGTCGATGGTGTTCATCGTGGCGGTGGTGCTGGTGGCTGCACGTACCCGCGCCAGCGTCGCGGTGATGGCGGCGATCCTGTGTTTTCTCGCTTACAACTTCCTGTTCATCGCGCCGCGCTTCACCTTCGCCATCGGCGCGCGGCAGGGCGTGATCACCGTGTTCCTGTTCCTGGCGGCGGCGCTGGTGGCCGGACGCCTGGCGTCGCGCCTGCGCATGCAGGTGATCGCACTGCGCGCGGCCAACCGCCATGCACGCGCACGCCAGCAGTTGGGCCGGCAGCTGGCCAGCGCGGCCGGCAATGGTGAAGTGGCACAGGCCGGCCGGCATGCGCTGGAACAGGCCATGGACGTACCGGCCTGGCTGCGGATCGGCGCCGATACCGCCGCCGGTGGCCGCAGCCTGCCCGGTGATACCGATCTGGCGGCGGCCGACTGGGCCCTGCGCCATGGCCAGCCCAGTGGCCGCTTCACCGATACCCTGGCCGGCGCGCAATGGTGGTTCCTGCCGCTGCTGGACGGCGAAGACCGCGCGATCGGCGTGGCCGGCCTGTACCTGCCGGGTGCGCAGGCGCGGCTGCTGCCCGAACAGCGCCAGCTGGCCGAAGCGATGGTCGACGACATCGCCCAGGCCGCGTTGCGCACGCGCTTGGTGGCCGAGCTGGAACAGGCGCATGTGAGCAACGAGACCGAGCGGCTGCGCTCTGCCCTGCTTTCTTCGGTGTCGCACGACCTGCGTTCGCCGCTGGCAGCGATGATCGGCTCGGCCGACAGCCTGGCCAGCTACGGTACGGCGATGGATCTGGCCGACCGCCGCGCGTTGCTGGACACCATCCTGGTCGAAGGCGAGCGCCTGGACCGCTACATCCAGAACCTGCTGGACATGACCCGGTTGGGCCACGAGGGCCTGAAGATCAACCGCGACTGGATAGGCGTGGACGAGCTGATCGGTTCGGCCGCCCGACGCCTGCAGCGCTACCAGCCGAAGGTGCGGCTGGAGCTGGATATTCCGGCAACGCTGGCACCGATATGGGTGCATCCGGCACTGGTGGAACAGGCGGTGTTCAACGTGATGGAGAACGCTGCCAAGTTCTCGCCAGCCGATGCCGCCGTGCAGGTGCTGGCGCGCGAACTGGACGGTCAGCTGCGCATCGACGTGATCGATGCCGGCCCCGGCATTCCCGACGACGAGCGCGCGCGCATCTTCGACATGTTCTACAGCGTCGAACGCGGCGACCGCGGCCGCCACGGCACCGGCCTGGGCCTGACCATCTGCCAGGGCATGATCGGCGCACACGGCGGCAGCGTGCAGGCGCTGCCCGGGCGCGACGGTCGCGGTACCCTGATCCGCATTACCCTGCCCCTGCTCAAGCCAGCCTCCCACGATGAGTCCGACCCCGACTGATGCCAGCGCGCCGGCCCCGCGCGTGCTGGTGATCGACGATGAAACCCAGATCCGCCGGTTCCTGGACATCAGCCTGCGCGCGCAGGGCTACCAGGTGCGCCAGGCCGCGACCGGCCAGGAAGGCCTGCAGATGGCTGCCAGCGAGGACATGGACCTGGTGATCCTGGACATCGGCCTGCCGGACATGGAAGGCCACGAGGTGCTGGAACAGCTGCGGCAGTGGAGCCAGGTGCCGGTGATCATGCTGACCGTGCGTGCCGGCGAAACCGAGAAGGTGCGTGCACTGGACAACGGCGCCAACGACTACGTGACCAAACCCTTCGGTACCCAGGAGCTGATGGCGCGGGTGCGGGCGCTGCTGCGCACACGCAGTGTGCCGACCGATGGCACGCCGCCGGTGTTCGACGATGGCCACCTGCACGTGGACCTGGTGCGCCGCGAAGTGGCGATCGACGGCGAGCTGGTGGCGTTGACCCGCAAGGAGTACGCGCTGTTGTCGCTGCTGCTGCGCAATGCCGGGCGGGTGGTGACGCAACCGCAGATCCTGCAGGAAATCTGGGGACCCACCCACCAGCACGACACCCACTACCTGCGCATCCTGGTCGGCAAGCTGCGGCACAAGCTGGGCGACTCGGCGCTGGATTCGCGCTACCTGTTCACCGAACCGGGCGTGGGGTTGCGGTTCAAGGGGTGAGGCGTGCCGACCCACGGTCGGCACCCACCAGCCAAGTAGATCCACGCCATGCGTGGATGGACATCATCGAAGAGCATCCACGCTTGGCGTGGATCTACTGTGTCGACCAAGGTCGACCCACCAACAGCACCGGGAAATTGTCAGAGGTGGGGCGGTGTCGGAGTGCGGGGTGTCAGCCGCATGGATGCGGCTGCCAAGCCTACAAGGACGTACTTGCGGCGTCCCCGCACTCCGACACCGCTCCACCAACCCACGGAGTGCCCGCTGTTGCTGTTGAGGTTGCCGGCCAGCGGCCGGCACTACCGCGGGTGCCGGGCGCAGCCCGGCCTCACCTCAGAACCCCAGCGGGGTGTCGCCCAGCACCGGCTGCAGCTGGCTGCGGAACAGCGCCTGGATACGCTCCAGTGCTGCTTCGTCGTTGCCTTCGAAACGCAGCACCAGCACCGGCGTGGTGTTGGAGGCGCGAACCAGGCCCCAGCCGTCGGCGAAGTCCACCCGCAGGCCGTCGATGGTCGACAGGCGGCCGCCGACATACGGGTTGTCCGGCGACTGCGCAGCGGCCACCAGCATCGCCACCAACGCATGCGGGGTGCCCTCGGCCACCGGCACCTTCAGCTCCGGCGTCGCCACCATTTCCGGCAGTTCGGCCAGCACTTCGTCCGGCGTTTCCTCGCGCTGGGCGAGGATCTCCAGCAGGCGTGCAGCGGCGTACAGGCCATCGTCAAAGCCGAACCAGCGTTCCTTGAAGAAGAAGTGGCCGCTCATCTCGCCCGCCAGTTCGGCGTCGGTCTCGCGCATCTTCGCCTTCATCAGCGAGTGCCCGGTCTTCCACATCAACGGGCTGCCGCCGTTGCGCAGCACGTGATCGGACAACCTGCCGGTGCACTTCACGTCGTAGATCACCATCGCGCCCGGGTTGCGCATCAGCACGTCGGCGGCGAACAGCATCAGCAGACGGTCGGCGTAGATGATCCTGCCTTCACTGGTGACCACGCCAAGGCGATCGCCATCACCATCGAACGCCACGCCGAGGTCGGCGCCAAAGCGCTTGACCGTCTGCACCAGGTCTTCCAGGTTGGCCGGCTCGCTGGGATCGGGGTGATGGTTGGGGAAGGTGCCGTCGACATCGCAGTACAACGGGATGACTTCTGCGCCGATCGCTTCCAGCAGCTGCGGGGCGAAGGCACCGGCCACGCCGTTGCCCGCGTCGGCCACCACTTTCAGTGGTCGGTCCAGCTGCACGTCATCAGCAATACGCTGGATGTAATCGGCGGCGACCTCGCGCTGCTGGTAATCTCCCGGCTCCGCAGCCTGCACCAGACGGCCTTCGACAATGCGCTGGTAAAGGTCGGTGATCGCATCGCCGGACAGGGTCTCACCACCGATGACGATCTTGAAACCGTTGTAGTCCGGCGGATTGTGGCTGCCGGTGACCGCTACACAGGTACCGGTGCGCAGATGGAAGGCGGCGAAATACACCACCGGGGTCGGCGCCAGGCCGATATCGATGACCGCACAGCCGGCGCGCCGCAGGCCTTCGGCAAGACCGGCCGACAGTTCGGGACCGGACAAGCGCCCATCGCGACCGATCACCACCTCGCGCAGGCCCTGCTCAAGGGCGACGGTGCCGATGGCCTGGCCGATCAGCGCGGCGGTGCGCGCGGTCAGCTCGCTGCCCACGACGCCGCGGATGTCGTAGGCGCGGAAGATGCCTGCAGCCAGCTCGTCGGCCGGAACCGGTGGCGGCGGAGGTGGCGCAGCCTCGGCCACCGTCTCGCCGGGCACAGTTGGCGGGACCATCTGCAGGCTTTCGCGCAGGGTCGGGCCATGATCGGCGTCGGCCACCGCGCTGCGCCGGCTGGGCAGCGGCAGCGACTTCGGCAGCCGGCCACGACCTACCACCAGCAGTACCGCGATGAAGCCCAGCAGCAGGGCGACAATCGCGCTGGCCAGGGCTCCCAGCCCCAGCGGGCCGGGTTCCACATTGGGCACCCCGGCGGCCAGCCGCAACGGCGTTCCCGCCACCGGGCGCGCCATTGCTTCGGCGCTCTCGGACAGGCCGGTATCGCCCTGCACCACGATGTTGTGTGCTCCCTGGCGCAGCGCCAGGAAGCCGTTGCCGGGAGCGCTCACCTGATCCAGCGGCGCGGTCAACCGCAACAGCGGCTGGCGGACATACACCACCGCCGGCCCGACACCGGCCAGTTGTACCGGCGCGGCCAGACCCAGGCGGTTGCCGCCGCCATCGCGGACCACGCGCAGGGTTGCCTTGCCTTCGGCCAGCGCCGATTCCAGCAGGGCCAGGCGTGCGAATCCAAAAGTGGCCGCATCGGCATAGCCTGCGGCCAGGTCAGCGCCCAGCACCTCCACCTGCTCGACGCCGGTCCAGCTTTCCCGCAGCGCCAGCGCGGCGCCGGCGGCATCACCGACCTGCAGCGCCTGCTGCACGCGGTCGCCCTTCAACTGCTGCTGCAGCTGCTGCAACTGGCCGGAGGCAGCCTGCTGCAGCCCTTGCACGGCCTGGTCGCGGGCCTGTTCCAGCGCGTCCCCGCTGGCGGCCTGCCGCCACTGCTGCACCGCGCTCCAGCCGAACCAGGCGGCCAGCAGTACCAGCAGCACGCCCAGCAATGGCGCGCTGCGTCCCAACGTCGTTCCCCGCTGTGCTTCCCCGATGCCGCTCATCGATGTCCCCTGTCAACGCACCCCGGTATGGCCGAATCCACCCGTTCCCCGCACGCTGTCGGTGAAAGTATCCACCACCTGCAGGCTGACGCGGGCAATCGGCACGATCACCAACTGGGCGATGCGATCGCCCGGCTCGATCGTGAAGGCCTCGCGGCCACGGTTCCAGACACTGATCAGCAACGGCCCCTGGTAGTCGGCGTCGATCAGGCCGGTGCCGTTGCCGAGCACGATGCCATGGCGGTGGCCCAGGCCCGAACGCGGCAGGATCACTGCGCACAGATGAGGATCGGCGATATGGATGGCCAGGCCGCTGGGGACCAGTGCGGTATCGCCCGGCTGCAGGGTCAGCGCGGTTTCCAGCGCCGCGCGCAGGTCCATGCCGGCGCTGGCTTCGGTGGCATAGGCCGGCAGCGGCCAGCTGTCGCCGAAGCGCGGGTCGAGCAGCTTGACCTGCAACGGTTGCGGGATGAATCCGTGGGTGTTGCTTGCCTGGGTCATGCCTGAAGCCTCCGCGCGATCAGCGCCAGCAGTTGTTCGGCCAGCTCACGCTTGGAAGTAGCCGGGAATACCTGTTCGCCATCCTGCCAGAAGGCCGTGGCGGCATTGTTGTCGCTTTCGAAACCACCGCCGCTGATGCCCACCTGGTTGGCGATCACCAGGTCCAGGCGCTTGTCGACCAGCTTGCCGCGCGCATATTTCTCCACATCGTGGGTCTCGGCGGCAAAGCCGACCACCAGCTTCAACGACTGCGTCTGCGCGGCAACCTCGGCCAGGATGTCCGGGGTGCGCACCAGCTCGATCACCAGCGACTGGCTGTCGGCGGTCTTCTTCAGCTTCTGCGCGGCCACCTGACGCGGGGTGTAGTCGGAAACGGCGGCAGCACCGATGTAGATGTCGGCCGGCAGCGCATCCAGTACCGCCTCGCGCATCTGCGCGGCAGAGCGCACATCGATGCGCTGCACGCCGGGCGGCGTCGGCAGCTGCACCGGGCCGCTGACCAGCACCACCTGGGCACCGAGCCCGGCGGCAGCGGCGGCCAGCGCGTAGCCCATCTTGCCGCTGCTGCGGTTGCCCACGTAACGCACCGGATCGATGTCTTCATAGGTCGGGCCGGCGCTGATCAGCAGGCGCAGGCCCTGCAGGGCGCGCGTTTCCGGCGCCGCGGCAGCGGCAGCGCCGTTGGCGGCCAGGGCGGCGACGATGTCGGCCGGCTCGGCCAAACGACCGGGGCCGGATTCGCCTTCGGCCAGCGGCCCATCGACCGGACCGATCACCTGCGCGCCGCGCTGGCGCAGCAGGGCGATATTGGCCTGGGTGGCCGGATGCAGCCACATCCGATGGTTCATCGCCGGGCACACGGTCAGTGGT
Organism: Stenotrophomonas sp. 1337; assembly: GCF_031455455.1. Taxonomy (NCBI): domain Bacteria; kingdom Pseudomonadati; phylum Pseudomonadota; class Gammaproteobacteria; order Lysobacterales; family Lysobacteraceae; genus Stenotrophomonas; species Stenotrophomonas sp. 1337. Next base: position 426,117 of record NZ_JAVDSR010000002.1, on the reverse strand, counting down.
GCGGTGCTGGCCAGGCACAAGGTGCTGACCAGGTCATCGGCGTGGCCCTGGGCCAGGCGGGCCAGCAGGTCGGCGGTACCCGGCGCGATCACGATGCGATCGGCCCAGCGTGCCAGTTCAATGTGGCCCATGGCCTGTTCGGCGGCGCTGTCCCACAAGGTAGTGCGGGTCGGCTGGCCGGAAAGGGCCTGGAAGCTGAGTGGGGTGACGAACTGCTGGGCGCCGGCCGTCATCGCCACCTGCACCAGCGCACCGGCATCACGCAGGCGTCGAACCAGTTCCAGGGCCTTGTAGGCCGCGATCCCGCCACCGACACACAAGAGCAGTTTCTGGCCTTCCAGCGCGCGGGTCCGCGTCGGGGAAGCGTTGGGAGAATCAGCCACCTGGAATTCCTGTGCAAACGAGGGCGTTAGCTTACCCGAAGGCCAGCAACCTCCCGGTGCACGCGGCACATAGCGGGCGGCTATCAGCACATGGGCGGGGGCCGATGGAGTTTTCCGGGTTTGCTGCGCGCCGATTCGGAACTTTCCTATACCTCTTCGCGTCCCCGCTTTGCAGAATCATTGCTGGCCACCGAGGTGTGCCGTTCGATTTCCCAGGAGTTCCCCGTGCAACCGCGCATCATCATTGCCGACGACCATCCGGTCGTCCTGCACGGCATCCGAATCGTGCTTGAGCGTCACCAGATGGACGTGGCCGGTGCCGCTGCCGACGGTGCCGGACTGCTGCAGCTGCTGGTCCAGCAGCCCTGCCACGCCGTACTCACCGACCTGTCCATGCCCGGCCCCGGCCCGGACGGCCCTGAACTGCTGGCCGAGCTGCGCCAACGCCATCCCGACCTTCCCGTGGTAGTGCTGACCGGGGCCAGGCACCCGGGGTTGCTCGATGGCCTGCTGCGCGATGGCGTACACGGCCTTGTCGACAAGAGCGCCGACTTCGCCGAACTACCGCAGGCCCTGCATGCCGCCATGGCCGGGCAGGTGTTCGTTTCCGACCAGCTGCGGCGCCACCTGCAGGCCCGCGATCTGCTGTTTCCCCACCCACCGGCCGCATTGTCGACACGCGAACTGGAAGTGCTGCAGCTGCTGACCGACGGCCTGAACATCAATGCCATCGCCGACCGCAGCGGGCGCAGCCCGAAGACGATCAGCCGGCAGAAGGCCGAAGCCATGCGCAAGCTTGGCCTGCAGACCAACCAGGAACTCTACGACTACCTGCAGACCCGGCGCGACTGAGGGCTTGGCCGACCCGCAGGTGCGGCAAGGGCTTATGGGAGCGGTCGGCGATGATCGCCATGATGGGCGCCATGCCCATCCACGAATGGCCCGAAGAAGAGCGTCCCCGCGAGAAGCTGCTGGCCCGGGGTCCCACGGCATTGTCCGACGCCGAACTGCTGGCCCTGTTCCTGGGTTCCGGCATTGGCGGCCGGGACGCCGTACAGACCGCGCGCGACCTGTTGCTCGCCCACGGCCCGTTGCGGGTGCTGCTGGACCGCTCCGCCCGCGAACTATCGAAACTCCCCGGGTTGGGGCCGGCTCGCAGCTGCACGCTGGCCGCAGGGCTGGAGCTGGCCCACCGCTACCTGGCCGCTGAACTGCAGCAGGGCGAAGCGGTCGGCAACAACCCTGCCGCCGTCGGCCGTTACCTGCAGCACCGTCTGCGTGGGCAGGCACGGGAACTGTTCGTGGTCCTGTTCCTGGACAACCGCCACCGCCTGATCGCCTGCGAGGAACTGTTCGCCGGCACCATCAACGCGGCCCCGGTCTACCCGCGTGAAGTAGTGCGCAGAGCCCTGCTGCACAACGCCGCCGCGGTCATCCTCAGCCATAACCATCCCTCTGGCGACCCGGAACCCTCGGCCGCCGACGCGCAGATCACCGAGGAACTGCAACGGGCCCTGGCACTGGTCGACATCCGCCTGCTGGACCACTTCGTGGTCGGCGAGGGGCGTCCGGTTTCGTTTGCTGAACGGGGTCTTCTGCCACCGCTCCAGGCCCGCCTGGTCGGATGAGCCCCGCAGCAGCACGCCGCGACGCGTGCCCTGGCAGGCAGGCCCCGGTCAGCGTTGAGGCCGGCATCTGCGCTAAAATGGGCGATTCCGCCGCTCATTCTCACAGCAGGCCTCGTGAAAAATCTCCTCCGCGCCCTGATCAGCCAAGGCATCGAAGCCTTGCGCGCCAATGGCACCCTGCCCGTCGACTCCCTGCCGCCGGACTTCGTGGTCGAGCGCCCGAAGACCCGCGACCACGGCGACTTCGCCACCAACGCCGCGATGCTGCTGGCCAAGGCCGCGCGCAGCAATCCGCGCGCACTGGCACAGGCGCTGGTCGAGGCACTGCCGCGCAGCGAAGACGTCAGCAAGGTCGAGATCGCCGGCCCCGGCTTCATCAATTTCCACCTGGCGCCGGCCGCGTACCAGCGCGAAGCCGTCACCGTCATCAAGGAAGGCGCCGATTACGGCCGCAACCTGTCCGGCAATGGCCGCACGGTAGGCGTGGAGTATGTGTCGGCCAACCCGACCGGTCCGCTGCATGTCGGCCACGGCCGCGCCGCGGCCATCGGCGACTGCGTGGCACGCGTGCTCGATGCCAACGGCTGGAATGCCAAGCGCGAGTTCTACTACAACGATGCCGGCGTGCAGATCGAGAACCTGGCGCTGTCGACCCAGGCCCGGGTGAAGGGCATTGCCCCGGACCAGGAAGGCTGGCCGGAAGGCGGCTACCGCGGCGACTACATCGCCGACGTGGCACGTGCCTACATGTCCGGCGCCAGCGTCGACCTGGAAGGCACCCTGGTAGTCGGCGCCAAGGACCCGGACGACCTGCAGGCGATCCGCCGCTTCGCCGTGGCCTACCTGCGCAACGAGCAGAACCTGGACCTGGCCGCGTTCGGCGTGGATTTCGACATCTACTTCCTGGAAAGCTCGCTGTACGCCGATGGCAAGGTGGCCGAGGCAGTGGCCAAGCTGCAGGCGTCGGGCCATACCTATGAGGAAGGCGGCGCGCTGTGGCTGCGCAGCACCGACTTCGGTGACGACAAGGACCGCGTGATGCGCAAGTCCGACGGCACCTTCACCTACTTCGTGCCGGACGTGGCCTACCACCTGTCGAAGTGGCAGCGCGGCTACGAGCGCGCGATCACCGAACTGGGCGCGGACCACCACGGTTCACTGGCGCGCGTGCGTGCCGGCCTGCAGGCCATGGAAGTGGGCATCCCGCAGGGCTGGCCGGAATACGTGCTGCACCAGATGGTCACCGTCATGCGCGGCGGCGAGGAAGTGAAGCTGTCCAAGCGTGCCGGCAGCTACTTCACCCTGCGCGACCTCATCGAAGAAGCCGGCCGCGACGCCACCCGCTGGTTCCTGATCGCACGCAAGCCCGATTCACAGCTGACCTTCGACATCGACCTGGCCCGTCAGCAGAGCAACGACAACCCGGTGTTCTACGTGCAGTACGCACATGCCCGCGTCTGCAGCCTGCTGCGCCAGGCGCAGGAGAAGGGTCTGGTCTACGAACAGGGCACCGGCCTGTCCAATCTGGGCCGCCTGGCCGATGACGCATCGCTGGCCCTGATGAACGAGATCTCGCGTTATCCGGAAGTGGTGGAAGCGGCCGGCGTGGCGCTGGAACCGCATCTGGTCGCGCAGTACCTGCGCGAATTGGCGCACGCCTTCCACACGTGGTATCACGGGACGCCGGTGCTGGTGGACGACGCGACCGATCGCAATGCCAAGTTGACCCTGGCCTGCGCGGCGCGCCAGGTACTGGCCAACGGCCTCGACCTCCTGGGCGTTTCCGCCCCGGAAAAAATGTAAGCCTCAGGAGACGCAGTAGACATGGCAGCACGACGCGGCAAGACACAGGCTCGGCGCAACAGCAGCCAAGGCACGCCCGGATGGGTGTGGCTGGTTGCCGGCGTGGCGATCGCCGCCGTGGTGTTCCTGGCGGCGCCGAACCTGTTCAAGGGCGAGGGCGATGGCTTCCTGCGCGCCGGTCCGCAGCCGAACCCGAACGCGCAGCCGGCGCCGGTGGCCGATGGCGAAGGCGATGTCGGCACCCAGCCGGCCGCACAGCCGGCCACGCCGAAACCGGCTGAGCCGGAAAAGCCGGCCGCCACCCAGTACGACTTCTACACCCTGCTGCCTGGCAAGGAAGTGGAGATGTCCGACGCCGAACTGGCCGCCAGCGCGCGCGCCGAGGAACAGCGCCGGAGCAAGGCCGAAGCGCAGCGCGCGCAGGCCGCACTGGAAGGCAAGCCCGTGCCGGCGGCGGTTGCGGCCGCAGCCCCTGCGGCGACGGCGAGCGTTGCCAGCACCGCGCCGGTGACCGCCACCAGCCGTCCGCTGCCGACGCCGGTGAGTGAACGCCCGACGACCGCCGCGCCAGCGGCCACCACCGCGCCGGCCAGCACCAGCACCGTTGCCGCCGCTCCTGCGGCACGCAGCGAAACCGCGCCGGCCGCCGCCAGCACTGCAGCAGCCCCGGCACCGGCCGACAACGCCCGCTACATCCTGCAGGCCGGTGCGTTCGGCGCGTCCGGCGATGCCGAAGCGACCAAGGCCAAGCTGGCGATGATGGGCCTGGCCGCACGCGTGGAGTCGGCGCAGATCAACGGCAAGACCGTGTACCGCGTACGCATGGGGCCCTATGGCACCGCCGGTGAGCTTTCCGAAGCCAAGCAGAAGCTGGATGGCACCGGCCTGCAGGCGATGGCGATCAAGGCGCAGTAAGCGTGCGGGCATAATGAAAAAAGCCGGGCATTGCCCGGCTTTTTTTTGCCCGTGCAGCGCCGGGCTCGACGCTGCAGACAGCGGATCAGCTCTCGCGGGCAACCTGGAAACCGGCGAACGACTGGCTGACCGGCATCAGTTCCAGGCGATTGATGTTCAGGTGCGGGGGCAGGCTCGCCACCCAGAAGATCTGCTCGGCGATGTCTTCGGCGGTCATCGGGTTGGCGCCGGTGTACAGCTTGTCCGACGCAACCTGGTCGCCATGGGTGCGGACCACGGTGAACTCGGTTTCGGCCATGCCCGGTTCGATGGTGGTCACGCGTACACCGGTACCGTGCAGGTCCGAACGCAGGCCCAGCGAGAACTGGCTGACGAACGCCTTGGTGCCGCCATAGGCGTTGCCGCCCGGATACGGATAGACACCGGCCACCGACGAAATGTTGATGATGGCGCCCTTGCGCTCCACCAGCTGCGGCAACAGGCGATGGGTCAGGGTGACCAGCGCGGTGATGTTGGTGTCGATCATCGTCGTCCAGTCCTTCAGGCTGGCGCTCTGCGCCGGCGCGGTGCCCTGGGCGAGACCGGCATTGTTGACCAGCAGATCGATGTCACCGAAGGCCGGCGGCAGCGCCAGCAGTGCCGCTTCCATCGCGACCGGATCACGCACGTCGAACACGGCCGCGTGCACCACCTCCTTGCCGTAGCGCTCGACCAGCGGCTGCAGGCGTTCGCTGCGACGGCCGGTGGCGATCACTTTCCAGCCCGCCTGGGCGAAACGGTGTACGGCAGCGGCGCCGAAGCCGGACGTGGCGCCGGTAATCAGGACGGTTCGGGTCATCAGACAACTCCGTGGGAAACCAGACCGCCATTCTGGCACCGTCGGCCCACGGCTGCGTTGCCGGATCGGCCCGCTGCGGTGCGCGCGGTCAGCGCAGGCGGAACACGCGTGCCTTCGGCAGATCTTCGTCGACCTGCAGGAACCAGCGCCCGGCAATGCCCGGAATCACCTCGATCTGCGGTGCCTGCAGGGTCTTGCGCAGCTTCATCTGGCCCTTCATCACCTGCCACTGCTGACCGTTGTCGAGGGTGAACACCGTGCCCGGCTGCCAACCCGCGACGTCGCCGACCACGCGGGCGCTGACCGGCCCCTCTTCCAGGCCCAGGTGCATCGCCGCCGGGGCGGGAACGTTGGCCGGCACCGGCGCGCCGGTGTTGGCCGCAACCGCCGCCCGCGTGGGTACGGGCGTAGATGCCTCGGCCTCGCGCAGCATGCGGTTCAGGGTCTGCAGCTGGGTCGCGTCCAGGCCCACTTCGGCCAGCTGGGCCGCGCTGAGACGCTGCTCCACGGGCACGAAACGGTCCTGGGCGGTGGCGGCGAAGCTGCTGGCGGCCAGCAGAACGGAAAGGAGGTACCGGCGCATTGGAGAGGGTCTCTGCAGAACAGCGCTCACGATGCTGCAATCCGGTGACAGTCCGGTTACAGCCGCAGGGCCGGTACAATGGGCCATGATCAATAATGATGTACTGCGCAGCGTGCGCTATTCCCTGGACCTCGGCGACCACCACGTGGTGACCCTGTGCCAGATGGCCGATCCGGCGTTCGAAGTGGATGTCGACCAGGCCAAGGCCTGGCTGCTGCGTGAAGACGAGCCGGGTTTCCAGCCGATGAGCGACAGTGCGCTGGCGCACTTCCTCGATGGCCTGATCCTGCACCTGCGCGGTCACGATGAGGGCCAGGCGCCGCGTGCGGTGGAAACCCGCATCGACAACAACCTGGTGTTGAAGAAGCTGCGCGTGGCCTTCCAGCTGCGCGATGTCGACATGATGGAGATCTTCACCAGCATCGGCTTCAACGTCTCCAAATCCGAACTCGGCGCGCTGTTCCGCCAGCCCGGCCACAAGAACTACCGGCGCTGCCTGGACCAGATGCTGCGCAACTTCCTCAAGGGCCTGAGCCTGCGCCTGCGCAGCTGAGCACGGCGTCGACGAAGGCGCGTGCGGCCGGCGTCGGCAGTCGCTGCCACACCAGATGTACGCGCCGGGTCGGGGTCGGTTGCAGCGGCACCTGCACCACCCCTTCGAAACCGTCGGCGATCCGCACCGGCACGATGCCCACCGCCAGGCCGTGGCGGACGAAGCGCTCGACCAGTTCCATCAGGTTGACCTCGAAACGCACCTGATGCGGCAGGCCCGCTGCGGCGAACGCATCATCGGTCTGCCGGCGCGCGCCGGTCCCCCGCGGGAAATCGACCAGGGCCTCATCCTGCAGCGCCGCCAACGGCAACCGCTGGCGCGTGGCCAGCCGATGCTGCGGCGCCAGCACGGCCACCAGATCCTCTTCCTGCAGCATCTGGTGGCAGACGCCCTCGAGATGGGCCGACGGCGCCAGCCCCACCAGCGCCACGTCCAGTGCGCGCGACTGCACCTGCTGCAGCAGGGTCTCGCTCTTGTCCACCCGCAACTGGAACTCCACCTGCGGGTGCTGCTGCTGGAAGGCAGCCAGCATGGCCACCACGTCGACGCCGGTCAGCGACGAGATCTGCCCGATCGCCAGCAGCCCGCGCACGTCACCACTGACGGCAGCGACGTCGGCACGCAGGTGGCGCAGGCTGGCCAGCACCTGCCGGGCGTGCACCAGCAACGCCTCCCCCGCCGCGGTGGCGCGCACCTGGCGCGGCAGCCGCTCGAACAACATCGTGCCCAGCTCCTGCTCCAGATGGGCAATCTGATGGCTCAGGGCCGACTGCACGACGTGGCAGCGCGCGGCCGCACGGGTGAAGTTGCGCTCTTCAGCCAGGGCCACGGCGAACTCGAGCTGCTTCAGGTTCACACCCGTATCTCAATTCCAGATGACAGCGATGATGATGATTCATTTCCATCATGATCGCAGCAGGCAGACACTGTGCTGCCCTGCTTCACGGAACATCGCGTGTCTCATTCCCTTCCTCCCCTGCAGCGCTGGCAGATCCTGTTGATGTCGGTCGCCACCGGCGTCGCGGTGGCCAGCAATTACTACGCGCAGCCATTGCTGCATACCATCGCCGATGCCTTCGGCGTGCCTTTCGGCCAGGTCGGCATGGTGGTGACCGCTGCGCAGTTGAGCTACGCCGCTGGCCTGATCCTGCTGGTGCCGTTGGGTGACCTGTTCGAGCGCCGCCGGCTGATCGTGGTGATGACGTTGCTGTCGGCCAGCGGGCTGGTGATCAGCGCGTGCGCGCCGTCGTTGCCATGGCTGCTGGCCGGTACCGCGATCACCGGGTTGTTCTCGGTGGTGGCGCAGGTGCTGGTGCCGTTCGCCGCCACCCTGGCCGCACCGGAGCATCGCGGCCGCGTGGTCGGCACGCTGATGAGCGGGCTGCTGCTGGGCATCCTGCTGGCACGCACCGTGGCCGGGCTGCTGTCGAGCCTGGGCGACTGGCGCCTGGTCTATGCGATCGCTGCAGGTACGCTGGTGCTGACCGCGCTGGCCCTGCAGCGCGGCCTGCCGCGTTTCCACCACAGCGCCGGGCTGAGCTACTTCGCGCTGCTGCGCTCGATCGGCACGCTGTTCGTGCAGGAGCCGGTGCTGCGCCAGCGCACGCTGCTCGGCGCGTGCAGCTTTGCGATGTTCGCGATCTTCTGGACGCCACTGGCCTTCCTGCTGGCGCAGCCACCGTATGCCTACAGCGACGCCACCATCGGCCTGTTTGGGCTGGTCGGTGCCGCCGGTACGCTGGCTGCCGGCCTTGCCGGGCGCATGTCGGATCGTGGCCAGACCGGCCGGGCCACGGCCATTGCGCTGGTGCTGTTGCTGCTGTCCTGGCTGCCTCTGGGGCTCTCGGCGCATTCGCTGCTGGCGCTGCTGGTCGGCGTGGTGGTGCTGGACCTGGCCGCGCAGCTGCTGCATGTCAGCAACCAGAACCTGATCTACGCACTGCAGCCGGAGGCACGCAACCGCCTCAATGCCGGTTACATGACCGGCTATTTCATCGGGGGTTCGCTGGGCTCGCTGCTGTCGGCACAGGTCTACCAGCGTTTCGGCTGGACCGGCGTATGCGTGGCCGGTACCGCGGTGGCGGTACTGGCCCTGCTGGTGTGGCTGCCCAGTGCCTGGCGCGCACGCCAGGCCGCGTCGGCCGACTAGAAGCTGCCCTGCAGCGCCAGTTCCCAGCGTCCACCGGCATTGCCCGGGAACAGACGCTTGGCGGCGCTGTCGGTGTCATGCACGGTGGCGCGCAGTTCCCACGCCGGCGTCAACGTGGCAATGGCACTGAGCTGGCCATGCAGGTAGTCCGGCCCCTGCGCGGTGGCCAGCCAGTACTGCCCCACCGCCGCTTCCAACCGCACGCGCTCGTTCAACGGCACCCGCACGCCCAGCTGTGCGTAGGTGCCGCGATGGCCGCCGGCCAGGGCATCGTTGGAGTGGGCAACCTGCAGCCAGGCGCGTTGCTTCCAGGTGGTGGTGACATTGAGTTCGGTCCAGTCCAGTGCGCGGCCAGTGCCCGGATAGACATACCGGGTGAGGTTCGCATCCAGGCTCCAGTCCGGCGACAGCGCGCCGGACCAGCCGGCGACGAGATCGAACTCGCTGCGTGCCCCGCTGTCCGGCGTGAACGAGACATTCGATCCCCATGCGCTGGCATACCAGCCCGAACCCACCGTCACCTTTGCCCCCACCTGCGCGGCCGGATCGCCCTCGCTCTGCGAACTGCCGCGCCAGACATAGTCGCTGGTCAATGCCGCCGTGCCACTCACCTGCACCTGCGCCTGCACGCTGCCGGCGCACAGCAGCCCCGCCAGTGCGGCCGCGCTGGCCACGATCATCCCCTTGCTCTTCACTGCACTCACTTCCTCGTCGAAGGCGGTCTGTCCGCCGGGACGGCAGTGTCGATGGCAGGGCCGTAACGGTTCGATGGCGATGCTGCCGTGCCAGCGCAAATTCAGCGTAAATCCGCGCTGCGGTGGGCGCGGTATCATGCGGGCCTATTTCCAGGAACCAACCACGTGGACGCCATCCTGACCCCGGTATCGATCGGCGAGCTGATCGACAAGATCACCATTCTCGAGATCAAGGCCGAGCGCATCGACGATGCGACCAAGCTGGCCAACGTGCGCACCGAGCTTGACGGCCTGCTGCCGCTGCTGCAGCAGCAGCTTGACGCGCAGCCGGCACTGGCCGCGCTGAAGACGCAGTTGAAGGCCATCAACGAGCGCATGTGGGAGATCCAGGACCAGCTGCGCGACAAGGAAGCGGCGCAGGTATTCGACGAGGCGTTCATCCAGCTGGCGCGCGGCGTGTACGGCACCAACGGCGAACGCGTGCAGGTGAAGAACGAGATCAACCGTGTTGCCGGTTCGGCGCTGGTCGAGGAAAAGCAGTACCAGGGCGAGTAAGCGCGCCCGTCAGCCACACTCCAGCAGGTGGCGGATGCGGAACAGTTCGACATCGCTGCGGATGCCGAGCTTCTGGTAGGCCGCTTTCTTCTGCGTGCTGATCGTGCTGGCCGAGCGCTGGAAGCGCCGGGCCACTTCGCCGGTACTGCACCCCTGCAGCACCAGCCGCAGCACTTCGCGTTCACGCCGGCTCAGTGGCGTCAGACTGGGTGCCGACATCCGCCGCGCGCGCGATCGATTCAGCTGCGTGCGCAGCTCCGGGGGCACGAACCGCCCACCGCGGGCCACCACGTCCACCGCGCGCAGCAGCATTTCCGGCGTGGTCGCCTTGGACAGGAAGCCGCGTGCGCCGGCCTGCATCGTCGTGGCCACGGTGCTGGCATTGCAGTGCGCCGACAGCACCAGTATCGGCAGGCTGGGCCAGCGCCGGGACAATCCGCGCAGCAGCTGCAACCCGTCGCCAAGATCCCCCAGCGGCAGCGCATCGATCACCAGCAGGTCAACGCAGCCGGGTTCGCGTTGCAGCAGTTCCACCAGGTCATCTTCGTTGGCGTAGCTGCCACGCACGTGCACGCCGCTGTGCTGGTGCAGCAGCACTTCCACCCCCAGCCGCAGCACCGGATGCGGATCCAGCAGCGCCAGACGGCGCGGCCGGTCGGGGAGCAGCGGTGGGAGTACGGGCGGCATCGCGGTGTATCCGGCAGCACGGGATATCCACCGTAGGCCGCCACTGGCGGTGGCGGAATCCAATTCATTGCAATGCAACATGACGCCGCGCATCGCAGTCAGACTCTGTTCTGATTCCCCACAACGCAACAGGCCCGGCAATGCCGGGCCTGTTTCAGCACGAACAGCGCGCGGGCGCGCCGTAGATGCAATTACCAGCTGAAGCGCGGGCCGACGGTGTATTCCTTGTCGCCGTGGCGGTTCATCTTCAGCTCGCCGTTCAGGCCCCAGTTCTGGTTCAGCTTGACCTGACCACCCAGACGGCCGTACCACTGGCTGTCGATGTCGACGCCGTGCTTCTTCGAATAATCTTCGTAACCGACCAGGCCGTAGACCTCAGCGTGGGCACCGAACGCGGTACGGATACCGGCTTCAGCGCTGTAGCCGTTGAAATCCAGGCCGTGCTTCTGGTCGAACTTCTGGTAGGCGACGCGGGCAACGAAGTCGGTCGACGGAGCGATTTCGACGTTGTAGCCGGCACCGACCTTCCACTGGTCAACCTTGATGTTGGTGTGGTCGACTTCCTGACGGCTGTACTCGCCGAAAGCGTGGAAGTTCGGCAGGAAGCCGTAGGAACCCTTCACGCCCCAGCCATCAGCCTTGATGCCGTCAACGTCGGTCTTGGCGTAGTCAGCCTCGGCGTAGTTGTAGGACAGGTTCTCGGCGGCCGAAGCGGTGAACGGCAGGGCAGCGGCCAGAGCCAGAGCAATCAGCGAATTCTTCATGGGGGTACACCTTTACTTTCTTATGGTGTGCAGCAGCGCCAGGGCGCCATCGCATCGGGAATGTAAATTCTCCGTTATTCGCCACAACGCTCCCTGAAAACAGCGGTCTTCGCATTGCTGAATTTTTTGCATTGATTCAGCAAGGCTCAGGCATACGCGCGCGGTACGCGCACGCGCTTCGATTCAATGGCGCGGCAATCGATGTCGATTTGCCGCGCCCTGAAGCGTCGACTCAATGAAGGCCGTGCACTTGGCACGGTCCATTCCGGAGGCAAGCGATGAGCTACATCGATGGTTTCGTCCTGGCGGTGCCGACCGCCAACAAGGAGAAGTTCCTCGCCCACGCGCGCAGCGGCGACGTGGTGTTCCTCGAACACGGCGCGCTGCGCGTGGTCGAGTGCTGGGGCGATGACGTGCCGCACGGCAAGACCACCGACTTCTTCGGCGCGGTGAAAGCCACGGCGGAGGAGACCGTGGTGTTTTCCTGGATCGAGTGGCCGGACAAGGCCACCCGCGATGCAGGCATGCAGAAAATGATGGAAGACCCGCGGTTGGACCCGTCGAAGAATCCCATGCCGTTCGACGGTGCACGGATGATCTACGGCGGATTCGAGCCGATCTTCGAACTCAAGCGCTGACCCGGGCGGGCGTCCTCAGCGGGCGCCCGCTTCATCCTCACCGGCCGCGTGGCCGGCACCCAGCGCAGCACCGGCACCAACACCCAGCCCGCCCATTCCGGCACCCATGCCGCCGCCACCGCCGCCACCTCCACCGGTGCGACCGCCCTTGGCTTCGCCCTCGTTGCGGCCCTTGCCACTTCCGCCACCGCTGCCCGCAGGGCGGGTAGGCCCCTGGCGCGGGATCTCCAGGTCGCCCGGTACCGGCGCAAGGTCCAGCGCCTCGCGGACGAAGTCGCGCAGCGAGATCACCAGTTCGTGTGTGTGCACCGCACGCCCCTGTGCCAGTTCACTGGCAGCGCGCGCGGCCAGCCGTACCTGCTCGTCGGTGCCCAGCAGCAGGATGTCCGACAAGGCCGCTTCGACCGCATCGCGGATGCGCCGGGCCCGATCCGAGCCCGGCTCGGCGATGCCTTCTTCGTGGGCCCGCTGGCGCAGGTCGCGCAGGTGGGTTGGATCGACCCCCAGTTCACCGGTGAAGGAGCCGCCCAGCGTCTTGTAGGCCGCCATCAAGGTACGCAGCCGCTCATTGATCTGCCGGTTCTCTCGTTCGCGGCGCTGCTGCAGGGTCTGCATCACCAGCAGGCGGATGCCCACGCCGAGCAGGGTGATCAGGACCAACCCGGCCAGGGTGGACAGCACGCCCTGCCAGGAACTGAAATCGATGCCGCGCATGGTCAGGGCTCCTGCGGAAGACCTTCATCTTGCCCCAGGCTGCTGCCGCAGATCCACGCCAGGCAATGATCAGTCCCCCCCCGAAAACGCAGAAGGCCCTCCCGCCCGATGAGCGGAAGGGCCTTCGAACCACGCGCGTTTACTTGCGCTTGGCAGCCTTGCGCACGGCCTTCTTGGCCGGAGCCTTCTTGGCCACGGCCTTCTTCAGCGGTGCAGCCTTCTTGGCGACCGTCTTGCGGGTAGCAGCGACCTTCTTGCCGACAACCTTCTTGGCAGCAGCGGTCTTCTTGCCGACAACCTTCTTGGCAGTGGCGGTCTTCTTGCCGACAACCTTCTTGGCAGCGACGGTCTTCTTGCCGACGACCTTCTTGGCAGCGACGGTCTTCTTGCCGACAACCTTCTTGGCAGCAGCGGTCTTCTTGCCGACGACCTTCTTGGCAGCGACAGTCTTCTTGGCCACAGCCTTCTTGGCGGTAGCGACCTTCTTGCCGGCAACCTTCTTGGCGGCCACGGTCTTCTTGGCCACAGCCTTCTTGGCGGTAGCGACCTTCTTGCCGACAACCTTCTTGGCAGCAGCGGTCTTCTTTGCCACAGCCTTCTTGGCGGTCGCAACCTTCTTGGTGGCGGCCTTCTTCACGGTAGCGACCTTCTTGCCGGCAGCCTTGGTGGTCTTCTTGGCAGCAGCAGCCTTCTTGGTCACGGTCTTGCCGGCAGCCGCCTTCTTCTTGGCCACTTCCTTCTTCAGGGCAGCCGCTTCGGCCTTGGCGTTCTTCTTGGCCGCTTCCAGCTTCTTCTTGGCGTTGGCAACGGTCTTGCCGACCGACTTGGCAGCCTTCTCGGCCTTCTTGGCAACGGTCTTCTCGACCTTGGCCACGACCTTCTTGGCCTTGGCGACGCGGGTGGTGGCAGCCTTGCGGGCGCGCTTGACGGTCTTCTTGACCGACTTCACTGCGTCTTCGGCGGCGTGGGCGATGGTCTCGCCGACGTTGGTGGCGGTTTCTTTCACGTTCTCGACGGCGTCGGTCACGACCGACACACCATTACCGTTGCTCATGTTGCCCTCCTAGGGGCCTGGATTGTCAAAACGGGGCGATGCTATACCGACAATGGCTATCGTGGAACGGGCACGACCAGCCAATCGCATCCGGTGCGACGCAACTGGAGTAAGCGATAGCGGCGGCTGACGTGCCCCGCAGTCAGGAAATCCCTTTTTTTAAGCAGTGTGCTGCGCAGCCTGCCTGCTGCTGGCGTGCCGATGCAGGCACTGGCAGCAGCCACACATCCGCGCAGCACTGAGCGTCATCGCAAGGTCGGGATGCGCGGAACTGCGCAAGTGTCGCGGTGTATCAGGGCGCTGCCGGCGTGCCTTGCGGCGCTCGCTCGCGGCTGTCGCGAACAGCGTTGTGGTGCGCGCGTCAGCTTTCCGGCGCCTGCGGTGGGGGTCGGATTTTCATGGGGCATTTATCCAGATCGCGACACACTCATTCAGCTTGTTCTACCGTATGCGTCAACGGCCCCAACCTCAGCCTGCGAACCGACTCCCATGCGACCGCTTCCCACCCTGCTTACGCTCGCAATCGCCGCTGCCTTCGGCGGCTTCGTTGCCACCGGCCTCAATGCGCACCTGGACAACCGTGCCGATGCCGCTCCGCTGCCGGCGGTACTGCCCACCTCCGCAGCGCTGCCGGCCGCGGTCGCCGGGCAGGCGGTGCCTTCGCTTGCACCGATGCTGGAAAAGGCGATGCCGGCGGTGGTCAGCGTCAACACCAAGCAGGTGGTGCGGGTACGCAACCCGTTCTTCAACGACCCGTTCTTCCGCCGCCTGTTCCCGGACATCCCGCAGGAGCGAATCAACGAGTCACTCGGTTCGGGCGTCATCATCGATGCCACCGAAGGCCTGGTGCTGACCAACCACCACGTCATCGACAACGCTGATGACGTGCAGGTGACACTGGCCGATGGGCGCACGGTGAAGGCCGAGTTCCTCGGCTCGGACCGCGACACCGACATCGCGCTGATCCGCATTCCGGCGCAGAACCTGACCGACATCAAGCTGGGCAACAGCGACCAGCTGCGGGTGGGCGACTTCGTGGTCGCCATCGGCAATCCGTTCGGTTTCAGCCAGACGGTCACCTCGGGCATCGTCTCGGCGGTGGGCCGCAGTGGCATCCGCGGGCTGGGCTACCAGAACTTCATCCAGACCGATGCATCGATCAACCCGGGTAATTCCGGAGGCGCGCTGGTCAACCTGCAGGGCCAGCTGGTGGGCATCAACACCGCCAGCTTCAACCCGCAGGGCAGCATGGCCGGCAACATCGGCCTGGGCCTGGCGATTCCGTCGAACCTGGCCCGCAGCGTGGTCGACCAGCTGGTCAAGCATGGCGTGGTGGTGCGCGGCACACTGGGCATCGAAAGCCAGAACCTGAGCGCGCAGATCGCGCAGGGCCTGGGCCTGGGCGAAACCCGCGGCGCCCTGGTAACCCGCGTGCTGGCCGGTTCGGCCGGTGCCGCCGCAGGACTGAAGCCGGGCGACGTGGTGGTATCGGCCAACGGCCAGCGGGTGGACAGTGCCGAAGCACTGCACAACGTGGAAGGCCTGGCGGCGGTGGGCAGCGTGCTGACCCTGGACGTTCGCCGCGAAGGCAAGCCGCTGCAGATCAAGGCAACGCTGAAGGAACAGGCGCGCGTGGTCAGCGGCGAGAGCCTGGACCCGCGCCTGACCGGTGCCAGCTTCGTCGACCTGCCCGAATCGCTGCGTCAGTCTGGCGTGGGCGGCGTGCTGGTCAGCGAGGTCAAGCGCGGCAGCCGCGCCGCGACCAATGGCCTGCAGCAGGGCGACATCATCACCGACGCCACGGTGGGCGAATTCGCCGACCTGGCCAGCTGGCGCGCCAATTTCCAGCAGCGCCCGCCCACCCTGGTGCTGCGCGTGCTGCGCAACAATGGCCAGCAGCAGGGCCAGTTGGTGATGCGCTGATCGCCTGGCCGTAACGCCCCCTATACCCACGTGATGCTATTGCTGTACGTCCAGGTCGGCCAAGCGCCGATCGCCCGTTCCCCCATCGCAACAGGAGTGATTCGATGAGCCCCACCAATACCGAGAACCTGAAGGACCACCTGGGTGAAGCCGGTTCCCACCTGAAGCAGGCCGCCAGCGCTGCCGGCGGTGCGATCAAGGGCGCTACCGGCGCCGCGACCGATGAACTGCGCATCGGCAAGGCCAACGTCAAGGCTGAACTTTCCGACAGCGCGCTGTCGGGCCTGGCTGCTGCCGAGTTCGGTGGTGCCGCCGCCAAGGAACAGGTCGACGCGCTGATGGACAAGGGCAAGGACCTGATCGACAGCGCTGCTGAGCTGATCCGCGAACGTCCGCTGGCCTCGTTCGGCGTGGCCTTCGCTACCGGCTGGATCATCGCCAAGCTGGCCCGCGGCAGCGACAAGTAAGCTGCGGCGTGAGCGAAGACACCACGCAACGTCCTGATCCGGCGGCCACGCCGCCGTTGGACGAAAGCATCCGCCAGGTCGGCGCAGCCGGCCGGGCGACTGCCGATTCGGCCAAGCACTCACTGCGTTCGCTGCGCCGGTTGGCGTCGGCGGACTTCGCGCTGGCGCGCAGCGCATTCGGCCGCGCATTGGCCTGGGCCGGCGTCGCCATCGTGTTCGGTGCGTCGGCCTGGCTGTTGCTGGCCGCCACCCTCATCGCCCTGCTGCAGAGCTTCGGCCTGAGCTGGCTGCAGGCCCTGCTGATCACCTCGCTGCTGAGCCTGGCCGTCACCGGCTATGCGATATGGCGCGTTTCCTACTTCTTCCACCACACCGGCATGCACGCCACCCGGCGTCAGTTGTCCCGGTTGGGCCTGTTCGATGAGCCCACCGATGATGATCCCGATGCAGGCGTGCAGATCCCGGAGGGCAAGCCATGAAGTTCGGTGCACTGCAGCGGCGTGTGAAACGTTGCGAACAGGTGATGGCCGTGCGCCTCGGCGAGACCCAGGACCACTGGAACGTGCTCAGCCAGGTCTGGCGACAGGGCTGGTCGCCACTGCGCATCGTGGTGGTGGGTCTGGCCGGCGGGTTCATCGCCGGCAAGCTGGAGGTTCCGGGCAAGGTCAACGGAGCGCGTTGGCTGCAGATGGTCGGTTCGGTGTCCAGCCTGTTCGCCAGCGCCCAGGCCGCGTTTGCTTCGGTGGTGGCGGCGCAGGCGGCGGAAACCGCAGACGATGCCGCCGACCAGGTGGATGAAGCGGCCGGGCCGCCCCCCTCCGCCGCAGCACGACCGGCAGCACGCCCGGTGGCCGAGCCCGAGCTGCGTGAGCCCCGTCCGGCCGAAGCGGCGACCGAGATGTCCGAACGTTGACGAACCTTACCCGCCGCGTTGATCGCGGCGGGCCGATAATGGGCTTCTCTTTCTGGTCGGTGCGTCGATGAGCGAGTCCCTGTTGTCCCCGTCGTCGCCTGCGCCGGACGAGTCCGCACCCCTGCCGCCGCCCTCGCGCCCACGTGGCCCGATGTCGCTGGTGATCCTGGCGACCCTGGCCGTGGCGTTCACCCTGTGGGCGGCGCAGGACATCATCCTGCCGGTCCTGCTGGCGATGTTCTTCGCCCTGGTCGGCAACCCCATCCTGCGCCTGCTGCAGAAGCTGTGGATTCCGCGCGCGCTCGGCGCCCTGCTGGTGCTGGGCGCCGGCTTGGGCGTGACCGGTGCGCTGGCGGTGCAGCTGATCGGCCCGGCGATGGACTGGGCACAGGAAGCACCGCAGCAGCTGCGCAAGGTTGCGCGCCAGGTGCAGGACCTGACCAAGCCGGTGCAGCAGGCCAACCAGGCCGCAGAGAATTTCGCGCGCGTGGCCGGCGGCGACGGCAACCGCAAGGTGCAGGTGATCCGCACCCAGCTGGACGACCCCTACCGGATGCTCACCCGTGCGCCGCGGCTGGCCGCCTCGGTGCTGGCCGTCGTGCTGCTGACGCTGTTCTTCATGATCTACGGCCAGAGCCTGCAGCGTGCAGCGATCGCCCTGTTCCCGAACCGGCAGCAGCAGCGTTTCACCAGTGACATCCTGCGCTCGATCGAGCATGAGGTGTCGCGCTACGTATTGACCATCAGCGTGATCAACACGGTGGTCGGCCTGCTGTTGGCCGGGGTGCTGATGCTGCTGGGCATCGGCCTGCAGGAGGCGCTGCTGTGGGGAACCGTGGCGGCGCTGCTGAATTTCGCGCCCTATGTCGGCCCGCTGCTCGGCGTCGCGTTGATGCTGCTGATGGGCTTTGTGGAGTTCCGCGACCCGCTTCAGGCACTGCTGCCTGCGGCCGCCTACCTGGCCCTGCATACCCTGGAAGGGCAGCTGGTGACGCCGATCGTGCTTGGCCGGCAGATGAAACTGTCACCGCTGGTGCTGATCCTGGCGCTGATGGTGTTCGGCTGGGCCTGGGGCATGATCGGCCTGCTGCTGGCGGTGCCGCTGCTGGTCTGCATCAAGCTGGTGCTGGCGCGGCTGGACGGCATGCACGGCTGGGCGCGGCTGCTGGAGTGAGGCGCGCTCCATCGACGGGCGTGCGGGGAGAGGAACGGTGGGACGGCGAAGGCTGGCAGAATATGCGCCCGCTTTTCCCAGGATGGAACCCTCCCCATGTTCTCTTTCGCGCGTCGATGCCTCGCCCTGACCTGCCTGGCCGCCCCCGCCTTCGCCGCGGCCCCGCCCAGTGCGGAAGTGGCCCGCACCCAGCTGGTGGAGGCCATCACCTGCCAGCGCCATCTCACGCCCGAACAGTTCGATGCCATGGCCAAGGTGCTGATGCCCGCCGGGGCCAAGACCAGGGACGAGTACGACGACGGCTACACACTGGCCTCGCCGCTGATGGTGCTTGGCCTGCCGGTGACCCATGTGACCTCCTACGACGGCTCCAGCGGCGAGGATGGCGTGGACAGTTACACGGCGTACTTCGGCAGCGCGGAAATCAGCAAGGTCGCCGCCTTGGCGAAGATGCCGCCGCCGGTGGCCGGTGGCTACCGGCGCGAAGTGGGCAGGCATGACCTGAGCGTGGATCGCGTCGATGGCCAGACCGTCCTGTACTGCTCCTACGACCTGCGCAGCCACTGACGGCGGCAGCGCCTGCCCGCCGCGCGCATGAAAGCCCGCGCGGGCAGGCGTAGAATGGCGGGGTGAAATTCCCTGTCCTTGCCATCACCCTCGACCTCGACGATACGCTGTGGCCGTTCGCTCCGATCGGCGCCCGCATCGACCAGGTCCTGTTCGACTGGATGCGCGAACACAGCCCCGCCACCGCCGCGATGTATCCGGTGGCGGCCATGCGCGAACTGCGCGAGCGCTCGTTCCGCGACAACCCCCACCTGCATTTCGACCTGAGCGCGCTGCGCCGGCTGACGATCCAGGAGGCGCTGGAAAACAGTGGCGCCAGCCTGGATCTTCTGGAGCCGGCGTATGAAGTGTTCTACGCCGCGCGCAACCAGGTGGAGTGCTACCCCGATGCGCTGGACGCACTGGCGCGTATCGCCGCGCGGGTGCCGGTGGCCGCGTTGAGCAACGGCAACGCCGATCTGGAACGGATCGGCCTGGCCCATCACTTCAGCTTCCAGCTGGGCGCGCGCGAGCATGGCGCGGCCAAGCCCGAAGCGAGCATTTTCCACGCTGCCTGCGACCGTCTGGGCGTCGCCCCGGCGCAGGTGCTGCACGTGGGCGACCACGTCGAGATGGACGTGGCCGGCGCGATGGCTGCCGGCCTGCGCGGCTGCTGGATCAACCGCGAAGCAGCCACCTGGAACCATCCGCAGCTGCAGCCTGACCTGCAGTTCGACACCCTCACCGGCCTGGCCGATTGGCTCGATGCCAACCTCGACGCCGCCGACGCTGACGCATCCCGGAGTACCTGACGCATGAGCGAGATCACTGGCTTCACCGCCGACACCACCGCCGCACTGCCGCTGCACGTGCTGGACCGCAGCCAGTTCGAGGCGTGGAAGAACAGCCAATCTGCTGCCACCCAGGCGTGGTTGAAGTCGCAGGGCTTCACTGCGGGCGCGCATTCGGTTGCGCTGCTGCCCGGCGCCGATGGCCTGGCTGGCGCGGTGATCGGCGTCGGTGATCGTGCCGACGCCTACAGCTACGCCCATGCACCGCATGCCCTGCCGGAAGGCAGCGTGTGGCAGCTGGCCAGCGAACTGCCGGCCGCCGAGCAGGCGCTGCTGCAGCTGGGCTGGGGCCTGGGCAGCTACCGCTTCGACCGCTACCGCAAGCGCAACCGCGCGCCGGCCCAGTTGGTGGCTGCACCGACCGGCGAAGTGGCCGACCTGATCGCCGCCAGCCTGCGCGTGCGTGACTGGGTCAACACGCCGACCGAAGACATGGGCCCGCAGCAGCTGGAAGACGCCGCGCGTGCCCTGGCTGAAGCGCATGGCGCGCAGGTGGAAGCCATCACCGGCGACGAACTGCTGGCGCAGAACTTCCCGGCCATCCATGCGGTGGGCCGTGCCTCGCACCGTGCGCCGCGGCTGATCGTGCTGCGCTGGGGCAAGGAGACCGACCCGGCGCTGGCGCTGGTCGGCAAGGGCGTGTGCTTCGATACCGGCGGCCTGGACATCAAGCCGGCCGATGGCATGCGCAACATGAAGAAGGACATGGGCGGCGCCGCACACGCGCTGGCGCTGGCCGGGCTGGTGATGGCCCAGCAGCTGCCGGTGCGCCTGACCCTGCTGGTACCGGCGGTGGAAAATGCGATCGGCCCGGATGCCTTCCGTCCGGGCGAAGTGATCGCCACCCGCAAGGGCCTGAGCGTGGAGATCGACAACACCGATGCCGAAGGCCGGGTGATCCTGTGCGACGCGCTGACGTTCGCCGGTGAGCAGAAGCCGGACCTGGTGCTGGACTTCGCCACGCTGACCGGCGCGGCACGCATCGCGCTGGGCCCGGACCTGCCGGCGCTGTTCAGCAACGATGACACGGTTGCCCAGCAGTGGCTGCAGGCGGGCGACGCCACCCGTGACCCGGTGTGGCGCATGCCGTTGTGGCGCCCGTACCTGCGTTACCTGAGCAGCGGCATCGCCGACCTGGCCAACGCCGGTTCGCGCATGGCCGGCTCGGTCACCGCCGCGCTGTACCTGGAACGCTTCCTGGAAGACGGACAGCGCTGGGCACATCTGGACGTGTATGCCTGGAACGATGGCGAGCGCCCGGGCCGCCCGGCCGGTGGCGAAGCCCTGGCCCTGCGTTCGGCCTGGACGATGCTGAAGGCACGTTACGGCTGATGGAGCCGCCGGGCATGGCCCGGCGCTGCCCATGCCGGTGGGTGCCGACCGTGGTCGGCACTGCATCACCCTGCAAATCTGACGAAAAATTGAATTTCGGCCCCGGCCGGGTTCTGCGAGGATGGTGTGGTCGCCCACCCACACATCCGTGAAGGCAGGACTCCGACCATGTCGCTCTTCCGCTACACCCGCGCCGGCCAGGAGCCGGGCGCGCCGCACCGGCATTCGCCCTTGCCCTGGATCGCGCTGATCGCACTGATCCTGGGCATCGTTGCCCTCGCCTTCGCCTGGCTGGCCGGTTGGATCGGCCGCGACCGGCTGACCGCACAGCGCTTCACCGACACCATCGAGGCCACCGGCCCTGCACATCCCGGCTTCCGCCGCGCGCACAGCAAAGGGGTGTGCGTGAGCGGCTGGTTCGAACCCAGCGCACAGGCGCCCACGCTGTCCAGCGCACGGGTGTTCTCGCAGGCGAAGGTTCCGGTGCTGGGCCGGCTGTCGATCGGCGGCGGCGATCCGCACGGCGCCGATGGCAGCGCGCGCGTGCGCAGCATCGCCGTGCAGCTGGTGGGCGATGACGGGCAGGAATGGCGGATGGCGATGAACAGCTTCCCGTTCTTCGCCGTGCCCACCGCCGAGGCGTTCTACGAGCAGACCCGCGCGCAGATTCCGGATCCGGCCACCGGCAAGCCCGACCCGCAGAAGATGGCGGCCGTGCTGGCCAGGTACCCCAGCGCACAGGCCTTCCAGCAGTGGGCCAAGAGCGCACCGTGGACCAGCAGCTGGGCCAACACCACCTTCAACAGCGTCAACAGTTTCTGGTTCACCAACGCGCAGGGACAGAAACGCGCGGTGCGCTGGCGCTGGCAGCCGCAGGCGCCGCTGGTGGAGATGGATGCGGAGGCACGCAAGCAGGCCAATGTCGATTTCCTCAGCCAGGAACTGCAGCAGCGCCTGGCCACCGGCCCGGTGCGCTGGAACCTGGTGGTCAGCCTGGCCGCGCCGGGCGATGCCATCGATGATCCCTCGGTGCCGTGGCCTGAATCGCGCGAACAGGTGGTGGCGGGCGTGCTCAGCCTCGACCGCATGCAGTCGCAGGAAGAAGGCGCCTGCGGCCAGCTCAACTTCGATCCGCTGATCGTGCCCAGCGGCGTGCGCGGCAGCGACGACCCGATCCTGGCTGCGCGCTCGGCGGTGTATTCGCAGTCGTTCAACCGCCGCGAGCGCGAGCGCGCCAGCGGTGCGGCGGCACAAACGAAGGGGGAAGCACGATGAGTACCGGCAACGGCCACTTCAACCCGCTCGCCCGGGTGCTGCACTGGTCCATGGCGCTGATGATCATCGCCATGCTGTTCATCGGCGTGACCATGGTCGCCTCGCTGCACCTGCGCCCCATGCTGATCGACCTGCACCGGCCGCTGGGTATCGCCATCCTGCTGCTGGCGGTGCTGCGCCTGTACAACCGCCTGCGCCATCGCCCACCGCCGCTGCCAGCGGATCTTCCCGCGTGGCAGGTGCTGGCCGCGAAGGCTTCGCACTGGATGCTGTACGCGTTGATGCTGGCGATGCCGCTGATCGGCTGGGCGATGCTGTCGGCCGGCGGCTACCCGATCGTGCTGGGTGGTGGCCTGCACCTGCCGCCGATCGTGCCGCACACGCCAGCGCTGTACGCCGCGCTGCGCAATGCGCACAGCCTGCTGGCCTACGTGTTGTTCGCCACGGTGCTGATGCACGTGGGTGCGGCGCTGTTCCACCTGTGGGTGCGCCGCGATGGCGTGTTCCAGGCGATGGCACGCGGGAAGGATTGAATGGGTTCGCCGGGGGTTCCCGGCTGGTCATTTCCGCGACTGCGGAGGGGTGTCACTTTTCTTTTCGCGCGAAAAGAAAAGTAACCAAAAGAAACGCGCCGCCAGCCGCGAGCCGGCGTGCTTCGCACGCCGGTGCCCTGTGCTCCTCGGTCCGCCGAGGGACGGCGCGGAACTCGCTGCGCTCAGACACCCGCGCCTCTTCGCCCTCGCCGGACCTGCGGTGCTCGGCTCGCTTGAAGGCGGATTGGAAAAGCAAAGCGAAGAGCATCCACGCATGGCGTGGATCTACTGGGTGCAGGTGTGGCGTTTGACGTTGGGTCCGCCTTATAGCGAGCCGAGCATCGCAGGGGAAGCAGGGGCGTAGAGGCGCCGATGTCTGAGCGCAGCGAGTTCGGCGCCGTCCCCTGATTCACCGAGAAGCGCAGGGTACCGGTGCGCAGCACCGGCTCGCGGCCGGCGGCGTGTTTCTTTGGTTACTTTCTTTGCACGAGCAAAGAAAGTGACACCCCCCTACAACCACCCCTTCTGCCGTGCCAGCCGATACGCCTCGATCCGGTTGGCCACGCCCAGCTTGCCGATGCATTCGGACAGGTAATTGCGCACCGTGCCGTGCGACAGCCCCAGCTGCTCGGCGATCTCGCTGGCGGTGCGACCTTCGCCCGCCAGGCGCAGCACGCGGCGTTCGCGGTCGGTCAGCGGGTCGGCCTGCGACCACGCATCCAGCGCCAGCTGCGGATCGATCGCACGGATGCCCTGCTTCACCTTGCGCAGTGCCTCGGCCAGGTTCTCGGCCGGTGCATCTTTCAGCAGATAGCCCAGTACGCCCGCTTCCAATGCGCGACGCAGGAAACCGGCACGGGCGAAGGTGGTCACGATCACCACCTTGATCGGCAGTTCATGGCGGGCGATGCGCTGGGCCAGTTCCAGCCCGCTCAGCCCCGGCATCTCAATGTCGGTGACCAGGATGTCCGGCTGCAGCTGCTGCAGCATGCGCCAGGCGGCTTCGCCGTCGGCAGCACTGCCCAGTACCTCGATATCCGGTTCCAGGCCCAGCAACGCCGACAATGCGCCACGCACCATCGCCTGATCCTCGGCCAGCAGGATGCGGATCATGCCGCGCCTCCCTGTGCCAGCGATGCCGGCGACAGCGGCGTAGTCGCGGCCACCAGGGGCACGCGCACGGTCAGCAGCGTGCCTTCCCCGCGCGGCGACTGCAGCGTCAACTGGCCACCCAGCGCCGCTGCGCGCTCACGCATGCCACACAATCCGTTGCCCTCGGCCTGCACACCACCACGGCCGTCATCGCGTATCTGCATCACCAACTGTCGGTCCTCAAGCATGAAATCCACCTGCACCCGGGTCGCCTGCGCGTGGCGCACGATGTTGGTCGCCGCCTCGCGCAGCACCAGTGCCAGCCCACGCTCTACCTCCACTGGCATCGGTGGCGGCGGCATGTACTGCAGGTGTACCTGTTGGCATTCCAGCAGCAGGCGTGCCGAGGCCAGTTCGCCGGCCAGGTCGCTGGCGCGGATGCCGGTGACCGCACTGCGTACCTGCGCCAGCGCCTCGCGGGCAATGTCCTCGGCCTCGCCGATTTCCTGCCGGGCACGCGCGTCATCGCGGTCGTACAGCTTGCGCGCCAGTTCCAGCTTCAGCGTGATCAATGACAGCGTATGCCCCAGCAGGTCATGCAGATCACGGCCGATGCGCTCGCGCTCGGCGGTGGTCGCCAGGCGCCGCACCTCGTCCTGGGACAGCTGCAGGGCAACGTCGCGCTGATGGCTCAAGGCCTCCACGTTGACCACCAGCCCGACAATGAACGACACCGCCGGCATCCACACCATGGCCTGCCACGGATAACCGAAGTAGAGCGCGGTGCTGCAGAACAGGAGATTCAGGCCAGTGAGCTGCAACAGGTACACCCACCAGCCGCCGCGGCTGCTCATGCGGATCATCACGCAGCCGAACACGAAGTAGCTCAGTCCCGACGGATACCACGGCAGCAGCACCAGGGCCATCGCAATCATGCCCAGCGCGTAGCGCCAGGCGTGGTGCCGTGGCGCCAGCATCGCCCTGGCATAGAACAGCAGGAACAACGGATAGCTGGCCAGCGTCAGCAACAGCCAGCGCAGCGTGAAGCCATTCCCGAGCACCGGGGTGAGGAAGATCCAGACCGACCACAGCAGGTGGATCGCACCACTCCAGGGCGACTTGCCACGCCGCAGCAGTTCGGCCACCGCCGAATCCGGGGCAGGGCGCAGCAGGGACGCAGGCCAGCTCGGTGGCACGGAAGATTCCAGGCGGGGACGATCGCTGCCGATCATGCCAGTTCAGCCGACCCGGCGCAGGCGCCGACACGCCTGCGCCACCGGTTCATCCACCTGCAGCATCGGCGGCAGGCTGGTGCTCTGCAGCATCACGCCGAGGCCGAGCCGCTGATCGCGCTGCTGCGGATCACCGCCCAGCAGCTCGACCTGGCCGGCGTCGGCACGGCGCAGGCCCAACAGCACGCTGATCGCGGTACTCTTGCCGGCACCGTTGCGGCCCAGCAGGGCCAGTACCTGGCCAGCGCGCACCTGCAGGTCGATGCCGTGCAGGGCGGTATGGTCGCGGTAACGCACCTGCACCTGCTGCAGGCGGGCCAGCGACGGAGCGATCGTATCCATGGGCGGTACCGGTAGCGGGGACGTTGCCATCCTGTGCCGCCGTGGTCACATTTCGCAGTTGCCGCCGTCAATGACATCGGATGACAGCTGTCACTGCCATCGCCGATGCACCTGCCTTCATGCTGTGCCGCACGCTCCACCGCCGGAACCGCCGCTGCCTGCCCCTCCGGTCACACCCGCCCGAACGCCTGTGATGGAACGAATGAACGCTTCTGCCGAGCTGTTGAAGGAACTCCGTATCGACCGCAAGTCGCCGCCGCCCGCCTCCAGCGGCGGCAGTGGTGGCCGCCGCTGGCTGTGGATCGCCGTGGCCGTGATCATCGTGCTGCTGGCCGGTGGTGCATTCGCACTGTTCGGCCGCGCGCCCACCGTGGAAGTGGACACCGCGCCGGCGGTGGCCATCCAGCAGGGCAGCGCCAGCAGCTCGGTGCTCGACGCCAGCGGCTACGTGGTCGCCCGGCGCATGGCCACGGTGTCGGCCAAGATCACCGGCAAGGTGCGCGAGGTGATGATCGAAGAAGGCATGCGGGTGGAACAGGGGCAGATCATGGCCACCCTGGACCCGATCGATGCCGACGCCCAGCGCAACCTGTACGCCTCGCAGCTGCAGGCCGCACGCAGCCAGGTGGTCGGCCTGGAAGCCCAGCAGAAGCAGGCCGCCGCTGAAACCAGCCGCCTGCAGGCACTGGTCGGCCAGCAGCTGGTCTCGCGTTCGCAGTACGACCAGGCCGTGGCCCAGCGTGACAGCCTGCGTGCGCAGCTGGAAACCGCACGACGCAACGTCAAGGTTGCCAACGACCAGCTGTCCATCGCCGACCTTGGCGTGGACAACAACATCGTGCGCGCGCCGTTCTCCGGCGTGGTCACCGCCAAGGCCGCGCAGCCCGGCGAAATCGTCTCGCCGCTGTCGGCCGGTGGTGGCTTCACCCGTACCGGCATCGGCACCATCGTCGACATGGAATCGCTGGAGATCGAAGTCGAGGTCGGCGAAGCCTTCATCGGCCGCGTGCAGCCGAAGATGCCGGTGGAAGCCACGCTCAACGCCTACCCGGACTGGAAGATCCCGGCCGAGGTGATCGCCATCGTCCCCACCGCTGACCGCGGCAAGGCCACGGTGAAGGTACGGGTCGCACTGAAGGTGAAAGACCCGCGCATCGTGCCGGAGATGGGCGTGCGGGTCAGCTTCCTGGAACAGGCCAAGCCGCAGACCGAAGCCAAGCCACAGGGCGTACGCGTTCCGGCCACTGCGGTGGTCGAGCGTGAGGGCGCGTCGGTGGCCTTCGCACTGGGCGATGACAACCGTGTGCAGCAACGCACGGTCGAGGTGGGCCAGGCGATGGGCAAGGACCGCCAGATCCTCAAGGGCGTGAGCGCAGGGGAGTCGGTGGTGGTCAACCCGCCGGACACCCTGCGCGACGGCACCAGGGTCAAGCAGAAGCAAGCGCAGTAACGGCCCGGCGCCCGCATGGCGCCACCGGCAGTACCGCTGGAAAACACCACTGTTCGACGCGTGCCGGCCGTTGGCCGGGACGCATCCCCGTTTCCCGCCTTTCGTGGAGAACCACCCATGTCGACCCTGGTTTCACTGCGCAACATCACCAAGACCTACCAGCGTGGCCCCGAAAAGGTGCAGGTGCTGCACGGCATCGACCTGGATATCGCCAGCGGCGATTTCGTCGCGCTGATGGGCCCGTCCGGTTCCGGCAAGACCACCCTGCTCAACCTGATCGGCGGCCTGGACAACCCCACCGGCGGCGAGATCAGCATCGAAGGCGAGCGCATCGACCAGATGAGCGGCGGCCAGCTGTCGACGTGGCGCAGCCACCATGTCGGCTTCGTGTTCCAGTTCTACAACCTGATGCCGATGCTGACCGCGCAGAAGAACGTGGAACTGCCGTTGCTGCTGACCCACCTCAGCGCGGCGCAGCGCAAGCGCAATGCCGAGATCGCGCTGACCCTGGTCGGCCTGGCCGACCGCCGCAGCCATCGCCCCAACGAACTGTCCGGCGGCCAGCAGCAGCGCGTGGCGATCGCCCGCGCGATCGTCTCCGACCCGACCTTCCTGATCTGCGACGAACCTACCGGCGATCTTGACCGCCAGTCCGCCGAAGAGATCCTGGGCCTGCTGCAGCAACTCAACCGCGAACACGGCAAGACCATCATCATGGTCACCCATGACCCGAAGGCTGCCGAGTACGCCACCCACACGGTGCACCTGGACAAGGGCGAGCTGGCCGACGCGCCGCTGGCCCACTGACGGAGGCCACAGCGATGAAATACTTCTCGTTGGTCTGGGCGCAGCTGTTCCGCAGCCGCACCCGCACCCTGTTGACCCTGCTGTCGGTGGTGGCCGCGTTCCTGCTGTTCGGCATGCTCGACTCGGTGCGCGTGGCGTTCTCGTCCGGTGGCAGCGTGGAAGGTGCCAACCGGTTGGTGGTGGCTTCGCGCCTGTCGATCACCCAGTCGCTGCCGATCCGCCTGGAAACGCAGATCCGCCAGGTCAGCGGCGTGCGCGATGTCACCTACGGCATGTGGTTCGGCGGCATCTACCAGGACCCGAAGAACTTCTTCCCCAACTTCTCGGTGGCGCCCAACTACTTCGATGTCTACCGCGAGCTGCAGATCGACCCGGCGCAGCTGCAGGACTGGCAGCAGACCCGTACCGGCGCGATCGTCGGCGAGACGCTGGCCAAGCAGTTCGGCTGGAAGATCGGCGACACCATCCCGCTGCAGGCCACCATCTTCCCGCGTGGCGGCAGCAACGACTGGCCGCTGGAACTGAAGGGCATCTACCGCTCGAAGGATCGCGCACTGGCGGCCAATGAAGAACGCCAGTTGATGATGAACTGGAAGTACTTCGATGAGTCCAACGACTACATCAAGAACCAGGTGAGCTGGTACACGGTGACGCTGGACAACCCGGAGCAGTCGTCGAGAGTGGCGCAGGCCATCGATGCGATCTCGGCCAACTCCGACCACGAAACCAAGACCCAGACCGAATCGGCGTTCCAGCAGGCGTTCGTGAAACAGTTCGCCGACATCGGCATGATCGTCACCTCGATCATGGGCGCGGTGTTCTTCACCCTGCTGCTGTTGACCGGCAACACCATGGCCCAGGCGGTGCGCGAGCGCGTTCCGGAACTGGCCACGCTGAAGACGCTGGGCTTCAAGGACAGCACGGTGCTGACCCTGGTGATGGTCGAATCGGTGCTGCTGATCGGCCTCGGTGGACTGATCGGCATGGGCCTGGCGGCGCTGATCCTGCCGGCCATCAGCCCCAAGAGCATGGGCATGCTGCCGCCGCACGTACCGACGCCGACCTGGCTGGTGGGCATCGTCCTGATCGTGGTGATCGGCATCGTGGTCGGGCTGCTGCCCGCACTGCGCGCCAAGCGCCTGAAGATCGTCGACGCGCTCGCCGGCCGCTGAAGAGGACACCGACATGAACAAGCTCAAGAAGTGGCTGGGGAACGCGGTGACCGTGCTGCTGCTGGTCGTTGGCCTGGTGGTTTGGATCAGCCTGCCGTGGATCGGCGTCGCTGCCATCGCGGTGCTGCTGGGGCTGTGGCTGGCGCTCACCCGCAGTGGCCGGCTGGCCCTGGCCGCCACCCGCATCGGCATCGCCAGCCTGCCGCAACGCTGGGGTGCCTCCTCGGTGATCGTGGTCGGCATCGCCGGCGTGGTCGGCGTACTGGTCGCGATGCTGGCGATGGGCGAAGGCTTCCAGGCCACGCTCAACAACACCGGCGATGACACCACCGCGATCGTGCTGCGCGGCGGCTCGCAGGCAGAGACCAACTCGGTCATCACCCGCGAACAGGTCCCGACGCTGTCCACCCTGCCCGGCATCACCCGCGATGCGCAGGGGCGGCCGCTGCTGTCGCCGGAACTCTCGCAGGTGGTCAACCTGGTGTCCAAGGCCGATGGCACCGACGTCAATGCGCAGTTCCGCGGTGTCGGCCCGCAGGCGTGGGCCGTGCATGACAAGGTCAAGATCGTCGAAGGCCGCCGGTTCGCCGCCGGCCTGCGCGAGATCGTGGTCGGCCAGGGCGCCAGGAGCCAGTTCCGCGACATGGATGTTGGCAAAACGCTCACCCTGGGCAACCAGACCTGGACGGTCGTGGGCGTGTTCGCTACCGGCGATGCGCATGACTCGGAACTGTGGACCGACGCCGACACGCTGGCCACCACCTACCAGCGCAGTGCCTGGCAGTCGATCAGCGTGCGTACCGACGGCAAGGCCGGCTTCGAGCAGTTCAAGGCCGCCGTGGCCGCCGATCCGCGCCTGAAGCTGGACGTGGAAACCACCCGCGTCTACTACAGCAAGCAGGGTGGTGGGTTGACCAAGCTGATCGACATCCTCGGCAAGGTGATCGGCACCATCATGGCCGTAGGCGCTGTGTTTGGTGCGCTCAACACCATGTATGCCGCCGTGGCCACGCGCGCACGCGAGATCGCCACCATGCGTGCGATCGGCTTCCGTGGCCTGCCGGTGGTGACTGCAGTGATGCTGGAAACCATGCTGCTGGCCCTGCTCGGCGGACTGCTTGGCTGCGCGGTGGCATGGCTGCTGTTCAACGGCTACAGCGTGTCCACCATCGGCAGCAACTTCAGCGCGGTGGTGTTCAAGTTCCATGTATCGCCGGAACTGCTGTGGAGCGGGCTGAAGTGGGCGCTGGGCATCGGCCTGGTCGGCGGATTGTTCCCGGCGCTGCGCGCGGCACGGCTGCCGATCACCACGGCGCTGCGCGAGACCTGAGCATCACGCATTGATTGAATGGACGTTGCGCAGGGGACGGGGCGAAGGCTCCGTCCCTTTTTTTTGCGCGTCATCCACGCATGGCGTGGATCTACTGGCCCATCCACGCATGGCGTGGATCTACTGGTGCCCTATCCACGCATGGCGTGGATCTACTGGCCTATCCGCATGGTGTGGGACGCCGACGTTGTTGCAGTAGATCCACGCCATGCGTGGATGGATGCGTGTACGCACGCAACAACGATTACAGATTGCGCAAACACCGCCGCTATCGGTGCCTCTGCCCATCGCAAACGCATCGCGCGTGACGTTGCGCACAATGCACCTGTGGATTGTTGGTTGCGATTCATTTTCGCGGCGTTACAGCGCGCGCGGACAAACAGTTACCGATGAAAACACTCTAGAATCCGGCCCCCACGTTGGTTTGCAGCACCCCACGCGTCCATAGAACGGACGCATGTTTTTTCTGAAACACGAGATTTCACGGATGTCCCTGAAGACCACCCCGCTGCGCAACGCGATCAGCATCGCGCTGGCCGCCAGCTGCACCACGCCCGCCTTCGCACAGGAAGCCGGCGATACCCCCACCAACCTCGACCGCATCGAGATCACCGGCTCGCGCATCCGCCAGGCCAGTGTCGAGACCGCGCAGCCGGTGGTGGCACTCAACCGCGCCGACATCGAGAAGAAGGGCTACGTCAACGTTGCCGACATCCTGCAGGACGTCACTGCAGCCGGCGCACCGAGCCTGAGCCGTTCGTCCTCGCTGAGCTCGTCGCGCGATTTCGGCGGTATGTATGTCAGCCTGCGCAACCTCGGCCCGGAACGCAGCCTGGTGCTGATCGACGGCCGCCGCATGGGCGTCAGCGCCGGCGGTTACTCCGACCTGGCCTCGATTCCGTCGGCGATCGTCGAACGCGTGGAAGTGCTGACCGATGGCGCCTCGGCGCTGTACGGCTCGGACGCCATCGCCGGCGTGGTCAACATCATCACCCGCAAGAACTTCGACGGTGGCGAAGCCAGCGTCTATGTCGGCCAGTACGGTGAAGGCGACGGCCAGAAGCGCTCCTACAGCGCCACCTTCGGCAAGACCTTCGACCGCGGCTGGTTCAGCGTCGGCGCCGAGCGCACCAAGGAAGACGAGATCCTCGGCGATGCGCGCGAGTTCAGCCGCTACCCGGGTGGCCCGCGCCATGCCGACGACGTCGACGCGCTGAGCCCGACCACCCAGTGGGGCACGGTCACCGTCGGTGGCAAGCCGCTGACCGTGGGCCCGGGCGGCGACCCGAGCAGCGCCAGCAACTTCCACACGCCGGATCCGGCTGACGGCGCCAACGCCAAGACCAACATGAGCCTGCTGAGCGGCCTGGAGCGCACCTCGGTGTTCGCCAACGGCGGCTTCTCGATCACCGACAACCTGCGCATCGTCGCCGATGCGCTGTACAGCAAGCGCGAGTCGACCAAGCACCTGGCCGGCTACCCGTACTCGGTCTCGGCTGCGCAGTCGCGCAACGGCACGCGCGCTGCGCTGTCCAAGGACAGCACCTTCAACAAGTGGGGCCAGGACGTGCTGTTCTCGCACCGCACCGAAGAGCTGCCGCGCGGTACCGAGAACACGCTGGAAACCAAGCGTGCCAGCCTCGGCCTGGAAGGCAGCTTCGAAACCGGTTCGCGCTACTGGGACTGGAACGTCAGCTACATGTACAACCGCAATGAAGGCGAGCGCGTTGGCACGGGCAGCATGTACCAGCCGAACGTCAACCTCGCCGTCGGCCCGTCCTTCATGGACGGCGACGTGGCCCGCTGCGGTACGCCGGGTGCGGTGATCGCCGGCTGCGTGCCGTGGAATCCGGCTGCGCCGATGGGCTACACCGGCCCGGGCTCGCTGGGCAACCAGGACGTGCAGGACTACCTGTTCACCCGCTTCGTCGACAAGATGCGCAGCACCACCAAGGTCGCCAGCGCCAACATCTCCGGCTCGCTGTTCACCCTGCCGGCCGGCGACATCATGGGCGCGATGGGCTTTGAGCACCGCAGCGAAGAAGCCAGCTACACCCCGGACCTGATGGTGCAGAAGGGCCAGATCGCCGGCACCACCGGCCAGCCGACCCGTGGCGACTACTCGCTCAACGAGGTCTACCTGGAAATGCAGGTGCCGCTGCTGGCCGACATGGCCTTCGCCCGCGAGCTGTCGCTGGACCTGGCCGGTCGCTACACCGACTACAACACCTTCGGTTCGACCACCAACAGCAAGTTCGGCCTGAAGTGGAAGCCGATCGACAGCCTGCTGGTACGCGCCACCTACGGCACCGGCTTCCGTGCACCGACCGTGGACGATCTCTACGGCGGCGCGGTTTCCAGCCGCGATTCGTTCACCGATCCGTGCGATACGAAGTTCGGCATCGCCGCCAGCAGCCCGACCGTGGCAGCACGCTGCCAGGCGCTGAACGTGCCCGCCAACTTCCGTCAGCAGACCGGTTCGGACGGCAACTTTGCCAACCGCCCGGGCCAGCAGGCCACCTCCGATTTCAACTCCGGTTCCAACCCGGAACTGAAGCCGGAAACCGCCAAGACCTGGACCGTCGGCCTGGTCTACAGCCCGGAATTCGTGCAGGGCCTGGACGTCAGCCTGGACTGGTGGAAGATCCGCATCGACAACGCCATCGTGGGCGAGTCGGCTACCGACATCCTCAACCAGTGCTACGTGCAGGGCGTGGATTCGGCATGCGGTCGCTTCACCCGTTCCACCGCTGCGGCCACCCGCGGCCAGGTTTCGGCGCTGGATCGTTCGCTGGTCAACGCCGGCTACCGCGAAACCGCCGGCTATGACATCGGTGTGCGTTACCGCCTGCCGGAAACCGCATACGGCAAGTTCGCCATCAACTGGAACACCACCTACACCGACTACCTGGAGCAGCGCAACGACAGCGCCGCCACCACCCCGGTGGAGCAGCGCGTGGGCTGGGCCGGTGACTTCCGCGTACGTTCGACCTTCAACCTGGATTGGCAGTACGGCAACCTCGGCATCGGCTGGACCGCCCGTTACTACTCGGGCATGAAGGAAGCCTGCTCGTACGACCTGGGCGGTGGCCCGGACTGCAACATGGCCGACTTTGTTTCGCCGTATACCGATGCACAGCCGAGCCGCAAGGTGGGTTCCAACACCTTCCACGACCTGCAGGTGCGTTACAGCCTGCCGTGGGATGGCACCGTGTCGTTGGGCCTGAACAACGTGTTCGACCACCAGGGTCCGATCATGTACAGCCAGCCCAACAGCAGCTTCACCTACTACGGTGGCTTCGACATCGGTCGTTTCATGTACATGAAGTACCAGCAGCGCTTCTAAGCCTGCAACCGCGTTCCCGCCCCGGCCAACTCTCTCCTGGCCGTGGATGGAAGCAGAACGGCGCCCCTCGGGGCGCCGTTCTTTTTTGCGGGGTCGGATCCCTTTGCGTCGCGAAGGGATCTGACCCCGGAGGCGCTACCGTTTCGCGCCGCGCATCGCCCGTACGTTGTCACCGACGTACAGGACCAACCCGGCCCAGATCGCCGCAAAACCAATCGCCTTGCCGGTGTCGAACGCTTCGTGGAAGAAGAACACGCCCAGCAGCAGCTGCAGGCTCGGTGCGATGTACTGCAGGATGCCGACCAGCGACAGCGGGATGCGCTTGACCCCGTAGGCGAAGCCGATCAGCGGCACCGCCGTGATCACCCCGCCGAAGATCAGCATCAGGTCGTTGGCCCAGCCCCAGCCACCGAAGAAGCCACCGCCATGGCCGTTTTCCGACCACAGCGCGAAGCCCAGCGCGGGCAGGAACAGGTACAGGCTTTCCACGCCCAGCCCGGCCACCGGATCGACCGACACCAGCTTGCGCAGCAGGCCGTACAGGCCGAACGAGCACGCCAGGCCCAGCGCGATCCACGGCGGCGTGCCCGCATCGATGGTCAGCCAGGCCACGCCCACCGCGGCGATGGCTACCGCCAGCCACTGCACGCGGCGCAGGCGCTCCTTCAGCACCAGCACGCCCAGCAGGACGTTCACCAGCGGGTTGATGAAGTAGCCCAGGCTGGTTTCGATCACATGTCCTGCGTTGATCGCCCAGATGTACAGGCCCCAGTTGAAGGCGATGGTCAGGCTCGATACCGCCAGGATCGGCAGCGCGCGCGGTTGCGCGGCGATCTTCTTCCACCAGCCCAGCCGTGATGCGATCAGCAGCCAGGCCACCACCAGCACGGTGCTCCAGATGATGCGGTGGGCGATGATCTGGAACGAAGGCACTTCGTTGAGCAGATGCCAGTACA
Source organism: Stenotrophomonas sp. 1337 (assembly GCF_031455455.1). NCBI lineage: Bacteria > Pseudomonadati > Pseudomonadota > Gammaproteobacteria > Lysobacterales > Lysobacteraceae > Stenotrophomonas > Stenotrophomonas sp. 1337. Next base: position 391,417 of record NZ_JAVDSR010000002.1, on the reverse strand, counting down.
CCGGCACCAGCCCCCACAGCACGAAGGTGGAGGCAGTGATCAACAGGCCCCGTCGCTGTTCTTTCTCGTCCATGCTCATCGCTTGCGTGTCCTTGCCATCGTCAGTACCACCACACCCAGAAGTATCACCGCCATGGCCAGGAAGTCGCGCCAACCAAAGCGTTCACCATTCAATGCAGCCCCCAACAGGACAGCAATCACCGGATTGACGTAGGCATAGCTGCCGGCCAGCGCCGGGCGCACGTTCTGCAGCAGCCAGACGTAAGCGGTGAACGCCACGATCGAACCGAACACGCACAGGTAGGCCATCGCCAGCAGGCCACCGCTGTCGGGCAGGGTGGTGGGGCGCTCGCCGACGACCAGGCCGATCAGCACCAGCAGCACGCCACCGCAGATCATCTGCCCGGCGGCCGTCATGAACGGCCCCGGCAGATCCTGCCCGCGTGCCCACACCGAGCCGAACGCCCAGCCGACCGGCGCGATCAGCAGCAGCACCAGCCCGGTGGGCGATGCGGTCAGGCTGCTGCCGGCGTTGAGCCAGACCACGCCGACGAAGCCAACGGCGATGCCCAGCCATTCGCCCTTGCTGGCATGCTGCCCGCGCAGGGCCGAGAACAGCGCCATCCACAACGGCACCGAGGCCACCGCGGTGGCGGCCAGGCCGGATGACACCTCGCGTTCGGCCAGCACCACCATGCCGTTGCCCAGCACCAGCATGGTCACGCCCATGATGACCAGGTTGCGCCACTGCCGCAGGGTGGGTCTGGGCATCTTCCAGAACAGGCGCAGCGCCAGGTACATCAGGCCGCCGGCAATGATGAACCGGCTGCCGGAGACCATCGTCAGTGGCAGCGCGCCGCCATGCAGGGCCTTGGCGATACCCAGGTAGGTCGAACCCCAGACCACATAGACCAGCAGCAGTGCCAGCACGACAAGGCCGCCCCGTGGGGCAGCCGCAGACGGAACGGGGGGAGCCGACATGACACACCAGGGAGCTGGGGGAACACGGATTTTAGGACGTTTTGGTTATGGTCCGGCAGCCCATGTAGTGGCACGCTGTCATCCATCCATGCCCCGCCCGCCCCTTCCGGCACCCGGCGTTGACGTGGGTTGCAGTACCAAGGAGGCTGGCCGGCAGCGCACCGCGCGCCTGGCAGCGCAATTTCCCGCATGGACGCACCGCATCGAGGATCCCCACCCGGATGAGCACTACGTCCCAATCCGCTGTCCCCAGCACCGACGGCGCCGCCCTGCGGCGTTCCATCTCCAACACCCTCAAAGGCTCCGCCGGCAACCTGGTGGAGTGGTACGACGTCTACGTGTACTCGGTGTTCGCCGTGTACTTCGAATCGCAGTTCTTCTCGCCTGAAGACAAGAACTCCACCCTGTACGTGTGGGCGATCTTCGCCGCGACCTTCCTGATGCGCCCGATCGGCGCATGGTTCTTCGGTCGCTTCGCCGACCGTCATGGCCGTCGCCTTGCATTGACCGTGTCGGTCACGCTGATGGCCTTCTGCTCGTTCATCATCGCCATCACCCCCACCGCTGCCAGCATCGGCATCTGGGCGGCGATCATCCTGCTGTTCGCGCGCCTGCTGCAGGGCTTCGCCACCGGTGGCGAGTACGGTGCCAGCGCCACCTACATGTCCGAGGCCGCCATTCCGGGCCGCCGCGGCTTCCTGTCCTCGTTCCACTACGTCACCCTGGTGGGCGGCCATGTGCTGGCCCAGCTGACCCTGTTCGTGATGCTGACGTTCTGGGCCAAGCCGGAAATCTCCGAGTGGGGCTGGCGCATCGCCTTCGGCATCGGTGGCATCGCCGCCGTGGTCGTGTTCTGGCTGCGCCGTGGCATGGACGAGTCGCTGTCGGAATCCTCCATCGAAGCCGCGCGCGAGGGCAAGGACAAGAAGTCCGGCTCGATGTACGAACTATTCGTGCACCAGTGGCGTCCGCTGCTGCTGTGCTTCCTGATCACCGCCGGTGGCACCATCGCCTTCTACACCTACTCGGTGAACGGCCCGAAGATGATCCAGAGCGCCTTCGCCGGCAACGACCCGATGACCGGCACCCTGATCAACCTGGGTGTGCTGGCCTTCCTGATGGTGTTGCAGCCGGTCGGCGGCTGGCTGTCGGACATCATCGGCCGCAAGAGCCTGCTGGTGTTCTTCGGTGTGGGCGGCGTGCTGTACAGCTGGTACCTGATCACGCAGCTGCCGCACCAGCACGATGCCACCCTCGCCTTCCTTACCCTGGCACTGGGCTTTGTCATCCTCACCGGCTACACCTCCATCAACGCCGTGGTGAAGGCAGAGCTGTTTCCCACCCACATTCGTGCGCTGGGCGTGGGCTTCGGCTATGCATTGGCCAACTCGCTGTTCGGCGGCACCGCGCCGCTGCTGTACCAGGGCGCATTGAAGACCGGCCACGTGGACTGGTTCGCCATCTACGTCACCGCGACGATCGCGGTATCGTTGGTGGTCTATGTGTTCTTCCTCACCAACAAGGGCCCCAACTGGCTCGACGGCACGCGCAAGTAAGCGCGCCGTAGTGATGGCGGCCACCGGTGCAATGCCGGTGGCCGCCGCGTCTCCTGCCACGCCGCTGGTATGGCTCGCACTGGGCCTGGGCGCGGCGACCCTGCTGGCATGGCTGATCCGCCGGCCCGACGCCCAGGCGAGTTGGCCACGTATCGGCTTCGGTACTGCCCTGCTGGCGTTCTGCGTTGCCCTGGTGTTGCAGCTGGCAGTGGATCTGGGCAGCGGTGCCAGCACCCTGCATCTGCGTCTGAGCCGGGGCATCAACCCCGCACCGGTGGCCAGCCTGCGTACGATGGTGGCCTGTTACCTGGGCGCGCTTGCCTTCGCCGGTTGGGGCGCGTGGAAGCTGCTGCGGCCACGTGGCTGAAGATGCGGTAGTGCCGGCCGCTGGCCGGCATCTGCACATCCTTTCGGAAGGTCCATGAGGTTGCCGGCCAGCGGCCGGCACTACCATGCGTTTGGAGGTTGCCGGCAAGCGGCCGGCATTGCCGTGCGTTTGAAGGTTGCCGGCCAGCGGCCGGCATTGCCGTGCGTTTACCGGCGGGCGGCTTCGCTCTTCTCGCGGGCGCCGTGGAATTCCGATTCCTTCTCCCACTGCGGCCAGCGACGGCTGTTGGCCAGTTCGGCGCCGAGGTCGTAGACCAGCAGGGTGTCGGCCGCGTGGCCCGCCGGATCCCAGCTCGGCGTCCATGCATCGCAGGCCTGGTGGTAGCAGTCGGCGAAGTACTTCTCGCGCAGCGCGCGACCGACCTCGACGCCGCCCTCAAGCTTGTCCAGGCCCGGGCCGATGGTGATCGCCGGCACGCCCAGGCGGGCAAAGGCAAAGTGGTCGGCACGGTAGAAGAAGCCGGCTTCCAGGTTCGGATCCGGGCTGTAGCTGCGGCCACGGGCCTTGGCCACGCGTTCCAGGTCGCCTTCCAGCGACACCCGGCCCTTGCCCCACGAGGCGATGTCACGGGTGGCACCATCCGGGCTGAACATCTCGATGTTCAGCACCGCAGCGGTCTTGTCCAGCGGCGCCAGCGGGTGCGCGGCGTAGTAGCTGGCGCCCAGCAGGCCCTTCTCTTCGGCGGTCAGGGCGACGAAGTACAGGGTGCGCTGCGGCTGCGGGCCGGCGGCGAACACCCGGCCCAGTTCCAGCACGGTGGCCACGCCGGTGGCGTTGTCGATCGCACCACGGCGGATACGATCACCCTTGGCGTCGGCCTGGCCGATGCCGAAGGCATCCCAGTGCGCCGAGAAGATCACCGCCTCATCGGCGTGCTCGCCGCCGGGCAGCTTGGCCACCACGTTGCGGGTCACCACCTGCTCGCGCTTGAGCGCGAAATCGACGCTCAGCTTCGCGTTGTCCAGCGCAACCGGGCGGAAGTCCGCACTCATCGCCTTGCGCTTCTCTGCATCGAAATCCAGGCCGGCGTCGGCGAAGATCTGTTCGGCCAGCTCACGCTGCATCCAGCCACGCAGCGGCGTGTGCTGGGCCATCGCCTCGGCCTGGCCGCGCTCGATGTCGAACAGCGGCGAGGTGCCCGAACTCTTCACCGTGGCCCAGCCATAGGCGGCCGGTGCGGTCTCGTGCACGATCAGCACGCCTTCGGCACCCCGGCGCGCGGCTTCCTCGAACTTGTAGGTCCAGCGGCCGTAGTAGGTCACCGCTTTGCCATCGAACGCACCTGGCGCGTCGGCTTCAAAATCGGCATCGTTGATCAATACCACGGCGATCTTGCCGTGCAGGTCCACGTCCTTGTAGTCATTCCAGTGGCGCTCGGGCGCGTCGATGCCGTAGCCGACGAACACCAACGGCGCCTCCTTGATCTGCACGCGCTTGCGCGGCTGCAGGCTCTGCAGGGTCACGTCCACGCCATTGGCCAGCGCGCGCTTGCCGCCCTTCAGGGCAAGACTGGCCTTGGCCTGGCCGTCCAGCTGCGCGCGCACCAGCGGCACCGGCTGTACCCAGCTGCCGTCCACGCCACCCGGCTGCAGGCCGTAGCTGCGGAACTGCTCGATCAGGTACTGCACGGTGCGTTCTTCGCCTTCGGTGGCCGGTGCACGGCCTTCGAATTCGTCCGATGCCAGCACGCGCACATGACGCGACAGCGCCTGCGGATCGATGCCGCCGCCGGGCAGGTCATTGGCCGCATGGGCCAGGCCACCGACGAACAGGCAGGACGACAGCAGCAACACGCGCATCGGGTTCACGGCAACACCACGGCTAGCTTGAAAGTCACCAGAGTGTAACGTGGTCGTGACATCGCGGCGCGGCCCGGGACCGTGTCATCCACGCATGGCGTGGATCTACCAGGGGCGCAGCGGATCTCCGCCGCCAGGGCGTGCGCAGGTCAGCGCGATACACGGTCCAGCCAGCAGGCCAGGCCCTGCGCGTTGAGTTCGATATCCATCGCCAGTACTTCGCTCACTGCAGCCTGGTCCAGCGCGCAGCCATGCTGCTGTGCACGCTCCAGGTACAGTGCCTGCAACGCGGCCAGCAGGCAGCGATGACGATCGGGGCGGCCGTCGCACTGGCGGCCGATTGCCGCCATCGCATCAATCTGTTCGAACAGATCCTCGGCCAGCTTTTCGACCTGTTCGACACGACCGTAATGGGTCAGGTACATCGCCTGCGGTGCGTAACCGAGCATGCGCTGGATCGACGCCTTCATCGCTTCCGGATCGAACTGCACCGGCGATGAGGTGGGGAAGATGAAAGCGCCCTGCGCGCTGTCCAGCTCGCGGTAGGAGATACCGAAGGTATCGCCGGTGAACCAGCTGCGGCTGCGTGCATCCCACACGCAGTAGTGGTGCAGCGCGTGGCCCGGGGTATGCAGCAGCACCAGCTCGCGGCCGGACAGGTCGATGCGCTGGCCGTCGTCAGCCACTACCACGCGCTGCTCGGGAATCGCTTCGATACGGCCATAGCTGCGGGCGATTTCCTCAGCGCCATAGACGGCGGTGGCACCGGCGATCAACCGGGTCGGATCGATCATGTGCGGCGCGCCGCGCGGATGCAGCACCGCGAGCGCATTGGGCAACTGCTGCATCAGCAGGCCAGCGCCACCGGCATGATCCAGGTGCACGTGGGTCAGCAGCAGCCAGTCCACCGCCTCCACGCCCAGCCCGTTGTCGGCCAGGGCCTGCAGCATCGCCGGCACCGACAGGCCGGTACCGCAGTCGACGAACGCGGCGCGACCGTTTTCGATGATCAGGTAGGCGGCATCGAAATCACGCCGTTGGAAACCGGTATCGATGGTGTGGATGCTGGGATCGGCGGTCATCGACGCTCACCTGGCAGGATCGGGAACAGACACCCATGGTAGGCGCGCCGGCATGGCGTGATCGATGCGGCTTTGGTCGGATGGTGCCGGCCGCTGGCCGGCAACCCCGGGTTAGCCAGTTGAATGCAGTTGCCGGCCAGCGGTCGGCACTACCAATCAGCCTGGCGCAATGCAAATCGCGGCCTCAGCAGCAGCGCCAGTACCAGCACCGCCAGGAACGCGCCATAGGCATACAGCACCGCCAGCACCTGCGGCCAGATCGGCCCGGCGCCCGGCTGTACCAGACCGATGTGGTGGCCCCACAGCATCGCCACGATGCTCAGGGCCAGCGCCAATGCCAGCGTAGTGCCATCGAACAGGCGTCGCCGCGCGGTACGCGGCTGGCGCGGAAACAGCCAGTACAGGCTGCCCAGCAGAATGAACCAGGGCAGGAACAGCAGCAGCGACAACCAGGCCATTGCAGACTCCATGTCATCGCGCCTGAGGCGCGCGGACATCATGCCATGGGTGCAATGCCGTGGTAGTGCCGGCCGCTGGCCGGCATTTCGCCTTCAACAGCGCCGACCAAGGTCGGCATCTACCGATCAGTCGGCGCGCAGCACAGCCAGCGCCGCCAGCACCGCATCCACCTCGGCTTCCAGCTTGAACAGGTCGCTCTGCAGCTGGTCACCCTGCTCGGCCTGCTTCAGCACGGCGATCAGCTGGCCGGCATCGCGCGGCGAGTCGAAGCCTTCGCTCTGGATCAGCAGCGTGCCGTCACCGGCGGTGAGCTTGAAGTAGAAACGGCCGTCCTTCTCGCGGTACTGCTTGAACAGCGGCGGAGCGGCGCGGGCTTCACCGGCATCTTCGCTGGCGATGTCGCCGGCATCGGACAGATCACGCAGGCCCACCGCATGGCGCAGTTCTTCCAGCAGCGGTGCTGCCAGCTGCTCGCGCAACTGCTGGCCACGGCGCTTGAGCAGTGCTTCGATCTTCTCCGGCTCGGCCATCAGCGCGTTGTAGCGCTCGCGCAGCGGCGACAGTTCGCTGTCGATGCGCTCGAACAGCTGCTGCTTGGCATCGCCCCAGCTGATGCCATCGGCGAAGGCCTTGGCGAAGGCAGCGGTCTGCTCCGGGGTGGCGAACGCCTGGTACATCTGGAACAGCGCCGAACCTTCGGTGTCCTTCGGCTCGCCCGGGGCACGCGAGTCGGTCAGGATCGAGAACACCAGCTTCTTCAGCTCCTCGCGCGGCACGAACAGCGGAATGGTGTTGTGGTAGCTCTTGCTCATCTTGCGGCCATCCAGGCCCGCCAGGGTTGCCACCTGCTCGTCGATCACCACGTCCGGCAGCGGGAAATACTCCTTGCCGTACACATGGTTGAAGCGCTGGGCGAAGTCGCGCGCCATCTCGATGTGCTGGATCTGGTCACGGCCCACCGGTACCTGGTTGGCCTTGAAGATCAGGATGTCGGCCGCCATCAGCACCGGGTACATGAACAGGCCGGCGCTGACACCTGCGTCCTCGTCCTGGCCTTCCTCCCGGTTCTTGTCCACCGCCGCCTTGTAGGCATGGGCGCGGTTGAGGATGCCCTTGCTGGCGATGGCGGTCAGGAACCACATCAGCTCGGTGGTCTCGCGGATGTCACTCTGGCGATAGAACCACACGTGTTCCGGGTCCAGGCCACAGGCCAGCCAGCTGGCAGCGATCTCCAGGGTCGCGCGCTGGGTGCGCTGCGGGTCCTGCGACTTGATCAGGCTGTGCAGATCGGCCAGGAAGAAGAAGCTCTCGATGTCCGGCGCGTGGCTGGCCGCAATGGCCGGGCGGATGGCGCCAACGTAGTTGCCCAGGTGGGGCGTGCCGGAGGGGGTGATGCCGGTAAGGACTCGGGTCGTCATGACTGCGTGCGGAAACCTTCTATGAACGCGGCCAGTTTACCGTGCACACGGTCAACCCCGTCAGGGCCTCCGGCGCGTTCATTCACCCAACCCCGCTGGAGACGCCCGATGAAACGCCTGCTGCCCCTGCTGCTGATCCTGCCCCTGGCCGGCTTCCGCCCGGCTCCGCTGCCCCCGCCGATGCCGCAGGACGGCCCGGTGCGCGTGGCCCTGGTCGACCGCGACCGCGGCACCGAGCTGCGCAGCTACCCGGCCGACGGCCAGCGCTGGGTGGCCGGTGAGCGCGGCCACCGCTATGCGGTGCGCCTGTACAACGACAGCCCGCGACGGGTGCTGGTGGTGCTGTCGGTGGACGGGGTCAACGCCATCTCCGGCGAAGACGCCGATCCCTCGCAGACCGGTTACGTGCTCAACCCTGGCCAGCGCGCCGACATCACCGGTTGGCGCAAGACCCAGGACGAAGTGGCCCAGTTCGTCTTCAGCAGCCCCAGCGGCAGCTATGCCAGCCGTACCGGCCGCCCGGACAACGTCGGCGTGGTCGGCGTGGCGGTGTTCGAGGAAGCGCGTCGCTGGTACCCGCGTCCGCAGCCGATCCTGCGCGGTCGCGCCGGGCCGGCACCGGCGGCGGCCGAAGCCTCGGCGGCGGCCGACGCCAGCGCCAGCGCCAGCCGCATTGAAGGCTATTCGGCCAAGTCGCAGGCACCCGCGCTGGGCACCGGGCATGGTGCGCGCGAAAGTTCTTCGGTGCGCGATACCGATTTCGAACGCGCCACCCGCAGCCCGGCACAGGTGCTGCAGCTGCGCTACGACAGCGCCCGCAACCTGCGTGCACGCGGCATCCTGCTCGATTCGCCCTCGCGCCTGGACCGCCAGCCACAGGCCTTCCCCAACCGCTACGTGCCCGACCCGCCGGCGCGTTGATCTGCACACAGCACAACGCCCGCACCTTCCGGCGCGGGCGTTGTCGGTGGGGGCATAACGCGGGCGTTCGACGCCCGGTTACTTGTAGTCCGGGTAATCCTTGTGCATCGCCTTCTCGAAATCGCGCACTTCGGTTTCTGCGCGGTCCTTGGCCCAGCCATAGCGCTCCTGCAGGCGGCCCGCCAGATATTCGGCATTGCCCTCGGCCACATCGAAATCGTCATTGGTCAGATCGCCCCACTTCGCCTGGGCCTTGCCCTTGAGCTGGGACCACTTGCCGGAAATGATGTCTTTGTTCATTGCTGAGGCTTCCTTGGTATGCAACGGCGTTGTTACCGTGGCTGCAGCATCGCGCAGTGCACGTTGAAGCACGGTCAACCGGCCATGAAAGCGCCGCTCACCTGCTTGAATGGTTCACTACCGGTCGGCACGCGGCGTACACACGCAGCAAGCGCGCATGAAAAAGGCCGGGAAGATCCCGGCCTTTTCCGTAGTGCGCACCACCTCAGGCTCAGTTGCCCTTGGCGGCATCCTCAACCTTCTCACCAGCCTTCTGCACGTCCTTGCCGGCACCGGCAACGGTGTTGCAACCGGCCAGCAGGGCCACCGAGAACATCGACAACAGCATCAGGGCAACTACGCGCTTCATGGGCTTCTCCTTGGGTTTGCCGCTACACCGCTCAATCACGGGGTTCGGTTGTATTGATCGGGGCGGCAGGCTGGCTCGAAGCCAACACTGCCGCGTGAGGTGCAATCTGGCGGCAGGGGCGTGGAGCGCGTGTGAACGGTTCGTCCAACCGTTCAGGCTGGATCCTCTCAGTCGCGCATCAGGGTCGATTTCCCGAACAGGCTTTCGACCAGGTCCACGGCCAGTTCGGCGGTGCTGTTGTGGTTGTCCAGCAGCGGATTGAGTTCGACGATGTCCAGCGAGCCCATGCGGCCACTGTCGGCGATCATCTCCATCACCAGCTGCGCTTCGCGGTAGTTCACCCCGCCCGGGACGGTGGTGCCCACACCCGGGGCAATGCTCGGGTCGAGGAAATCGACGTCGAAGCTGACGTGCAGGTGGGTGTTCTCGTCGATGCCGGCCAGCGCCGCTTCCACGGTGCGCTTCATGCCGTTCTCGTCGATGTAGCGCATGTCGTAGACATCGACCTTGTGGGTCTTGATCAGGCGCTTTTCTTCCGGGTCCACCGAACGGATGCCGATCTGGTGCACTTGTGAAGGCTGGATCGCCGGCGAAGTGCCGCCCAGCCTGGTCAGCGCATCCGGGCCGAGGCCGCACAGGCAGGCCACCGGCATACCGTGGATGTTGCCCGACGGGGTCACCTCACTGGTGTTGAAATCCGAATGCGCATCCAGCCACAGCACGCGCAGGTCCTTGCCCTGCTCGCGGCACCAGCGCGCGACGGCAGTGATCGAACCGATGCCGAGGCAGTGGTCGCCGCCCAGCATGATCGGCATGCGGCCGGCCTGCAGTTCGGCGTAGCTTGCTTCCATCAGCGCGTGGTTCCACGCCACTACCTCGTCCAGGTGACGGTAGCCCTGCACCGGCGCGGTCCACGGGTTGCGCGGGCCGTCCAGGTTGCCGAGGTCGCGCACGTCCACGCCACGCGCTTCCAGTGCTTCAGGCAGGCCGGCCACGCGCAGGGCTTCCGGCCCCAGCCGGGCGCCGCGATGGCCCGCCCCGATGTCGGTGGGGACGCCGATCAGGGTAACGGCGGGATGATGGGCCATGGGTGCCTCCTGCGAACGAAAAAGAAGCACAGTCTAGCCAGACGCATGTGACACCACTCGCGGCGGTGCAGCAGGGCGGCCCGTCGATCACCCATCCAGGCGGCCCCGATGACGGAGGTCGGCTTTCAGCCAAGCGTAGCGTCAGGAATTCCCTTTCCTGGGACAGGCTTCACACGCAGGTCGGTATCGGCTCTATCCATGGTCTGGTGAGGACAGAACAGTGGTCCCGCACGCGCCAACGGCGAAGTGCGAGTCCCATCACCCTCGGTCTTCGAAGGATCTTTCCATGAAACAGCTGATCCACCGCACTCTGTTGTTGTCCGTTGGCGTTGCATGCTTGGCATCCACCAGTGCTTGGGCCGCACCTCAGCGCGTGACATACGCGGTAACCAACGATGTACTTGCACTGCACCAACCTGAAGCCCGCGATGTTTTGACGTGGGTGGGCAGGCACGTCCGCCCGTCATTCGCACCTCTGGGTGCTGGCACGGTCCATGTCGAGCGTAGTGCCTTTTCTTCTGGGGCAGTCGCCCGAATGTCCGATCCTTCTCCTCTTGGAAAGCTGCCTGACAGCGGCTACCCAGGCGAACAGTACAAGGTCGAGAACACCTTGCCGGATGGCACGTACCAGTCGTGGGAATTCCGCTGGGTGGAACCCTCCAGCGGCCATGGCGGCGGCTGGGAGATGACCGGCTACCAGTTCAAACGGGGCAATGACCCCGTCGAAATCCAGTAGCGCCGCTGCAGGGACAGGACCTGCCATCGCATGGCAGGTCCTGCGCTGTCACCTGTGACTCACCCGCCGCGACGTCGCAGTGGCGTCACGCTCTGCACCCGGCCGTCGTTGCGCATCATGCACAGGAAACGGCCATCGGGATAATCGATGATCAGTTCCTGGTAATCGGTGCCGACCGGCACCTGGGTCACCAGCGTGCCCTGTGCACCTTTGCTTGCATTGCATGAACCGAGCGCGGTATCGCCCGCTGGCGCGTTGGCTGCAGCCTTGGACATGTTGCGGAACGTCGCGCGGCAGCCGCCGTTGACCCAGACCGAATGCCGCGACAGGCCCCAGTTGCTGCCCTGCTCGCAACGGGTACGGCTGAGCTGGCGCACGATCTCCACATTGCCACGCGTGTCCATGTCACAGGACACCTGGCGCTGGTCGGTGGATTCGCAGGTCACCTCGCGTGGCAGTGCTGCATCGTCATCGCGATCCTGATCACGGTGGTGCCTGCCACCTTCCACGGCAGCCGCCGACGTGCCGTTGTTGCTGACCTGGCAGATGCCGTTGGCACCGCCGCGTCCGGTGTAGCTGACCTGCGGCGTACCGTCGTCACCGGTGCTGATTGAAAGCGTGGTGCCGCTGCTGGCATCGCGCGCTTCGAAATAGCGATCGTTGAAGCGCTTGAGGGTGGTCTCGCGGCCCTGCACGTAGACCGGCCCGCCCTCGTCTGCATGGACATCCAGCCCACCGGGGCAGCTGGCATTGAAGAACGGCACGGCGGCCATCGCCGGTGCTGTGAAGGCGCTGGCGAGCAGCGCGGCGGTCAACGGCAAGCGGTGGCGGCGCATGGTCGGCTTCCTTGTGAGAATTGAGCGGAGGGCGCCAGTATGGGGGCTGCCGGAGTTGCTCGACCGTGAGGAATATCAAGCAACCGATCACGGGCTGCAGACCACCGCCATCAGGCCAGCGCTATCATCGGGCGGATCACACGGACGTCCGGTATGCACACATGGCAGCTCCTCCCTTCGACCACGCGCAGCAGCAGCTGCTGGCGCTGCAGCAACGCATCCATGCCTTCAATCTGGACAGTGCCGCCGAGCATGAACTGGATATCCAGGACCCGGCCGGCCCGCTGTGGGCAGCGCTGCAGGAACGGGTGACCGTGGCGCCGTTGTACGGCGGCCTGCACGTGGAGTTCTTCGGCAACCCATGGGAAGAGCCGTTCGCGTGGACGTTGGCCTGCCTGTCCGACCAGCGCGTGGCCGATGCGATCATGTCGCTGTCGTTCACCGGCCCGGACGAAGGGGCCAATGGCACGCGCGAGTGGGAGTTCACCGCGCTGCTGGACAGCGATGTGCGTTTCCCGCGCCTGCGCGCGTTGTCGATCTCCCCCACAGAGCCGGCCGACCACAACATGTCGCTGGTGCAGCGCGCGGGCACCATCATGGAAGAAGACGGCGAGATCGCCCGCTTCGTTTCCAAGGCCCCGTATCTGAGCGAACTGGTCGTGCCGAATGCACCGGACGCCGCGTTTTTCGAGGTGCCGCTGCCGCACCTGCACAGCCTGCGCATCGGCGGTGGCTCAGATACGCAGCGCTTCATCGACAACCTTGCCGGATCACGCAACCTGCCTGCCTTGGGCCTGCTGGATTTTTGCGAATCGACGGAGCTGCAATTCGTCTGGGCTGATGCCCGTGAGACCGATGCGGTCACGCCTTTCGCGGCCTATGAGCGCTTGTTCGCCAGCCAAGCCTTCGATGCGCTGCATACCTTCCGGCTGCGCAACAGCGCGTTGGATGTGGCGCAGCTGCAGACGCTGCAGGCCATGCGCCCACGGTTGTCGTTCATGGTCATTCAGGCCGCGACGGGGGGCTATGCCAGCCATTTCGCCAAGGATGTGTTTCCGTGGCGACACCTGGTGCCGGGTGATCCGGGGACGCGTTGATCGCACACGAACATTGCCAACTCACGCCACCTTCTTCACCTTCTTCGAAGTGGTCTTGCCTGGCTTGGTTTTGGACTTCGCCTTGATCGGCTTGCCGTTGCTGTCGACCGGTACCAGGCTCAGACGGAACCCGAGCGATCTGGCCAGCTTGCTGAGGTTGCCCATGGTTGGGTTTCCTTCTCCACGCAGCATCTTGTAGAGCGTTTCGCGGGCGATTCCCGTAGAGCGTGCAAGATCTGAGATGTTCCGTGCTCTCGCCACGATACCCAGTACGGATGCGATGAAGGCCGAGTCATCGGGAGCCTCTTCCAGCGCGGCTTCGATGAAAAAAGCGATGTCTTCTTCATCGCGCAGGTGTTCAGCAGCGTCCCAATCGTGCAGCTGTACTTTGTTGCTCATGACGGTCTGCCTCATCTTCTGTCGCGTATACGCTGCAGCCACGTGGTCAAAGCAGACTGGCGAGCTTGCGGGCCTGCTCGATGTCGCGTGACTGGCTGTCTTTGTCGCCGCCGCACAACAGGATGTAGGTAATCCCCGCGCGCTGCGTGTAATAGATGCGGTATCCCGGGCCGAAGTCGATTTTCAGTTCGGCGATACCGCCGGCGAGCACCCGGTGCTTGCCGGGATTACCCAGCGCCAGCCGTGTGATGCGTACAGCGATGCGCTGACGGCCCTGCTTGTCACGCAGACCGTTGAGCCAACTGTTGAACTCAGTGGTTGTCTGAATTCTCGCCACATGTCCACTATAATGGACACATGCGGCCATGGCAAATCAAGTGGGGAACGCCACTGGATTGCTTGCACTGATCGCAGTCAGTGGATGGTGCCGCTTATCCGAATCGAACGGATGACCTACTGTTTACAAGACAGTTGCTCTACCAACTGAGCTAAAGCGGCACGGGGTGAAACGCCGACGGCAGCGCCGTGGTTTGGGAATTCTAGCGCAGTCGCGTGCATTCCAGCGACCGTTGCTGCGCGGCGCCACTGCGCTGCTGCGCCTGGGCCGGTTCGCTGCCGGTGGCCAGCTGCCCTTCCAGCCACCATTGGCCGGCATCGCCGCTGGCCACCAGACGCGGCTGGAAGCCGGCGGCCTGCACCGCGGCCATGCGCCGTTCGGCACCCTCGCGGTTGCGGTACTGGCCCAGCGCAATGGCGTTGGTCTCGTCGCCCTGGCTGATGATGTAGTAGTCGCTCAGCCCGGCAGCGACGATGCGCTTGACCGTGGCCTGCGCGTCATCGCGGCTGGCGGCGGCGGGCAGCAGCACGCGGTAACGGGCACTGCCGCTGGCGGCGGGCTGCTCGCGCAGGCGCACCTGGCTCAACAGGTTGCCCGCACGGCTCTGCGCAGCGCTGGCAGCGGCGCGGTCGGCGAACGGGCCCAGCGCCAGGCAGCGCGGCGGTACGGCCGGGGCTGCGGGTTTCTCAGCCACCGGTTCGGGCGCTGGCTTGGCGACGGCGGCCATCGGCTCAGGCGCCTTCACTGGTTCGGCGGGCTTGCCGGGTGCTGCAGGTGTCGCCGCTGCCGGTGCGGGTGCAGCGGCCACTGCGGTAGCCGGCGCCGCCTCACGCTCCACCAGTGCTTCAGTGGGTGCCGCTGCCGAGGCCTGCGCGGCCACGGCCGCATCGGTGCCACCGGGCAACCAGCGCAGCTCGGCCACGCCGGTCGGGGGCGGTGGCAACGGCGCGCGCGCGGGTTCATCGCGCAACAGCCACCAGGTGGCAACACCAAGATTGAGGATCGCCAGCACGACGATCAGGGCACGGGTCAGCATGCGCCGATACTAGCCTGCGGGCTGGTGCACCGCCCAGCGGGCGAGGCCATCCAGCACCAGCGAGGGGTGATAGTCGGCGCCGTCCAGCAGCGGCATCAGCGCGGGTGCACCACCGCCATGCACCAGCAGCGACGGCATGACGCCCAACAGCGCCTGTGCCTGGCGGGCGCTGCGCTCAACCAGCGCCACGGCGGCACCATCACAGCCGGAGGCCAGCGCATCGGCGGTGTCGTTGGCGAATTCGCTGTAGTCACCGCCGCTGGCCGGCAGCTGCACCGCGCGCGCGTGCAGCGCCTCGCGCATGGTGGTCGGCGAGGCGGAAATGCGTCCACCGTGGTGCTGGCCGTTGGCATCAAGAAGGTCGATGGTCAACGCGGTGCCGACACCGACCACCAGCACCGGCCGCTGTGCCTTGGCGGCAGCCAGCAGCGCCAGGAAGCGGTCGACACCGAATTTTTCCGGCTTGGCGTAGGCAATGCGTACACCCGCACACTGGGCGCTGGTGCGCACCACATGCACGTGCTCGAAGCGGCGCTGCAGCTGATCCAGCATCGCGCTGGTCAGCGATGGCGCGGCGACGCTGGCCACAAACGCGGTGCCGCCACTGGGCAGGCTGTGCGGCGGTTGCCCGGCCATGCCTTCGGCGCCATGCGCCCAGGCCTGCACGTCACCGGCACGGTCACCCTGCAACGGCGCGAACTTGAAGCGCGAATTGCCCAGATCGAACAACCAATCGCTCATGCTTTTCTCACACTGACTTCGCCGGCATGCAGCAGGCGCTCGCGGCCATCGATACGCACGCGCAACGCGCCATCGTCAGCCAAGCCGAGCGCGGTACCGTGCTGCCATTCGCCATCCAGCTGCACGCGCACTTCGCGCCCGGCCAGCATGTCGAACGCTGCGTAACGCAGCAGGAACGGCGCCAGCCCTTCCCGGTCGAATTCCTCCAGCGCCGGCAGCAGGCGTGCCAGCACCGCCGCCACCACCGTGTTGCGATCCACCGAAGCGCCGGCCAGTGTGTCCAGATCAACCCACGGCTGGGTGATCTGTTCGGCGAAGGCCGGCGGCATGTGCACGTTGATGCCGATGCCGATCACTGCACGCGCCGGGCCGGCGTATTCGCCACCACCCTCGGCCAGCAGGCCCACCAGCTTGCGGCCATCGACCAGCACGTCGTTCGGCCACTTCAGCTGCGCCTGCGTGTAGCCCAGGTCGTGCAGGGCTTCGGCCACGGCGACGCCGGCGACCAGGCTCAACCCGGCCAAGCGGCCGAGGCCACCCTCGAACAGGCGCAGCACCGACAGATACACATGCGCGGCCAGCGGCGACGCCCAGGTGCGCCCGCGACGGCCACGGCCGCCAGTCTGGCGCTCGGCCAACAGGACGCTGACACCGCGCTGGGGCGCGCTGCAGCGCAGCAATTCGGCGTTGGTGGAGTCCACCGTCCAGGCCACCTGCAGGTCGTGCAGCAGTGCTGCGGCCTCCTTGGGCAGGCCGGCGCGGATGGCCCCGGCGTCCAGCAGGTCGACAGGCCGGGTCAGCCCGTAGCCCTCGCCTGCGCGACCTTCAACCTCGACGCCAGCGGCTCTAAGCCCTTGAATTCGCTTCCAAATGGCGGCCCGGGTCTGGCCCAGCTCACGGGCCAGGGCGTCGCCGGACAGGCGACCGGCAGCGAGTTTGGCCAGCAATTGGCGATCGTCCACGGCAGCTTCCACAAGGTCAGGACGGAATTATGCGGGAAACCCGCCAGCGACGCCCGCCGGCCCCCCGTTCCGGCGGGCTTCCAATCTGGCGCCGGGTTCGGGCTAGAATCGGGAACTCACCTTCCCTTAACGTGGATGTCGTCAATGCGCCGTTATGCCCATTGCCTGATCCTGCTGACGATGCCCTTCGCGGCATCTGCCACAGCAGCGCTTGATGACAGCCGTGGCGCCTGCGTCTACTCGGCCAGCGATGCAGCCTCGCAGCGCACACCGACCAACGCGCCGACAGCGACGGCCGCCAAGCCGGCACCGGTACGTCCGGCCGCCGCGACCAGCAGCGGCGGTGGCGGTGACGACGATGTACTGCAGCGCATCCGTGCGCCGAAATGGCACAGCTACCTGCCGGGTATGTTCCGCTGATCAAGGCATTGCTGCAGTGGTTGCGGCCCGCGCCGCGACCGATCGAAGACGCACACTGGAACGATGCCTGCCACCGCGCAGCGTGGTTGCGCGGCCTGGACGACGAACGACGTAGACGCCTGCGCGCGCTGACCACGCGTTTCCTGCATGAGAAGACCATCTCCCCGATCGGCGACCTGCAGCTGCAGCCGGCCGATGGCGTGCTGCTGGCCGCGCTGTGCTGCCTGCCGCTGCTGGAGTTCGGCGAGGTGGGGCTGGAAGGCTGGTCGCAGCTGATCGTCTACCCCGATGCCTTCCGCGTGCATCGCAGCCATATGGACGCCGCCGGCGTACTGCATGAGTGGGATGACGAGCTGATCGGCGAGTCGTGGGACAGCGGTCCGTTGATTCTTTCGTGGGCCGATGTGCAGGCCGACCTGGCGGCACCGCATGAGGGTTACTGCGTGGCCGTGCATGAGATGGTGCACAAGCTGGATGCGCTCGACGGTGCGATGGACGGCACGCCACCGTTGCCGCGTGCGTGGCAACGCGAGTGGGCAGCTGACTTCCAGAGATCGTACGACGCGTTCTGTGCGCAGGTGGATGCCGGCGTGGAAACACGGATCGATCCGTATGCGGCCGAGGCGCCGGAAGAGTTCTTCGCGGTGGCCAGCGAGTACCACTTCTCTGCGCCGGACCTGCTGGCAGAAGCGTTGCCGGAGGTGGCTGCGCATCTGCGGCGGTTCTATGGTGAGCCGCCGGCAATGGTCGGGTGATTCATCCGTCCGCCGGGCATGGCCCGGCGCTACCCGAGGGTCTACGTCGACCGGATCGGGTTGCAACGGATCGTTACGGCCCCGGCGGCAGCCGCACTTCGAAACGGGCGCCGCCCAGTTCGCTGGAGCGGGACACCTGCAGCTCGCCGCGGTAGTCCTTGATCAGGTCCTGCACGATCGACAGGCCGATGCCGTGGCCCTGTACGCGCTCATCGCCGCGCACGCCACGCTGCAGCACCTTGCCGATGTCCTCCGGAGCAATACCCGGGCCATCGTCATCCACTGCCAGCAGCAGGCCGGCGCGACGCGCATTCGGCGCCGGCAACGGCTGCGCGGTCAGCAGCACGCGGCGCTTGGCCCACTTGAACGCGTTCTCCAGCAGGTTGCCCAGCAGCTCCTGCAGGTCGCCCGGTTCGCCGTGGAAGCGCGCGGCCGGGTCGATATCGAATTCGCACAGCACGCCCTTGGACGCGTAGACCTTCTCCAGGCCGCGCACGATTTCCTCGGCGTTGGATTCGATCGGCAGCGGTGCCGAGAACAGCTTGTGGCCCGACGAGGCCGCGCGTGCCAGCTGGTAGGACACCAGGTTGTTCATGCGCTGCAGCTGCACGTCCAGCTCTTCGCGCAGGGCGCCATCGCCGGCGCCGCTGTCCATCTGCGTACGCAGCACCGCAATCGGCGTCTTCAGGCTGTGCGCCAGGTCGGCCAGGGTATTGCGCTGGCGTTCGAGGTTCTCACGCTCGCCCTCGATGAAGGCATTGATGCTGTCGGTCAACGGCTCCAGCTCGCGCGGGTGGCGTTCGCTCATGCGCTCGGTCTCGCCGCGCTGGACCTTGGTCAGTTCGGTGATCACCCGCCGCAACGGGCGCAGGCTCCACTGCAGGATGACCGTCTGCAGCAGCAGCAGGATCAGGCCGATGCCGCCCAGGTAGAACCAGACCCGGCTGCGGAACACGCGCAGCTGCGCACCCAGCGCGCGCGAGTCTTCCATCACGTAGATGGTGTACGGGAATTCGGTGGCCGGGTCGGCGTCGGCATCCCACACCAGGCCCAGGCCATAGCGATACACCGAGCCTTGGCTGCCGTCGATCTGGATCATCGGCAGCGGGCCTTCGAACACTTCCTGGCGCGGAGCCAGCAGGCCGCCGCCGACGGTAGGCAGCATCGGGCCTTCGGCGGACATCGAATTGCCCTTGCCATCGGGCATGACGACCTGCAGGTACAGGCCGCTGCCGGGCACGTCGAAACGCGGATCCGGCGGCTGCTCGCGGATGTACAGCGAGCGGTCGCGGGTGAAGTCGATGCCGGCCGCATAGGCGGTGGCATAGTTCTTCAGGCGCTCGCGCAGGTTCGCCTTCGCCGTATCGGCGAAGGCGGCATCAAGCGCGTAACCGGCCAGGGCCAGGAACGCGACCAGACCCACTGACGCGGCGAACATCTGGCGCGCCTGCAGAGAGCGCGGCCGCCAGCGTCGGAAGAACCACAGACGGCCGGACATCGTTTATCGCCTGTTGAAGGCCTCAGCCCTCGTTACGCGGAATCGCGAAGCGGTAGCCACGACCGCGTACGGTCTCGATCGGCTTCAGTTCGCCATCCGGGTCCAGCTTCTTGCGCAGGCGGCCGATGAACACTTCCAGCACGTTCGAGTCACGATCGAAGTCCTGCTGGTAGATGTGCTCGGTGAGGTCGGCCTTGGAGACCAGTTCACCGGCATGCATCATCAGGTACTCCAGCACCTTGTACTCGTAGCTGGTGAGGTCGACATTGCTGCCGGCCACGCTGACGGTCTGCGCTGCCAGATCCAAGGCAACCGGACCGCATTCCAGGGTCGGCTTGCTCCAGCCGGCGGCGCGGCGCAGCAGCGCGTTGACGCGGGCCAACAGCTCTTCCACATGGAACGGCTTGACCAGGTAATCGTCGGCGCCCTGCTTCAGGCCCTCAACCTTGTCCTGCCAGCTCGAACGCGCGGTCAGGATCAGCACCGGGAACTTCTTGCCTTCGTCGCGCAGGGCCTTGATCAGCTCCATGCCCGACATCTTGGGCAGGCCAAGGTCGATGATGCCGACGTCGAACGGCACTTCGCGGCCCATGTACAGGCCTTCTTCGCCGTCCTGCGCTGCATCGACGGCAAAACCTTCGCGCTTGAGCCGGGCTGCCAGGGTCTCACGCAGCGGGGCTTCGTCTTCGACCAGAAGGATACGCATGAACTCTCCCTAGTGTGCTGGGTGCGGCCCGGAGGCCTGTGGGTACGGGTTGATAGCGACAACTATCCCTGTTCAGGGGTTATCGCCGCGTAGTGATGACATATCCGACCGCGGCGTGCGCGGCTGTGAACGTGCCGGGGCGGGGTCGTCCATGTAGCGGACCCGACCGCGGTCGTCCATGTATTTGACCCGGTTGATGTCACGACCATCGAACGGCACACGCTCGGCGCCCAGGATGTGGCCACCGGTGGTGCGCTGCACGCGGCGCACGGCATCGGACAGCGAGCGCTCGTTGCTGGCGCCACGGCCTCCACGCTCCATCATTTCTGCGCGCCCCTGTTCCCGCTGCGGGTCCTGCGCCAGCGCCGAAGACAGCGGGGCAGCCGCCAGGACCACGCAGGTGGCCAGGGCAATACAGCGGTGGAAGGGAGCGGAAGACATCGATGCGATCCTAGCCGAGCACGGCGATTCGTTCAAAAGTCGTAAATCCGGGCACCGGAATGGAACCCGGCGTTTTACAAATCTTTTGCAAATTCTTGGTTTCGGGCAGTGAATCCGGTCTGAACTTTTCCAGATGCTCCAGACCGTTGTTCAGCTAAGTGAACATTCGGGACGAAATGGCCGCCCTTGTCAAGTCAGGAATGTGACTGACGTCACGCAGCGGCGCGGTCGGCTTCGCGTTCGGTGACTGCCAGCGCCTGCTCGACCAGCGCCCAGTCGGCACCGGGGCGATGGGCACCCTCGCTCAGCACCTGGCGGAATGCGCGGCCGCCGGGCTGGCCGTGGAACAGGCCGAGGATGTGGCGGGTGATGTGCTTGAGGGCCAGGCCCTCGCCCAGGCGGGCTTCGATGTACGGGCGCAGGGCGCGCAGGAGCTCACCGCGCGGACGCAGCGGCGCGCCGGTCTGCAGCGCTTCCAGCTGATGCAGCAGGTAGGGGTCGTGGTAGGCCGCGCGACCGAGCATGACGCCATCGACGTGCGCGGCCTGCGCCTGCACCGCCTCGATGCTGGCCAGGCCACCATTGAGCACCACCGGCCGTGCCGGGCGCTCCTGCTTCAGCCGGTAGGCCCAGTCGTACTTCAACGGCGGAACCTCGCGATTCTCCTTCGGCGACAGGCCCTTCAGCCAGGCATTGCGGGCGTGCACCACCACCATCGCGGCGCCGGCCTCGACCTGGCGATCGACGAAACTGGCGAATACCTCGTAGTTGTCGTCTTCGTCCACGCCCAAGCGGCATTTCACCGTCACCGGGATGTCCACTGCCTCGACCATGGCCGACACGCATTCGGCCACCAGCACCGGCTCGCGCATCAGGCAGGCACCAAAGCGCCCGGCCTGCACGCGGTCGGACGGGCAGCCGCAGTTGAGGTTGACCTCGTCGTAGCCCCAGTCGGCGGCGATGCGCGCGGCCTGCGCCAGCAGCGCCGGATCGCTGCCACCGAGCTGCAGTGCCAGCGGCTGTTCGCTGGCATCGAAACCGAGCAGGCGCTGGCGATCGCCATGAATGACCGCATTGGCGTGCACCATTTCGGTGTACAGCCGCGCACCCGGCGCCAGCAGGCGGTGGAACACCCGGCAATGGCGGTCGGTCCAGTCCATCATCGGGGCGACGGACAGGCGCAGGGAATCAGCGTAACGGGCGGTGGCGGACGTCATCGGGCGGTTGATCGTGGAGACTGGCATTGCCAGTGAGATCAATAGTTTACACCGGGCGGATGAATGGCGGCGGGCAGCCGGGGATGCAGGCCGGGTTGCCGCTGCCGCCCTTGCGTGGGGATACTCGGTACGCGGGTTCCTGTTGCACCGCATCTGTTGGAAGGGAAGCCACAATGAAACCGACTGCATCCTCGCTGGCGGGCTCTGGCCTCGCCTGCCTCACCCTGCTGGCGGGACTGGCCTTGGGCAGTGGTTGCAGCAGCGTCCGCGACACGCGCCTTGCCGAAATCAGGCCGGGCCCACGATGCGACTTCACCGAAGGCGCCACCTTCGACAACCGACCGTCCTACCTGTCGGCAGGACAGGAAAATGCGCCCATCGGCGCGCTTTCCAGGCTCTTTGGCGTCTACAACAAGGACATCCACCAGGTCACGATCCGCCAGGAGGCGAGCCGGCTGGTGGCCCGCTTCCATGCCGCCGACGGCACCGGCATCGAGGCTGCAGGCAGCGCTTCCAGCAAGAGCTACAGCGCCGAAGGAGAACAGCTGGTCATCAACCGGTGGTCATCGTGCAAACCGGGTGAGGCCGGCGCCGGCTGCGTCTGGTCGCGCGTGGAACTGTCCTGCACGGTGGAAAACGATCTGGTGGTGAAGCAGGTGGACGGAGGCGCGGTCCTGCTGGCCCTGATCATCCCGATGGGCCAGCGCAGGACCCAGTTCGGGGTGTACCGGCGGGTCGACCCTGCAGAATGAATCGACAGAAGGCCCCGGGTCGTTGGGCCCGGAGCCTTCGGCCACAGTGCAGCAGGCTTACAGGCCGCGGTTGCGCACCTGCTCCTGCTGCTGTTCCTGCACGCGTTGGTTGAACTGGACATCCAGTTCCTCGGTCTGGCGGGTGCTGGCCTCGACCGACTGCGACACGGCCTGTCGGCTGTCGACGAAGGTGCGCTGCGCAGCCGGGTCGCCGACATTGCCCTGCACGGCGAACAAGCCGCTGCCATCCGGGCGTGCGACCACATGGTCGATCTGGCGCATGCCGGCGACCTTGCTCTCGTAGGCCAGCTGGCCGGCGGCGCGTTCGGTTTCCTGCGCATTGGCGAACAGCGGGCA
The DNA here is from genome assembly GCF_031455455.1 of Stenotrophomonas sp. 1337. Taxonomy (NCBI): domain Bacteria; kingdom Pseudomonadati; phylum Pseudomonadota; class Gammaproteobacteria; order Lysobacterales; family Lysobacteraceae; genus Stenotrophomonas; species Stenotrophomonas sp. 1337. The sequence goes on along the minus strand of NZ_JAVDSR010000002.1, from coordinate 368,786 downwards.
CAGGCCAGCCTGCACGCGCTGCTGCTGCAGCTCCTGTAGTTTCTCCAGGGCCTGGTTGAAGCGCGGATTCTCGGCATGCGAAGGATCGCGCATGCTGGGCGCTGCCGGTGCGGTCGGTTCGGCGCGTGCCGGGGCGGCGGCGGTCTGCGCGCCGGCTTTCACTGCGGCCGGGTCGTCCAGGCGCGCCAGGGTCTGGCGGCCGGCCTTGCCATCCTGCTCCAGGCCGTTGTTGGCCTGGAACTGCTTGACCGCTGCCAGCGTGTCCTTGCCAAAGATGCCATCGGTGCCCAGCGCCTTGCCGTCGGCGGCGGTGTAACCCAACGCGGCCAGCTTGCCCTGCAGCGCCTTGACCTCATCGCCGCGTTCGCCCTTCACCAGCATGCCGTCGGCCATCGGCGCCTGCTGCGTGGCGCGTGCGGCCTGCGCTGCTTCCGGCCCCTGCGCGTGTACCTTGCCGCCGAGGGTGATGCGGTCGTTGAGCATGTCGCCGAGGTAGCGGCGGAACTGCGCCGGCTCCACTTCGATATGCGCATGCACCGGTTTGCTGCCGGCGTTCGACTGCTGGATCAGCGGGGCGCCATACTCGACGAAGTCACCGTTCTTGTAGGGCGACGTGCCGGCGGCGCCGTGCAGCACCTGGCCTACCAGCTCACGGCGCGGATCGCCGGCCGGGTGGCTGTAGAGGCTGATCGAATTGGTCGCGTCCTTGTTGAACTGCGCGTAGCCGGCCACCGGGTTCGGAATCATCACATCGCGGCTGCCCAGGCGATCGGTGAGGATCAGGTCCTTGCGCACCAGCGGAATGTCATTCTTGTCCTCACGTGTGCGGATGTTCTCCATCTCGCCTTCGACCATGCCCGATTGGCGGTCGGCCTTGCGGGCATCGCCGGTGCGCACGGCTTCGGCATTGGTGTTGGGATGATGGATCTTCAGTTCGCGATAGGCCGTTTCGCCACTGATGCCGTGGGCCAGCGTGCGGTTGCTGGTGACATTGCCGTAGGGCTCGATCACCGTGATGCGGCCGCCACCGGGGGCAGCCGCCACCGGCGCACCATCCGTAGAGGGCGCCTTCGGCTCGTGGCGTTCCGGCGAGGGTGCCGATGGCGGTGCAGGTGTCTGTGCGGGTGGGCGAACCCCGGCGTTCAGTGCAGACAGCGTGTCACGCCCCGCCTTGCCGTCTTCTTCCAGCCCATGCGCCTTCTGGAACTGACGCACCGCGTGGTAGGTATCGCTGCCGAAATCGCCGTCGGGCTTCAGCACCTTGCCATCCACACCGGTGTAGCCGGCCTGCGCCAGCTTCTGCTGCAGCGCGAGCACTTCATTGCCGCGTTCGCCCTGCACCAGCATACCGTCGGCCATCGGTGCACGCGCCGGGCGCGCGGCGGACTGACGATGCGCCGGCTCGCCGAACGCCTGTTCGTAGGTCTTGCCCCGGTACGGCTGCGGGTCGTGGTTGATCCTGTCGTAGCGCGCCAGCGCAACCAGCTCGGACTTTTCATTGAGCGTGCGCTCGCGCAGCGAATCCCACTGCTTGGGCGAGCTCTCGAAATGGCGCTGAACGTTGGCGTGCTTGTAATCCTGCACGGCCCTGACAATCTGCTCGTCACTCAGCTCGGACAGCTTGTAATCATCACCATAGGCTTGTTTCAGGCCATTCTGGAATACACCACGGGTCATGTTGCGATACTGCACCGACGTGCTCCACAGCGCGTCCTGCACGGCAGGGCCGCGACCTTGCAGGTCCACGCCGACCTTCTTCAGGCGATCCATCTGCACGTCGTAATACTGGTGCTGGATGAAATCGTGCTGTTCCTGGGCAAAGCCCTTTTCGTCGCGTGCGGCCACCGCTTTCCAGCGCTCGCTGAAGGCTTCCGTCGCAGGCTTCAGGCCGTGGAACTGGTCCGCATAGCGGGACGACTTCAGGTACTCGTCCACCCCGCCAACGGCGCTGGCGAACTGGTAGCTGCCATAGGACACGCCGCCATGGTCACCCTTGCCCGAGGAAATCCAGCCTGGACCACGGTTGTCGGTTTCAAAACGGGCGGAGGTCTGGCCGCGATGCCAGTGTTCCATCGCCTTCCTTGCATCGGTCACTACATCCATGTCGAAGGACTCCTCTCAGTTGGCAATGCGGTGGATTGAGGTCACTTGCTCCGTGCAGCGGCCTGCAGCTGGTCAACGCGGTTGGCCACGCGATTGATGCGGCACGACTGCGCGTCCAGCCTCTGGCCCTGGCCATCGGTTTTGGGATCCCAGCGGCAATGACGATTGGTGTCCGACCACCAGGCAGCCTGCGCATCCATCCAGTCATCCTTGGCCTTGCTGTCGGGACTTGCCACGACACCGGCGACGATCTCGGCCAGGCGGTCTTCCTGGTAACTCAACTCCTCGTCGCCACATGCCTGCAGGCGTGCTGTCACCGCTTCGCTGGCGTCCACGCAACGGGTGTACGCAGGACGCAGGTTGGCCTGGGTGTAGGAGGCATCGGGCAGCGGCGCGGGAAAGTCATCGGCATCCGCGTCGGCATCGGCGGCTGTAGTTGCAGGCGTCGCGCTGGCCGGTGTCGATGTGGCTGCCGGTGTGGGCTCATCTGCGCTGGCGGCAGCGGCAACCGTGGCGCTGTCGGCCGAAGGGGCCTGGCAGGCGCCCAGCAACAGGCACAGCACCAGCGCAATTCCGCGTCGGATTTCAAAGGCGGATCGATCAATGCGCGCAGGCGCGCTCAAGGCTTGCATTGCTTGCTTCTCCCTGGTGAGTCGCCGGGTGGGTCGGCAAAGAGGAGCCGTCCATCGGCCCCATCACGGTGAGGATGCTACGCCAGCGCAGAATGCCGATGCCTGACTGAATTCAGGTTTCAGCCGACATCAACGGCGCTCGCGCGCCTGCAGTTCCACCGCGCGGTTGGCGTAGCGGTTGATGAGGCACGACTGCGCGTCCAGCGCCTGGCCCACGCTCTCTGTAGCCGGGCTGCAGCGCTTGTCGGTGTCCTCGGCCCAAGTGGCCTGTTCGTCCATCCAGCGGTCCTTGGCCGGACTGTCGGGGCCGTTCATCAGGCGCGCCACTTCGGCCTGCAGCTGCGTCTGGTGGTAGGCCAGCTCGGTATCGCCGCAGGCCTGGATATGGTCGTTCATGCCACGGGCCTGCTGCACACAGCGGATGAATTCCGGGCGAAGCGTTGCCTGGGTGTAGGAGGTATCGGGCGGGCCGCTCTGCGCCATCAATGCGTCGGCACGGTTGGCCACGCGGAACAGGCGGCACTCCTGTGCCTTCTGCAGGTCATCCACACCGGCATTGATCGGAGCGGAGCAATGACGGTCGGTATCGCTGCGCCAGGTCGCCTGGGTGGCAAGGAAAGCCTGCTTCGCAGCAGCGTCGAGCCCGGTCACAGTCTTGCTGGCACCCTCCTGCAGGCGCCCTTCCTGATAGGCCAGTTCATCCTTGCCGCAGGCCTGCAGCTTGCCCGCATCCTCCACGCCATCCACGCACCAGCCATAAGCCGGGCGCAGGCGACCGTCCGTGTAGGACGCATCCGGGTACCGAGAGGAATCACCGGTCACTGCATGGGGAGGCGCTGCCGGCGCTGCCGCGGCGAGCGGAACCGGAGCGGCCGCCGCTTCGGCCGATGCCGGGGTAGAAGGCGCCTGGCACGCGGTGAGCGCCAGGCACAGGGCCAGCACCTTCCAGTACCGACGGCCGGAGGCGATCTGTTCATTGCCCCCATGGGCATCCATTACCTGCATTGCTTGCATCTCCCTTGCGTGTGGCCAGCGGGTGCCGGCCGGGAGGGTCCGTCCATCGGCCCCGATCACGGTGCAGATCCTACGACAGCGGCGGTTTCAGATGGCTGACTGAATTCAGCTTGCGCGGACGGCGTCGCAGAAACCTGACGCGACCAACTTTGGAGCGGTGGTGGCCTGCTGCGACCGGCCACCACCGCTCCATCACAGCTCGTTGGGCCGATCAGGCTGCACGATCGGCGCGTGCGTTTCGTAATCGGTCTGCTTCCAACCGCCCCCACCCTCTTCCGCAACCCACTGGAACGTCCAGGTTTCCACGAAGCCACCGGGAAGCTCATTGGTGATGGTGATCTTCTCACCGGCAGCACCCGAGGCCGGAAGCGGAACGGGAGGGGCCACTGCGGCAGAGGCCCAGGCATCGGAGGGGGGCCGGCGCTGCTGCACCGTAATCGTGCCCAGCTCCATCGTCCGCCGATCCGCATCCGGGATGCTGTCCAGCCACCGTGCGATCGCCGCCGCCTCAGCGGTTCCCGCGCGGTGGTGGGAAACATGTTCGATAACGATGCGGGGCGAGGTCGCAACCGCACTGGGCGATAGCGCCGTCAAACCAAGCCCCAGTGCGAAATATAGAAATAAAGGAAACACGCGAGCTGCGCTCATCTCTCGTCCTTTTCCGATCTGTGCCGAATGCACGAAATCACAGTGCATCCGGTGAAGGCAGGCCTCAATCAGAAAACTTGCAGACGAAAACAGCAAGCGGCCATCAGTGCGCGCTGCCTCTGCCCCCCACCTGTTCGATCAGCGTCTGGCTGGCCGCGTTGAGGCCGACAACACTGACTTCGGCGCCATGCGCGGTCAGCTTTTCCTGCGCGCGTTGCAGCGCGGCGACGGCAGTCAGGTCCCACAGGTGGGCCTCCCTCAGGTCGATCTGTACCTTCGGCGCCACGTGCTGGTAGTCGAACGCCGCACCCAGCTGTCCGGCGGAGGCGAAGAATAGTTGGCCGCGCACGCGGTAGACCTGCATGTCCATGTCTGCAACGTCTTCGCGTTGCACGTCGAGCATGCGGCCCACCTTGCGGGCGAAGAACAGGGCAGACAACAGCACGCCGCTGAGCACACCCTTGGCCAGGTCGTGGGTGGCCACGGTGACCACCACGGTCAGCAGCATCACTGCCGACGAGCTGCGCGGATGCGTGCGCAGGTCGCGCAGCGAGCGCCAGCTGAAGGTGCCGATGCTGACCATGATCATCACCGCCACCAGTGCGGCCATCGGGATCTGCCGCACCAGGTCGCTGCCGTATACCACCAGCACCAGCAGCAGCACGCCGGCCACCAGGCAGGACAGGCGGCCTCGACCGCCGGAGGTCACGTTGATCACCGACTGACCGATCATCGCGCAGCCGGCCATGCCACCGAGGAAACCGGTGACCGTGTTGGCCAGGCCCTGGCCGACGCACTCGCGGTTGCGCTCACTGGGCGTCTCGGTGATGTCCTCGACAATCTGCAGGGTCATCATCGATTCGAGCAGGCCGACCACCGCCAGCGTGGCTGACACCGGCAGCAGGATGCGCAGCGTTTCCCAGGTGAAGGGCACATCGGGGATGAGGAAGTGCGGCAGGCTGTCGGGCAGCTGGCCCATGTCGCCCACGCTGCGTACATCGATGCCGAAGCCGATGACCACGGCGGTGAGCACGATGATCGCCACCAGCGGCGAAGGCACTGCGCGGGTGATGCGCGGCAGCAGGTAGATGATCGCCAACGCGGCGGCGCACAGCACATACACGGTGGGGCCGCGGCCGATCAACTCGGGCATCTGGGCCAGGAAGATCAGGATGGCCAACGCGTTGACGAAGCCGGTGATGACCGAGCGCGAGACGAAGCGCATCAGCGAGCCCAGCTTGAACACGCCGGCCAGCACCTGCAGCAGGCCGGCCAGGATGCTGGCGGCAAACAGGTACTGCAGGCCGTGGTCCTTGACCAGGTCGACCATCACCAGGGCCATCGCGCCGGTGGCGGCAGAGATCATGCCGGGGCGGCCGCCTGCAATCGCGGTGATGACGGCAATGGAGAAAGCAGCATACAGGCCGACCTTGGGGTCGACGCCGGCGATCAACGAAAACGCGATGGCTTCGGGAATCAGTGCCAGCGCGACGACGGTGCCGGACAGCAGATCACCACGGAGGTTGCCGAGCCATTGCTGGCGCAGGGGGTAAGACGTTTGCATGGGAAAACTCCGCGCACACGCGGGCGAGGCCACGTGGCGCTGCAGTGGAAAGACGCGGGTTCCTGAGCCGGTTGGGCCGGCTGCCGAGGGGTGGCAAGGGTCAGGGTGGCGTGATCACTGCAGTGCGTCGTCGGGGAGCGTGGAAGGGGCGCAGTCTACGGGAAGGGGCCGGGCGGCTCAAATGGCCGCCCGGGTCGATTGAGGCACATCAGTAGGTATAGGCTGCCAGTACAAAGCTCGGCAGACGCGAGGCGAAGGTCTGATAGGACGCTCCGCTCAGGGACCGCTGACGATTGGCGGCCCGCCTGCAGAAGTTGATGCGCAGTTGCGATGCGGTCGGCGTGCTTATAGCGGCCATGTAGCGCATGTTGGTGCGAATGGTGGGATTGCCACTCGGCATGGCGTAGACATCGTGGCACATGCCGATATCGGACAGCAGGTAGGCAAGATTATCGCCGGGCCCGTTTACCAGATCACCTGTCAGAATATTCTCGTTGGACATCTCGCTGGGCACCGGAGGTCTTGCCCCAGTCATATCCACCAGACCTGCCATTCGCAGCGGACGGCTGCTCATGTCCCACTGCACAGAGCCATCGGCGTTGTAGACCTGCATGCCGACGTTGGTGCTGGGCGCTGCGCGCCCCCAAGCCCACCACTCGAAGCTGGTCGTCCCCTGTGCCATGTTCCAGCCGAATCCGTCGGTGCCGGTACCGATACGCGTGGAGCCGTTATTGCAGCGGATGAATACCAGGTACGGCACGCTCTGCCTAGGCAGGGTGACAGAGCCACTCTGGCCCAGCGGCGATGTGTTGCTACCGATTGATTCAACACCTTTGCCAGCGGCAAAGAAAGCCATCGCGTGTGAATTGACAAGAACGGGAACACCGCTGTCATTTGTTACCTCAAGACCGACGGTCATCAGAAACTCCCGTAGAAAAGATAGGCATTGGGACTGGTTGTGGTCATGAAGGTAAAACTGAGGGTCAGGTGGTCTCCGTAGGCCCCCTGGCTCCTAAAGCTCATGCTGGCCATGTTCGGCGCCGAGAACTGGTTGCCGTTCTGATCTTGCCAGCTGTCCCAGAAGGTCGTTGGCAGAATGGCGAACGGCTCCCCCATTCCGGCCATGCCGACGTAGGTGCTGGCACTACTGCTTACATGGAGATCGCCCATCACCTTTCCGGCACGATCGTTGGTGTCGAACCACATCTGCCCATCCGGGCCGAAAATCTGCATTCCTGTTGCCATTACCAGATCCCCATGCGGACGCGCACGCGACCGCTGCTGTCGTAAACGTGGATGACACTGTCATTGATGGTCAGGCGGCCGCCGTTCTCGGGGCCATTCATCGTCAACGTGCCGTTCTTGTCGAGTCTCCATCGGGGCTGGCCATTAGCTCCCATAGCGTTGGACTGGATCACATCGCCGATCATGGCGTTCTGGATCCAGCCAGTGCCGATCAATGCCTGATTGATGAAGGTCTGCCCGCCCTGTACCACGAACGGCGCACTGACCTGGCCACTGTTGGTGTTGAACAATGCGAAGCGATCGGCCTGCATCAGGATCTGGCTCTGGTAACTGCCATCGGGCTGCTGCTCCACGCCCAGCCCCATGCCGGCCATGTAGATCTGACCTGCACTGCTGATCTGCGCCTTGACCGTATAGGTCGCGCTGACCTTGCCATCCAGATTCACCACGGCCTGCGAGACCTGCTGCACGGCCGCGCTGACGCCTTCGATCTTGCCAGGTACGCCATCGATGGAGGCTTCAACCGTGTCCACGCGCTTGGCCAGCGCCGCGTCCTTTTCGGCCATCACGCTGTAGACGGTGATGGCGCCGGCGGTAACGTCGTTCTCACCGACGTTGTAGTCCTCCTCGCCCGCACTGTGGTCGCTGACCTGGGCGAACAGGCCATCGACTTTCTGCCCCTGCGCAGCCACCTTGCCGTCGACGTCGGTGACATCCATCTCAAGCTGATCGACCCGACCGACAATGGCACCGGCATCGGCGATCGCATCGCCCACATCCTTCCAATGCGTGCCCGGCGGCGTTTCGTTGCCCGCTGCAGTGTCCTGCCAGCTCCAGATCCGGCCGTCATGGATGACGGTCTGGCCCGCGGTATAGGTCGCCTCCGCATCCCAGACCAGCGGCAGCACCTCGCTGACGCGCTCGATCTTCTGCTGCAGTTGCTGGCCAAGTGCACTTTCGTTGATGCGACCGGCGAAGTAGGCGTCATAGTCCGCCTGGTTGCTGCTGGACTCTCCCAGTACGCCAGCGCCCACCGGGTGCCATGGACCTATGTTGCCGCTGCGATCAACCAGGCGACCCCAGAACCAGAAGCGCGCGCCGGCTGCCAGGCCATTCATCTGGTGCCGTGCCTGCGGATAGGCAAAGTCACCGAGTTTGATGGCCGCTGCACGGTCAGGACTGGTGCTGTACCAGAGCTCGGTACGCTCGGTATCGGTAGCACCAACAGGGAACTGCCAGTCCAGCTCGATGCCGAAGACGCGACTGCGGACCGTGAGCGAAGACAGCGCTGGCGGTGGCGTGGTCTTGCCCTCAATCGTCGTCAGCGCGCTGACCATCGGCTGCGACACCGCACCCAGCGCATTGACCGCACGAACCCGGGCCAGGTACTGGCCGGCGTAGATGCCGCGCACTTCCAGGCTCTGCGTACCCACGCGACCGGCACGGACCCAGTTGAGATCACCACGACGCCATTCCACGTCATAGGCAATCGCCTTGTCCGCCGCGTCCCACTCGATGGTGAGTACGGAAGTGGCGATACCCTGGTCGACGACCACATGCGAGGCCATCCGCACGTTCGCGGGTGGCGGCTGCACGCTGGGTGGCACGATGCTGATCGGCGGCTGCTCCAGGCGCGTGCCATCGTCGATGGCGGCGTACTTGCCCGGCACATGCTTGAGCGCGGTGATCTGGTAGGTCAGTTCTTCGCCTTCACTGATCGACAGCACGCGGTACTGCTGCAGCGCCAGCTCCGGCGACTCCAGTGCCCAGACCGACTGCGCGACCGGTACTGCCGACCACGGCGCGGTGACGGTGACCGTCTCGCCATCAACCGACTGCACGGTACGTGCTTCGGAATGCCCATTGGGCAGCGTCGCACGCAGGGTATCACCGGCTTCAATCTTCTCCGGCGGCTGGTCCAGCACCAAGGTGCGCGCAGCCGCGCTGCGGATGCGCCCTGCATTGCGGCGACCGGCGCGGTTCGGGTCGGCCACCTGGATGATGTCGCCGGGCACGCAACCCAGGGCATCCAGCCCCACCGAGAAGCTGATCGTCTCGGTTTCCAGCATCTCGGTGTGCAGGATGTGGTTGCCCACGCGCTGCGCCTGCGAACGCGAATGACAACCCACCGCCGTCACTTCGGTCTGGTTGATGCCATAGCGGGCGACACCCGGCAGGTGCTGCACCACTTCGACCTTCTGGCGGCCGAAATCATCCGGATCGATCCAGGACACCAGAGCGACGGTGTGCCGCGCCGTGCGGCTGCTGCCTGCATAGTGGAAGCGGCCCTCGATGACATTGGCCTGGCTGTAGGTCAGCAGCGGGTCCTTGGGCATGTCGGCCGAAGCCATGACCTGGCCGGCTGCATAGAAGCTGATGCCACGGAACATGGTGGCGATGTCCTGCAGCACCCTGTATGCCTCAGCGCGGGTCTGCAGGTACAGGCTGCAGGTGAATCGTGGCTCCCTGCCGCCCTGGCCATCGCTGACCAGTTCGTCGCAGTAGCGGGCGATCTGGTAGAGGCGCCACTTGTCCACCCAGTCCAGCGGGATGCGATGACCCAGGCCGAAGCGATCGTTGGTGACGATGTCGAAGAACACCCACGCCGGATTGTTGGTCCAGCCGCTCTTGAAGGTGCCATCCCACACTCCGCTGTAGACGCGGGTGAGCGGGTCATAGTTGGACGGAATGCGTACGATGCGCCCCCACAGCTGATACGAGCGCGTGGGAATGTTCTGGAACTGGCTGGCGTCGACCTGCACCGCCGCCAGCGCGCAGTTGGGATAGCGCAGCTTGGCATCGATGATCTCGGTCATCGACAGCACGTTGACGGTATCAGCGATGGTGCTGCTGTTGGCGTTCGCGGTCAGCCGTCGGATGCGCACCTGCCACTGGCTGCCTGCCGGAAGATCGATGCGCCGGCTGCGTTCGTACTGGCTGGTGGTCTTGCCACTGAAAGCGTCGTTCAACACGGTGCTGAACGGGCCGCCGTCGGTGGACAGGTCCACCGCATACATGATGCGATAGCCCTCGGTATCACCGTTTTCGGTGTTGGTCTTCTGCAGCGCGGGCACCGCAAAGCGGATGCGCACCGCCGACAGATCGGCACCGGACACGGTGCGAACCACCGGCGCATCGCTGCGCAGTTCGACGTTGACGCCGACTTCGTTCTCGATCGAGGGGAAGCCGCTGATGTGCTCCTGGTCCTGGGTGCCCGAACGCGTCTGCACGTCCACGCCCGAGAAGTTCAGCGTGCCGTCCGGATTCTCGATCGGCACCTGGTCCAGGTAGATGGACTGCTTGCCCGCTACCAGACCGCGGATCTCGCCTTCACTGGCCAGGTCGATGATGCGGGCCACTGCCATCGAGTGCAGGCTGTCCGGCGTTTCCACCGGCGTGCGTGCATTGCTGGCGCCCTTTTTTGCGCCGGCCAGTGTGGGTATGGGTGCACTGCGCTCACGCTGTGCGGAATGAATGATCTGGTTCAAAACTGGTCCTCCGCCAGGATGCCGCCGCTGATCACGGCCGAGCCGATGAACATGCCTTTCTTGTCATGGCCGCCGTAGGCCACCGGAACAGGATTGCCTTGCGCCTGCGTGTTGACGGTGCCGTTCATGCTGTAGCTGGGGGCGTTTTCGGGTGTGTCTTTGGCCCCCAGGCCTTTTGGCTGGGGGGAGAGCATCTGGGTGATCCCGCCAACCACCATGCTGACGCCGGTTGATACCAGTGCAGCTCCGCCAGCCCAAGATGTGTAGCTCCCCACAACGATCAGCACGATGCCAATGATGGTTTGCAGTACGCCTCCCCGTTTGCTGCCCACCATCACCGGCGCGATGCGGATGTCATCCTGCCCTGGCGGGTCGTGCAGCTGATCCCGCGACAGGTTCTGCCGGCCGTTGAACACGGCAAACTCCATGCCCTTGGCCTTTGCACCCATCAGGTACTGCTGGAAGCCAGGCAGCATCACGCATAGGGCATGCACGGCCTCGGCCGGGCTGTTCACCGCCAGCCGGAACTTGCGCCCGAAGCGCGCACCCAGCTTGCCGTACAGGCGGATGGTACGAAGACGGTCAGTCATGGTGCACCTCGCGATGGCGGACGATGCAACGGGTGCGCTCGGCCCACATCCCGCCGTAGGGCACGGTTTCGGACAGGCGGCCATGCAGGTGATGCAGCATCTGCCCGTCGCCCAGGTAGACGCCTGCGTGGTTGGTCACCGGCGAGCGGATCTGCATCAGGATCATGTCGCCCCGCTGCGGTTCGCCCTCGATCAGGTCGAAGCCTTCCGCATGCAGCCGTTCAAGGCTGTACAGGTCCTGGCCCTTGTCCCACCAGTCGTCGTCGCGGGTATAGTCGGACAACGAAATGCCCAGTTCGCGCGCGTGGAAGTCGCGCACCAGGCTGTAGCAGTCCAGCACGCCGTGGGCGAACTGGCGGCCGACCAGCGGCGCAACATAGCCGTTCGGCTGGATGGTCTGCAGGTCACCGCATTCGGGTGCCTCGCCATCCACCTGACCGACGCTGACGATGTGCCAGGTCAGGCCACTGTGCTCGCACATCACCCGATCCGCGTCGGACGGTGTGGCAGCTGCGTCCGGATGGCTGTGCACCAGGGCCAGCACCTCGCCCTTGTCCTCGGCCGCGGCATAGTCCTCGGCCGGCAGGCGGAAGTGTTCACTGGGTGTGCCCGCGAGGTTGCGGCACGGCAGATAGTGCTCGTGGCCTTCGATGGCCACGATCAGCCCGCAGCACTCGCGCGGGTACTCGGCCACGGCGTGTGCCTGGATGGCCTGCAGGGTTGTTGGTTGCATGTTTCACCCAAAAAAATAGCCCGCGCGAGCGGGCCTGGAAGTGGAGAATCGGAAGCGCTGGATCAGGAGCGGAGCAGGCCGGCCGCCGGGAAGCCGCCATAGGGCAAAGGCTTGTCCTGGCCGAAACGCATCTTGCAGCTGCGCACACGGCCCCCGCACTGGTCGCGGGCGGGGTCATCGGTGGCCACGTCGTCGCCATCGGCAACCGCCGGCCCGTTGTAGCCGCAATAAGGGCCGCGGTAGCCACCCCGCACCAGCCAGCCACACATGCCGGCGATGATCTGCCGACCAGGCAACTGCTCACCATTGAGGTCGATGGCCGTAGTCAGTTCGAACTCCACCGTCTGCTTGTCCTCACCGACCTTGCGCTCGATGAACCAGACCTCGTCGGGGAAGTGTTCTGCCGGATCGGCGCTGGAATTGCCCTCTTCGAAGTTGGCTGCATCCAGGTACTTGGCGAGCGTCTGCCGACGGATGACACGGGCGCCGACCAGATCATCGAACAGCAGGCACATCGCGGTGATGCGGCCATCGATGTTGCTGACCCGAAGTTTGGGGTTCGGCGGCTGGTCGCTGGTTCGTTCAAAGCCGCTGGCTTCGATCGGCCAGGGGCCGTACTCCTGACCCTGCCAGATGATCACACCGCTCTGCAGGTGCGCGTGGAAGAACAGCTGGTCGGCACCGAAACTGCTGGCGTCCAGTTCGAAGACGGTAATGCGGCCACCCGGCTCGAGTTGCTGGGCATCGGCGGTGATCATGAGGTGCGCTCCTGGGCGGTGGCGGGATAAGGCGGTACGGGATGGGACGGCTGACCGCAGGGCACGATCACACGGTGTCCGGGGCGCAGTGACGCATTGGTGGTGAAGCCGCTGACGCGGCCGGTTTCGGTCGTGATTGCGCTCATGGCTCAGAGCTCCGCGTCTGCGTGCACCAGAACCTGGGAGGTGGTCGACCACACCACGACCGCTCCGTACTGCTGCATGTTGTTGGACATCGAGGACAACACGGCCGCGTCCACGGTGGACTGCCAGCCCGGATCGCCGCCGTTGAAGTTGATGAGACTGCCTTCGGAGCCGAAGCCCACCAGGTTGAGCGCGGTGGAGGGCGAGGTGATCCTGGGCGCCACGCGCTTGCGTACCTTGAACGGGATGCAGGCGCGCGAATCGCCGTTGGCGGTGTAGGTGATTCCCAGGATCCGGTTCACATCAACTGCTTCGTAGTAGCGCTGGCACAGCAACAGTTCAAGCGCTTCGGGCCGGCGATCGAAATCGGTCGCGGTGTCACCCTCCTCGACCTGCATTTCAGCCAGACAGACCACGCCACTCTTCTGTCCCGCCCCGAACGCGCGACCTGCGAAGTTCGCGCCCGCGTCCAGCCACAGGCTGAGCTGTAGATAGCTGTCGGCGCCCAGGGTCTGCCCTGCGATGCCAGGCACATCCACGGTCAACTGGTGCCAGCGCCACATCGTATCGAGCGTGACGCCGCCGCCGATGCTGTCCCTTGCCGTTGAGCCGCCGGCGCCGAACGACTGCTGGAATTCCAGGCCCACCTTGAAGTTGTCGACCGTGGCCCTCGCCTTGAAGCTGACGGTGACCCGCTTTCCCGCGAACGTACGCACGTCTTCGATGCGCTGCTGGACGAGTGCCATGCTGTCGGCGCCGGCGACACTTTCGACGACGAGCTTCAGCAGGTGACGGGAACCTGCGATCAGCCTTCCCGCCGCACCACCGCCTGCCGCAATGTCGTCGCGCGATGCAGAGAGAGTGGTCGCGTGCGCGTTCACCAGCCAGCGATCGGCGGTAGGACGGGCACCGGTGGATGCGGAAAACGCCGTACCCCTTTGCCAGACCCGGAAGTCACCGTTGATAAGGCGGTTGCGGCCTGCCATTCGGCTTTCCAGGCCGTCCACGGCGGTCTGTACGCCCTCCAGGCCTGCGTAGACGTCGGCGAAGTTGTCGTTGATCTTGGTAAACGCCGGGCGCTGCGTTTCCCCTCGCTTACCATTCGCTTGAATGGTATCGAGGTCGATGATTTTTCTTGCCATGAACGCTCCTCTAGATTCCTGCGGACCCGCGCTCCGGCGGACCGCTGTTGGAAGTCCCGCACAACCAGTCGAATGTCTCCGGCTGCGGTAGTCTCTGCCTGATCTGTTCCCAGGTCTGCGCATCTTCGGGCGATGCGATGGTCAGATTTGTCAATGCCAGATTGACTGCATCGCGCCACGCCACCATCGCTCGGGCCTCGCAGGAGAGTCCCGAGATCACGCTGCTGATGTAGCTACAGCAGCTTTCCATGGATGTATGCCCCAGTGTCTGGACGTACTCGCACATCCATTGCTCCGCCTGGCGGCGCAGCAGATGGAGGTGCTCGGTGGAACCCGCCGGGTAGGGCGGCGGCGCTGGCGAAGGCGCGTTGCCAGCCAGGATCCAAGTCTCATAGTCTCGCCACATCCAGTGGCCACGCGGAATGAACGCTCCGGTGCGTGTGCACTTGATGATGTCCGGATCGTGCGTCAGTTGATACATGTCAAAGCTCCGCATCTGCAGTCCAGTGGAAGGAGGAACCCCAGTTCCCGGGTGCCGACACATAGTTGACCTGGGCTCCGGACTGGCCTGGGTTGACGATCGACGTCACCGTGCCCGCACCACCAGATGCACCAGACACCTGGCTGACGGCACCGGTTGTGTCGTTGTAGACGGTGTAAGCAGGCGTCGCCCGCTTCAGTACGCGGCAGCGGATGTGCGAGGTACTGCCCACGCCGACCGAGCGGTCATAGAACTGGTTGTCCCGACCGGCCCCATCAGCGGTGCCAGGCGGTACATCTATGTTGTAGCTCTTCTCGAAGTAGCGCTGGCACAGCAGCAGCTCCAATGCGTCTGGTCTACGCTCGAAGTCGGTGGCTGCAGCGCCATCTTCCAACTGCACCATCGCGATGTCGAAGTTGCCTGTCTGATGCCCCAGGCCTGGAACCCGATTGTTGAAGTCCGGACCGGTGGACATCCACAGCGAGACCCATGTGCAGTGTCCGGCACCGTTGGTATTCTTTCCGGAAACACTGGGTACATCGAACGTCATCGTGTACCTGCTCCAGGTTCCTGTCAGCGTGGCGATGCCAGCAAACATCTGTGTCGATGAGTCCTGGCCACGGAAATCCTGCTCGATTTCCACGGCAATCTTTGATCCGGGCGCTGCCTTCGCATAGAAGGAAAGCGTCAGCTTCCTGCCACTGAGCAGTGTTACGTCTTCGATCAATTGCGAAACGCGCTGGTAGCTGTTCCTGGCCGAGGAGGCGCCCACGTTGACATTCATGTACCAGCGCGGATTGCCGGGAACTGCGGTCTGGCCCGGCTCCAGCGGGAAGCGTGCCATCGAAAGCGTTCCGTTGCCGTTGTCACGCTTCCAGCGATCGGCCAGATAGTTCGAACCTGTGCCCTGTGCCAGGCCCCACCCGCGCTGCCAGAAGCGGAAGTCACCATTGACGAGGTAGTTCCTGGCCAGTGATCTACCAGCCAACGCTGCATCCAGGGCTGCTGGAATTGCCGTGACGGCCTCTTGAGCGTCCTTCAGGCCGCTATACACCTCGGCAAAATTGTCGTTGATCTTGGTGAACGCCGGCCGCTGTGTCTCACCTCGTTTTCCATTCGGTTGAAGGGAATCAAGGTCGATGATCTTTCTTGCCATATCGGGGTCCTATTGTTCTGGTGAGAGACCGCTACGGATCAGAACTCAGCGTCGGCCCACCAATGCCACCAGCCGCCCCATCGGCCCGGGTTGTTCGACCAACTCACTTCATAGCCGGATGGCGAGGCGTAGTTCACTACGCAGGGAACACGGGAGATGTTGTCCTCGGCGATGTGTCCATCCTGCTGGGTGGTATCAGCCGAAATGATCATCACGTAGGGGTGCGCACGTTTTGCCACCAGGAAGCGCACGCTCTGGTAGTGGGCAACCCCCGGGTTGTTCAACGAAAATGCCTCGCGTCCTTCGTTGTGCGGCGTATTGGGCGGGACATCCAGGTTGTAGCTCTTCTCGTAGTAGCGCTGGCACAGGGCCAGCTCCACGCCGGGCGGCCGCCAGTCGAAGTTCGTTGCATTGCGCCCAGGTTCGACCTGGAACTGGGTAAAGCCGAAGGATCCATTCTGGCCTGCCAACGCCCCGCCATATCCACCGGCGCATAGATCGAAGACCACGTAAATGTGGTCGTTGCCGTTGGTTCCCAGCTTCTTCCCTTTCGTACTCGGCAACGTCACGGTGAGTGACTGACGCGACGCTCCAGTGCTCAACGTGAGGACGCCCGCCTCGGTGGAAACCTGAGGCGAAGGCGTCCCACCGGTTCCAAAGTCCTGGATGACACGCACACCCACCTTGCGCCCGGCTACGTCGCTGTTCGCCCAGACCGAGATCGTGACGGCGCCGCTGGCGCTTCGCACACCTTCGATTCTCTGGCCCATCCAGGCGCCGCTGTTGGCGACTGCACCGGATACCGTGCACACGAGGATGGAGCGGGTGTCTTCGGGATAGCCCAACTGTCCCTCGTACGGTACACGCTGGATGTCATGACTGCAGCTCAACGCAGAGTTGGAGAAGCGATCAGCAAAGAGCGTTTCTGCACCCAGTGTTCCCGAGCCGCTGCCGACACGTCCAGAAGTGCGACGCTGCCAGAACTGCAGGCCGCCATTGATGAAGAGATTGCGCCCGGGCAACCGCCCACTGATCGCGTGGTCCACCGTCTCTGGAAGCTTTTCCACCGCGGCCAGGGCATCGTAGACCTCTGCGAAGTTCTCGTTGATCTTGGTGAAGGCCGGGCGCTGTGTTTCACCCCGCTTTCCATTCGGTTGAATGGAATCGAGGTCGATGATTCGTCGTGACATTTCTGCTGTTTCCTTGTCTTTTCGGGGATTGCACCAAGCAGCGCATTCCGCAGCGGTGCTCGCGGATCTCAGATTTCCGCGTCCAGGATGATTCCGGTACCCGCGTCGGCGGAGTCTGCGCTCTGCAGGATCCCGGCCTGACCGGCAGCGGCTTCGTTCAAGGACCCGATGATGGTCATCCTCGTCGAAGACACTTCGACCGCGTTGAGCGCCGTCAGGCTCGTCGCCCCCGATCCCGTAAGGAGTCGCCACTGCGGCAGGTTTGAAAATCCGACCGTGGGGATGGTCCGCATCCGCTGGCTGAATGGATAGATCAGGTACACCTTGTTGTCACCACGGATGAGGCCGACACCGGCGTTGAAGCGAACTCCGCCGTCAAAGTAGGAACCCGTGGCATCGGCCTGGTAGTAGCGCCGACAACGCTGCACTTCTTCGTCCAGCGGACGCCATTCGAAAGCCGTGGCCGTAGCGCCGCGCTCCCACTGGAATTCTCCGAAGTAGACCTGGCCATGCTGCGCACCAAGGCCGGCGGTGCGGTTGGCAAACTGCGTGCCCGCAGATACCCACACGCACATCACGGCGGCACCTTCATCAGATAGTGTTTTTCCCGAGATGGAGGGCAGCGTCACTGTCTTGCGGATTCTGTTCAGGCCAGGAGCGAGCTCGAAAATCTCAGGTGCAACGGCCAGTACCGGAGCGCTGCCCGTTGCGCCGAAGGTCTGCGCGAACTCCAGTGCGATCCTGCGCCCCCCCGCGCCTGCATTGAATACCAGGAAGGACACCGTGCTTGGGGTATCGGCGAAGGTTCGCACGTCCTCCACACGTTGCTCGAACACGAAGAAATGCTTCTCTGCGTCGGTGTTTCCACTCGAGCTGACGGACAGCGTGTACTTGCTCCGGGGAAAATTGTTGTCTCCCATAGCCGTGGGGTTCCGCCTGAATACCGGATCGGCGATGCCCTGCATCTGAAGGAACCAGCGATCGGCCGTGTACCTTCCCGATGTGTTGAAGCTGGTACCCCGCTGCCAGCAGTCGAAATTGCCATTGATCAGGCGATTTCTTCCCGAGACCGCACGTGCGACCGCCTCGGGAACTGCATCCACCGCCAAGCCCACTTCCTTGAAATTCTGGTTGATCTTGGTGAAAGCGGGGCGCTGCGTTTCGCCCCGCTTGCCGTTGGGCTGGATGGTGTCCAGGTCGATCTGCTGAAGATCCATGTCCGCTCCTACGGCTGATACGTCTGTTCGAACGTCGCAGTGATGCTGAACACCGATCCACCCAGATGGCTGTCGGTATAGGTGTCGCAGCCATACAGACCGGTGCCCAGCGGTCCCCGCCAGAAGAAGCTCTGGCCCACATGGCCATCCAGGAACGCAACGATCTCGTTGATCGTGCTGCGATTACCGACGAACTGCAGCTGGTAGCTGCGCAGGCGGGCATTGAGCCCATCCGGCGCGGCCTGTGCGTATCCATCGCCGAAGCGCGCGCGCTTGACGGTGGCAGTGGTGGTGCCAGTGCTCTGGCTGGTTGCTGCCCAGGTAAAGGTGTCGGTCATCGTGCTGCACTCCTGCTGAGGACACCGCCAGCCTTCATGTCACGCATCTGCAGGTCACGGTACTTGCGCTCCACGAACTGGCCGATCTCGTTGCCGAACTGCTGCAGCATGCTTTCGTTGCTGGTGACTTCCTTGCCACCGTTGTTGTCGATGCGGATGTTCACACCCACCCCGCCACCGCCGCCGGCACCGTGTGCCGCCACTCCCAGGCGGCCATCGGGCCCGCGCTGCAGCGGCATGATCGCTTCAGGCCCCGCTTCACCGAACACGCCGGCGCCCTTGGCGAATGCGAACAGCTGCGGGGTGTTGTAGATACCGCCGGAGTAGGCGGAGAGGCTGGGGGACCTGATCGCCCCGCCCTTGGCAAAACCGGCAATTGGTATCGACTCCTTCTGCACCGGACCCACGCTGCCGCCGAAGAGCATCTTGACGCCCCATACGATGGCTTGCTGTATCGCGATCTTCTTCAGATCCGCGATCAACGCCTTGGTAAGTTCATGGTGATTCGATTTTCCGGTAGCGACGAAGTTGTAGAGCGCCGTTCCTGCTGCATCGAATGCCTTGGTGAAGACACTCTGTGTCGTCGTTGCGGCGTCCTGCGCTTTTGCGGTGTAAGCCTCGAAGGCATCCAGGAATCCGTTCTCGATGCCTTGCTTACCTGTCTTTACCTTCCGCGAGTCATCTTCCTTCTTGCCCTTCTCAGCACCGGCCTTCCCAGTTGCGGTTCCAGCCAGGTATCTGCTCCTGGCCGAAAGCCGTGCATCTACGAGGAAGCCACTGCGATGCTCGCCGTCGGCGGACAATCGATCCAGATTGCGCGCAGTTGCGTCGGAGGCGACTTCACTTGGCATCCTGGTTTCCCGCTTGCCGCCTTCAGCGGCGATCTGCGCTTGGTCCAACGCGGCTTGCACCACCGCGAGAGTTCCGGCCAGCTTCCTCACCATGGTGTCGGCGAGGGAGATGCTGCTTTGAAGTACGCCGTTGAGCGCGGACTGCAGCACAGTGCTCTTCTGTACATACTGCTGCTGGAGCTGAGTCAGCGCATTGAACTCGGCCATGCTCCGCTTTGCCGCCTGTGCGGCAGAGTCCAGAATGGCACTGACCTCGACTGCGGCAGCCGAAGCGTTGAGCGTTGTATCGCTCATGAAATTCTCCTGGCATGAGGGCGGCCCCACCAGATGGCGGGGCCGCGAAGGGATCACCGGCATGAACCAGTGGCTGTCTGTAACTAGTGCTGCATGTGCTGCAAGGCCGCACGCTCGATGATGCGGATTCCCGCCATCACTTCATCGTACTTTTCAGGTATGAGTACCTCGCGCTGCAGCTCCTGGTAGACCACGTTGTAGTCCAGCCCGATCGGGCCACCCGCGCCAACGCGCCACTGGGTGGAGACCCGCGAAAAGATCTCGATGGGAAGCACGCACTCCGGCCACAGCGTTACCTGCGGTGGCGGAAAATGCCTTGCCTTCAGTCCGAGCTGAAGCAACTCGGACTCGGTGGGGGCCTGCCAGTACAGGGCCCCCACCGCCTCGATCAGTTTCCCTTGCGTGCGACCTGCAGAGCCTGGGTGTAGCCACCGATGATGGCGCCATCCAGGCCGGCCTGCTGCTGCAGGGCGAGTTCCACGCCTGCCGTATCCAGGGCCACGTCGGCATCCCAGTCGACGACGATGTCCAGGATCGCCTGTGCCACGCTCAGTTCCTCCTCGGCCAACCGCTCCAGCAGCTGCGCATAGTCGGCCACCGGCAGGTGCCGGTAGGTCAGGTTGAGCTTCTGCTCGCGACCGTGACCGACGATGGTCAGGGTGCTCTTGAAGCTCTCTGGCGCCTTTACCTGGAACATCAGGCGCCCTCGACCAGGATGGAGTCGGCCAGCGCGGTGAACGTCGCGGTGGTGCCCATCGGGGTGTTGGCGGCCATCGTCGGGTCGCCGTTGTAGCTCAGGTAACCGTACCAGTACAGCACGTCACCACCGACCAGCTTGGCGCGCAGGATCACCGGTTCGCCCTTGGCGTCGACGTTCTTCAGGGCCGAGTACCACGGCTTCTTCGGATCGTAGAACAGCGGCAGGGTGATGGTCTTGGCGTTCTTGAAGGTCGGCATCTGCACCTGGCGACCGGTCGGGTCCTCCAGCAGGGTGCCGCTCCAGTACTGCTGCTCGCCACCTGCGGTGGTCGGGTCGCCCTGCTGGTCCAGGTCGACGAAGGCACCGGCCTTGCGCAGCACGCCGGCACCGCTGGTGGCGGGGAACAGCACGTTGTCGGTGGTATCGATGCCCAGCAGTTCAACGCTGCCGGTGGCTTCGGCACCGGCGCGGGTAGCGCGGTTGTTCAGGGCCGGCCAACCCGGCAGCTCGATGACCACCACATCGCCGGTGTCGACGCTGTTGGCGGCGACGCTGGCCAGTGCCGGCGCAGCCTTGGAGATCGCGCTCGTGGCGATGGCGGTGGAGACGACCGGTGCGAAGCCGAACTGGGTGCCCTTGGGAAGCTTGAGTGCCATGTTGCATTTCCTCATGTGGATTGAAAAAGACGAAGCCCGGCGCGTGCCGGGCTTCAGGTGGTACGTGGAGCAGTGGAACTACGGGTTGGCGTACCACAGCCCGAAATCGAGCCGTGCGCCGTACTTCCTGAGTGCCGGTTCATGCACGGCAATGGCGGCGCCAAAGGATTCAGACTTCGGCAGACCCGCGCAGACCTGATCTTCGATGTCACGGATCAGGGTGTTGGCCTGGGCACGGGTGTCTGCCCAGACGGTCAGCTGCACGCGAGCGTGCTTCTGGTCGGGGATGGACCCTTCGTTGAACCACAGCGCCTGCCCACCCACCTGCTGGTAGACCGCGCAGGGATAGGTGACTCGGTCCGGTGGAACATCCGGGTACAGGCGCCCCTGCAGCAATCCGCCAAGCAGTTGCTGCAACTTCGGTTCGTAACTCATCGCAGTGTCCTCGCTCAGGCGGTTGCAGCCAGCTGTTCGGTGAACAGCACGGCGGTGTGTCGCGTGCCAAGGTCGGGCACCACACCGGTAATATCGAACGTGTGGCCGTCGTGCACGATGTGCATTCCGATGCCAATGCCGGCTCGCTGCGCCGGCGCCAGGCGCACCTGGAAGCGCTGGCGGCGAATCGCTGCGGACAGCCCGCTGTCCAGCTTCACCCGCTGCACCGTGTCGGCACGTTCAAGAGGAATTGCCGCCCACAGATCGGCAACGCTCACCCACGCATCCAGAGGTTGGCCCCAGGCATCGACGCGCCCATCCTGGCGCTCGATGCGGATGCGACGGTTGAAGTGACCGGCGTTCATGGGGTCGCCGCCAGTCGGTAGGGATCGAGCAGTGCGGCGACGCCAAACGGCAGCTCCATCGCGAGGGCGGCAGCACCGACCGGTACATCCAAGGCGTGCGTGGAAACCACCACCGCTTCCCGATGCGCATACAGATGGCCCAATAGCAGGCGCACCGCAGCGCGGATGCTGTCGTTGGCCGGCAGGCCCTGCAGCAGCTGTGCGCTGCGTTCGGTGGCCACGGCCAGGCGACGATCAGCGACGTCACGCATGGCCTTGGCCTTGGCCGCGTTGGTCTCGGCATTGGCGGCGGCGACCGCGGCTTCATGCCCGGTCACCGCCGCCGCCATGTCCTGCGGCAACTGGTCCAGCGCCAGATCCAGTGCCGCCTGGTCGGCAAACAGCGCCCGCCGCAGGTAGGCCGACGCCGCGTCGGTCGCCGCGGCCAGCAGGTCGTCCAGAATGGCGTCGTCGTAGTCGCCGTCGATACGGCAGTGCATGCGGCACTGCTCAAGTGTCAGCAGGGGCATCGAATCCTCCTTCGTTGATGGATGTTGGATGCCCCGACCCTGCGCACGCGGCTACGCCGCACGCTGTCATCAAGGACGGTGCGAGAAGGGCAGGGTCGGGGCGGAAACAGAAACGGCCCCACCAGGACTGGCAGGGCCGCAAATACGATGACAAGGTGCCGACGGGCGGCGTAAACGCAAAAAGCCCCCGGCGGTCGCCAGAGGCTTGTATGTCATCGTGGTTGAAAAGATACGCCTGAGGTGTGCACCCGTCAATCCGTAAACCGTCACCAGTCTGGTGACTTTTCCGGGCCCTGCGCCGGTGCAGTCACAGAGGCGAGCGGTGGTCTGGATAGAATGGTGCGGCACCGCTTCCGCGGCGCTTTCCCAGCCGGATTTCTGCATGTCTTCCCGTTCCGAACGTTTCCTCGATCCACGCACCGAGCAGGGTGTGCTGCGGCTGTCCATCGCCGCCTCGCTGCTGCTGGCCGCCGCCGCAGTGGTATTCGGCCTGCTGGCCAATTCGTCGCTGATCATCTTCGATGGCATCTACGGCCTGATCGACGTGGTGATGACGTGGCTGTCGCTGCTGGTCGCGCGGCTGATCGCGCTGTCCACCCAGACCGACGCAGTGCAGTCGCGTTTGAACCAGCGCTTCACCATGGGCTTCTGGCATCTGGAACCGATCGTGCTGGGAGTCAGTGGCACGCTGATGATCGGTGCGGCGTTGTACGCACTGGTCAATGCGGTCGATGCGCTGATGTCGGGTGGGCGACAGATCGCGCTTGGCCCCGCAATCATCTTCGCGGCACTGTCGATCGTGGCTGAAAGCGCGCTGGCCTGGTTCGTGCTGCGTGCGAACCAGCGCATCGGTTCGGAGTTCATCGCACTGGATGCGAAGAACTGGGTGATCGCCGCGAGCATGTCGGCCTGCTATCTGCTGGCCTTCCTCGGTGGCGTGCTGGTGCGTGGCACGTCGCTGGCGTGGGTCGGCCCGTACATCGATCCGGCCATCCTCGCCTTCGTCTGCGTGCTGGTGATGATCGCGCCATTGGGCACGGTGCGGCGCGCGCTGGCCGGCATCCTGCTGGTTACCCCGCCGGAACTGCAGGCGCATGTGGATGCGGTGGCGCGGGCGATTGTTGCAAAGCACGGTTTCGTCGAGCACCGGAGTTACGTGGCGCAGGTGGGCCGTGGCGAGCAGATCGAGCTGTTCTTCGTGGTGCGTGAGGACGACCCGCCGCGGCCCCTGCTGGAATGGGATCACCTGCGTGATGAGATCGGCGATGCGCTGGGCGAATCGTCGCCGGACCGCTGGCTGACCATCATGTTCACCACCGACCGGGAATGGACGATCTAGGCCGGCAGGACGTTCAATCAAATTTTTCGGATTTATTGCAACCAAAGGTGTGCAGAATCCGGGCAAAGTAAGCTCCAACGCACTACCCACCCACTGACCAGGAGCATCCCGATGTCCATCGAAAAGGTTCTGTACACCGCCCAGGCCACGTCCACCGGCGGCCGTGAAGGCCGTTCCGTCTCGTCCGACAACGTGCTGGACATCCAGCTGTCGACCCCGCGCGAGCTGGGCGGCGCTGGCGGCCCGGGCACCAACCCGGAACAGCTGTTTGCTGCCGGCTATTCGGCCTGCTTCCTGGGCGCACTGAAGTTCGTCGCCGGCCAGGCCAAGGTCGCGCTGCCGGCCGACACCACCGTGACCGGCAAGGTCGGCATCGGCCAGATCCCGACCGGTTTCGGCATCGAAGCCGAGCTGACCATCAACGTGCCGGGCGTGCCGCGCGAGCAGGTGGAAGAGCTGGTGCAGAAGGCACACATCGTCTGCCCGTACTCCAACGCGACCCGCGGCAACATCGACGTGACGCTGATCGTTGCCTGATGCGGTGATGCCGGCCAGCGGCCGGCACTACCAAGCGGCTGGGCAAAAAAATGGGCGGATGCCGGTCGAAACCGGGCATCCGCCCATCCCACCTTCGTTGTCCCGCAAGGGGGCATGAGGTTGCCGGCCAGCGGCCGGCATTACCAGGTCACTTTTCGCTCGTGATGAGCTGCACGACGCTGGAGAAATCCAGCTTGCCGCGGCCGGCCTGGTGGTTCATCGAGTACAGGTTGCGGGCCACTTCGCCCAGCGGGATCGAGGCGCCGACGCTCATCGCCGCCTCCACCGCCAAGCCCATGTCCTTCAGCATCAGATCGCTGCCGAAGCCGCCGCTGTAACCGCGCGACGCCGGCGCGTTTTCCAGCACACCCGGCCACGGGTTGCACACTTCTGTGGCCCAGCTGCGGCCGGTGCTGACCGCCATCATCTGCGACAGCACCTTCGGGTCCAGACCGTGCGCAACGCCAAGCGCGATGGCTTCGCCGGTGACGGCCATGATCACGCCCAGCGCCATGTTGTTGCACAGCTTGGCGACCTGGCCGGCGCCGCTGGCACCCACATGGAAGATGTTCTTGCCCATCGCCTGCAGCACCGGGCGGGCGCGTTCAAGCGCGTCCTCTTCGCCACCGACGATGAAGGTCAGCGTGCCGGCCTGTGCGCCGGCAGTGCCACCGGACACCGGCGCGTCGATCATCTGCAGGCCACGTGCGGCAGCCGCTTCGGAGACCTTGCGCGCGCTGGCCGGGGCAATCGTGCTGCAGTCGATGACCAGCGCACCGGCGGGAATCGCGGCAAGGATGCCGTCATCACCCAGGTACACGCCTTCAACATGGCGACTGGCCGGCAGCATCGAGATCACCACCTCGGCCTCGGCCAGGGTCTCGCGTGCCGATGCCGCTGCGCTGGCACCCGCGTCGACCGCCGCCTGCACCGCGGCAGGCACCAGATCGAACACACGTACGGTGTGGCCGTTCTTGACCAGATTGGCGGCCATCGGGCCACCCATGTTGCCCAACCCAATGAATGCAACGCGGCTCATGCAAGGCTCCTTTCAGCGACAGGGGTACCCAGGTCGGCCAGCGGATGCGCGGCATCGGCCCAGGGAGAAGCGAAGAACGTATCGGCCCATGCGCGGTCGGCATCGGCCAGCGTGGCCGGGTTCCACGAGGGATTGCGGTCCTTGTCGATCAGCAGCGCGCGGATGCCTTCAGCAAAATCACCATGCGCGGCGCAATGCAGGGCGGTGATGTATTCCAGCCGGTACACGCTGGCCAGATCCTGGCCGGCGCTGCGGCGCTGCAGTTCGAAGGCCAACCGTGCCGAACCCGGCGCACCGGCGGCAAGGGTCTTCTGTGCGGCCTGCAGCCACGCGTCATCGGTCTGCAGGGTGCTGATGCGTTCGACGACGGCGGCCAGGTCATCGCCTGCGCACAGCGCATCGACCTGCGTAGCGTTGGCCAGCAGCGGTCCGGTAGCCGCATCGCTGGCAAACGACAGCAGCAGCTGTGACAGGCGCTCGTGGTTGCGTGCGGCATCGGTCGACCACGCGACCTGCAGCAGCGCATCGAACACCGCACTGCGGCGTTCCTCGGCCACATGCACGTCGGCCAGGCCGGCATAGATCGCATCGCCCGGGTTGAGCAGCGCACCGGTCAGGGCCAGGAACAGGCCACCGTTGCCCGGCACGCGCGGCAGCAGCCAGCTGCCACCCACGTCAGGGAACAGGCCCACGGTGATTTCCGGGAAGGCCAGCTTGGAGCGTTCGCTGACCACGCGGTGGCTGGCACCGGACATCAGGCCAATGCCGCCGCCCATCACGATGCCGTGGCCCCAGCACAGGATCGGCTTGGCGTAGGTATGGATCAGGTAGTCGACGCGGTACTCGACGTCGAAGAACTCGGCGGCGTAGTCGTTCCCGCGGATATCGTTTTGGCCGGCGTCGCGGTAGGCACGCATGCTCTGGTACAGGCTGTGCAGGTCACCGCCGGCGCAGAACGCCTTCTCACCGGCGCCCTGCAGCACCACCATGGCGATGCCGTCGTCGTCGGCCCAGGCATTCAACTGCTTCAGCAGCAGGTGCGCCATCGGCAGCGAGAAGCCATTGAGCGTGCGCGGTGCGTTGAGCGTGGCGATGCCGATGCGCGTGCCGTTGCCGGCCACGCGCTCTTCGAACAGCACCGATGCTTGCTCGGCAACGGTGTCGGTGGTCATGCGTTCTTCCACTGCGCGGCGCGCTTTTCAAGGAAGGCACTCACGCCCTCGACCTGGTCGGCGGTGTCGAACAGATCGACGAAGGCCTCGCGCTCGGCCACCAGCGCCGACGCATGGGTGCCGGTGCGGGTGGACTGCACCAACGTCTTGCAGGCGGCAATGCTGGTCGGGCTCTGCTTGCCGGCCTTCTTCGCCCATTCCAGTGCCAGCGCCTTGGCTTCGCCCTTGCCGACCTTTTCTTCGGCAAGACCAATCCGCACGGCGGTTTCGGCGTTGATGCGCTCGCCGAGCAGGATCATGCGCTTGGCCCAACCCTCGCCGACCAGGCGCGGCAGGTTCTGGGTGCCACCGGCGCACGGCAGCAGGCCGACGGTGGCCTCCGGCAGCGCAACCTGGGCGTGGTCTTCGATGATGCGCAGGTCGCAGGCCAGCGCGCACTCCAGGCCGCCGCCCATGGCGTAGCCGTTGATCGCAGCGATCGATACACCACGGAATGCGGACAGCGCCTCGAAGGCTTCGCCGAAACGGCGTGCCGCTTCGCGTGCGGCAGCCTTGTCGCCGGAAGCGAACTGGTTGAGGTCGGCCCCCGCGGAGAAGAACTTCTCGCCATCACCGGTGATCACCAGCGCGTAGATGTCGCGGTCTGCATTGAGTGCGCCCACCAGGTCGCGCAGCGCCGACAGGCTGTGCACGGTCCAGGTATGCGCCGGCGGGTTGTTCAGGGTGACCACGGCGGTGTGGCCATCGGCCTCGACCTTCAGGCCCACGTGCTCCTGGGTACGCCAATCCTTCATCGCAGTTCCTCTTCGGTGTTGAGCAGGTGACGGGCAACGATCACCCGCATGATCTCGTTGGTGCCTTCCAGGATCTGGTGCACGCGGCTGTCGCGCAGCAGGCGTTCGATCGGATATTCGCGGATGTAGCCGTAGCCCCCGTGGATCTGCAGGGCTTCGTTGCAGATGGTGAAGCCGGCATCGGTGGCGAAACGCTTGGCCATCGCGCACCACACGTTGGCATCGCTGGCACCGGCATCGAGCTTGCGCGCAGCGGTATGCACCATCTGCCGCGCGGCAACCAGCTCGATGGCCATGTCGGCCAGCTTGAACTGCAGCGCCTGGAATTCGGACAACGCCTTGCCGAACTGGCGGCGCTCGCCCATGTAGCGGCGTGCGGCATCCAGCGCGCCCTGCGCAGCACCCAGCGAGCACGCGGCGATATTGATGCGGCCACCATCGAGCCCCTTCATCGCCAGCTTGAAGCCGCCGCCTTCCTCTCCCAGAAGGTGGCTGACCGGTACGCGGACGTTTTCGAAGGTGATGCCGCGGGTGGGCTGGCTGTTCCAGCCCATCTTCTCTTCCTTGCGGCCATAGCTGATGCCCGGCAGGTCGGCCGGCACCGCGATCGCGCTGACCCCGCCTGCACCGGCACCGCCGGTACGTGCCATCACCACCAGCAGCTCGGTGGCACCGGCGCCGGAGATGAAGGCCTTGGAGCCATTCAACACGTAGAAATCGCCATCGCGCACGGCGGTGGTCTTCAGCGAGGCCGCGTCCGAACCGGCGCCCGGCTCGGTCAAGCAGTACGAGGCCAGTTTGCTGCCAGAAGACAGGTCATTGCCCCACGCGTCGCGCAGCGCCGGCTGGCCCCACTTGGAGACCATCCACGAGGCCATGTTGTGGATGCTGATATAGGCCGCGGTCGACGGGTCGACGTTGGCGAGCTCCTCGATGACGACGGCGGCGTCCAGTCGGCTCAGGCCGCTGCCGCCTACTTCCGGGTCCATGTACAGACCGCAGAAGCCCAGTTCACCGGCCTTGGCGATCGCCTCGCGCGGAAAGATGCCCTCCGCATCCCATCGCGCGGCGTGCGGCGCCAGTTCGGCCTGTGCGAAGTCACGCGCCGCTTCGCGGTACGCCTGCTGCGCTTCTTCCTGTTCCGTCGTCATCGAGTGGCTCATGGCTGCTCCCTGCGGTTACTTCAGGCTGATCGTGGTGTTGACGCCGTGGCTCAGCGTCTCGTCGTCGAACCAGCGCGCGGTGACGGTCTTGGTCTGCGTGTAGAACAGCACCACCTGCTTGCCGTACGGACCCAGGTCGCCCAGCTTGGAAGCACGCGAACCGGTGAACGAGAACAGCGGCACCGGCACCGGGATCGGCACGTTGATGCCGACCTGGCCGACGTCGATGTCTTCCTGGAACCGGCGTGCTGCGGCGCCGGACTGGGTGAACAGCGCGGTGCCGTTGCCGTTCGGGTTGCTGTTGACCATGGCGATGGCCTCATCCAGCGTTTCCGCTTCGAGGATGACCAGCACCGGCCCGAAGATTTCTTCCTGGTAGATGCGCATGTCGGTGGTGACACCGGCAAAGATGGTCGGGCCAACGAAATTGCCCTTCTCGAAACCATCGACCTGCGGCTTGCGGCCATCCAGCACCAGCTTGGCGCCCTGCTCCACGCCCGACGCGATCAGGCCTTCAACGCGATCACGGGCGCTGCAGGAAATGACCGGGCCGACGTCGGTGCCGGCGACCGTGCCACCGCTGACCTTCAGGGTCTTGGCCTTTTCGACCAGGTCCTGCACCCAACCGCGCGCTTCACCGACCAGCACCAGGGTGGAGGCGGCCATGCAGCGCTGGCCCGCCGCACCGAAGGCCGCGCCGACCATCGCATTGAGGGTCTGCTCCTTGTTGGCGTCCGGCAGCACCACGGCGTGGTTCTTGGCGCCCATCATGCACTGCACGCGCTTGCCGGCCAGCGAGGCGCGGTTGTACACGTGGGTACCGACGCGGGTGGAACCGACGAACGACACCGCCTTGATGTCCGGGTGGTCGCAGATGGCGTTGACCACTTCTTCGCCACCGTGGACCACGTTCAGCACGCCCTTGGGAATGCCCGCTTCCAGCGCCAGTTCGACCAGGCGCATGGTGACCATCGGGTCCTGCTCGGACGGCTTGAGGATGAAGGTGTTGCCGGTGGCAATGGCCATCGGGAACATCCACAGCGGAATCATCGCCGGGAAGTTGAACGGGGTGATGCCTGCGCACACGCCCAGCGGCTGCATGATCGAGTAGGTGTCCACGCCGTTGGCCACGTTGTTGGCCAGTTCGCCCAGCTGCAGGTTGCCGATGGCGGCCGCGTGCTCGACCACTTCCAGGCCGCGGAACACATCGCCTTCGGCGTCCGGCAGGGTCTTGCCCTGTTCGGCGGTGAGGATGTGCGCCAGCTCGCTCATGTTTTCGCGGATCAGCTGCTGGTACTTTAGGAAGATGCGCGCGCGGGTACCGATCGGGGTCTTGCGCCAGGTCTTGAAGGCTTCCTTGGCGGCAGCCACGGCGGCATCGACTTCACCCGTGGTGGCGAACGGCACCTGGGCCAGCACGTCCTGGGTGGCCGGGTTGATCACGTCCTGCCAGTGGGAGGTGGCCGATTCAACGAACTGGCCATCGATCAGCATGCGGATACGGGGCGCTGCAACAGTCATGACGACAATCCACGGGGTGCGAAAGATGCTTGGCATTATTCACAGGCCACGCCTCGATTTCCGGCCTGAATCCGCTTAATCTGGCCAATGCCCGCCACGGTTCCTGTTAATCCTGTGAATTATTCAGCCCCCCAGCGCCAGCTCGGCCTGCGTCTGCTGCGCCTGCGCGAGCAGCGCGGCTACAGCCAGGCCGACCTTGCCCGCGCCCTGGGGCTGTCGGCCAGCTACCTGAACCAGATCGAGCGCAACAAGCGCCCGCTGACGCCTGCGGTGCAGAAGAAGCTGGGCGAGGTGTTGGGCGATGTTTCCACCCTGTTCGACGACGATGAGCCCGCCGCGCTGCAGGAGTCGCTGGGCGAGACCCTGCGCGATCTGGGCCTGGCCGACGTCAGCGCCACCGAACTGCGCGCGCTGGCCGGCAACCTGCCGCAGGTCAGCCGCGCGCTGCTGGACCTGCATCGCCGCCACCTGGCATTGCGCGAGCATGCCGCCGCGCTGGAGTTCCAACTGGGCGAGCCGGGCGCGGGCAGCACGTTGCCGGCCGGCGACCAGGTGCGCGAGTTCTTCAACCGCATGCACAACCACATCCCCGAGCTGGACGAACTGGCCGAGCAGTTGTTCGCCGAATGGGGGCTGGCGCCGGGGCACGTGGCGCCACGGCTGCGCCAGCTGCTGGCCGACCGCCATGGGGTGCTGGTGGAAGTGGCCGCGCTGCAGGCCGGGCGCGAGAAGCGCCAGTACGATGCCGGCAGCCGTACGCTGTGGCTGCCCGACTACCTGGAGCCGGGCCAGCAGGCGTTCCAGATGGCGGTCGAGCTGGCGCTGCGCGGCTACCTGCCGCAGATCGATGCGGTGATCGCGCGCACCGGCTTCACCGACGAGGCCCGCATCGCACAGGCGCGTATCGGCCTGTCCAACTATTTCGCCGGTGCGCTGGTGATGCCGTACATGCGTTTCCTGCGCGCGGCCGAGGCCAGCGGTTATGACATCGAGCTGCTGGCGCATCAGTTCGGTGTGGGATTCGAGGCGGTCTGCCATCGGTTGAGTACGCTGGCACGCCGCAGTGCGCCGGGGCTGCCGTTCTTCTTCATCCGCGTGGACCGCGCCGGCAACGTGTCCAAGCGCCACTCGGCCACCGACTTCCATTTCTCGCAGGTGGGCGGTTCCTGCCCTTTGTGGATCGTCTATGAGGCGTTCAACCAGCCCGGGCGCATCCTCACCCAGACCGCGCGCATGCCCGATGGCCGCCGCCATTTCTGGCTGGCACGGCAGGTCAGCAGCGGCCCGGTCGGCCACGGCCAGCCACGCAAGACCTTCGCGGTGGCACTGGGGTGTGACCTGCAGCATGCGGATCGGCTGGTGTATTCGCTGGGGCTGGACGTGCAGAGCCCGGGCAATTCGGTGTCGATCGGGCCGGGTTGCCGGGTGTGCCCGCGCGAGGACTGCATGCAGCGCGCGTTTACCCAGTTGCCGGGGCGATAGGGGGCGGTCCGGCAGGGCTGCGCCCTGCACCTGCGGAGGCAACGTCAACGTCAACGTCAACGTCAAAAGCTGGCTATACCTGGGATGGCGGGGTGGGTCCGGTTGCGGGGGACGCCGTAAACCCGTCCATGGGGGCTTGGCCGCGGCATCCATGCCGCGGACACCCCCGCAATCGGACCCACCCCGCCTTCGACAGACCTCAGCGATCTGCCGGAATGGCATGACCTGCTTTTGGTGGGTGTCGACCTTGGTCGACACGGTAGATCCACGCCATGCGTGGATGCTCTTCGACGAATTGTCGAAATATTCGATTTCGATGGGGATTCATCCACGCATGGCGTGGATCTACTAAACCTTCCGCGCGTCCGTTGCATCCCAGTTCAACGCCTTCACCGGAGACGACCATGTTCATGCTGCGCCCCTGCCTGGCCTTGCTGCTCGCTGCTGTCGCTGCACCGGCATGGGCGACCTTTTCCATTGCCGCCTGCAACGAAGCCGGTGACTGCGGTGTGGCTGTCGCCACGCACAATCTCGCCGTCGGCGGTGTCGGCGTGCCGTGGGCGCAGGCGAAGGTCGGCGCGGTCGCCAGCCAGTTCGAAACCAACCCGACCTACGGCTCGAAGGGGCTGGCGCTGCTGGCCGAAGGTCGCACCCCGGCGCAGGTGCTCAAGCAGTTGCTGGACGAGGATGGCGACTTCGATGGCACCACCATCGCCGAGCGCCAGGTCGGGCTGGTCAGTGCGCGAGGCGGCAACGCGCAGTACACCGGCGCCACTGCACAGCGGGCCGATTGGGCCGGTGCCGTTGGCGAGGGCAAGGTGAGCGTGCAAGGCAACGGACTGGCCGGGCCGGACGTGCTGGCGGCGATGCAACGCGCGTTTACGACCACCCACGGTGCGCTTGCCGCGCGCCTGCTGGCAGCGCTGGAAGCGGGACAAGCGGCGGGTGGACAACGCAGCGGGCAATGGTCGGCGGCATTGCTGGTGCGCACGCCTGGCGGCGACTGGCAGGACACCGACCTGCGCGTGGATGCCGATCCGCGTGCCGTGGCGCGCCTGCGCGAGCTGTACGACATGCGGCTTTCGAATGAAGCGATCATCCGCGCCGAACAGCAGTGGGAACAGGGCGACGTGGCCGGCGCACGTGCGTCGCTGGCCACCTCGCTGGCGCTGGCGCATGGTTGGGACCGGACATGGGCACGCGCGGCGCGGCTGGCGATATCGCACGATGAAACCGCATTGGCCCGCGAGTACCTGGCGGGATTGCGCGCGCTCAACCCGGGATGGGTGAAGCAGGAATTGGCCTTGCCGTTGTATGCGCCATTGCGCGGCGATGCAGTGGTCGAGGCGTGGCGATAGCCAACGGTAGCGCCGGGCCATGCCCGGCGAGCGCAGCGGCGCACCGCGATCAATAGATCGGCGTCACCTTCATCTGTGGCAACGGCCGTGGCGAGCCGTCGGTGAGGTCGGGGCCAAGGTCATCCCAGCTGCGGCCCTGTTCCACCATCAGCCCCCACAGCTGCTGCGACGCCAGCCGCTTGTCTTCCGAACCCAGCTTGTACGACGGCGGTGGCGGCGTGCCGGTGGCCACCATCGCATAGGCCGCGCGATAGGCCAGCACCTGCTGCGCCGGATCATCGGTGCGCGATATCTCCAGCGTGTAGCGCTGGTAAGCCGAGGCCAGGTTGCGCCAACGAATCCAGTAATGGTTCTCGAACGAGAACGAACAGAAGCGCGCACCGGCGAGGCTGCCCTTGTCGGCGATGCGGGTCAGCACCTCCTGTGGCATGTCCAGGTTCATGCCACCCTCGTCGCCCTGCAGGCTCACATGCACGATGCGGTCGCGATACCCCGGCGCACGCGCCTGCAGCAGGTCGCGCCAGTTCTGCATGGTGGCCACCACCGCGAACAGGAAGCGGCCCAGCTCACCGGCCGCCAGCGGCGTGGCGATGGACTGGTAGTGCCGTTGCCATCCATGCCGGTTCTCGGTAGGCAGGAACACCGCGCGTTCCAGCGCCTGGCGGCTGTCGCTCTCGCGCACCACCGGCTCGGGGCGTTGCGGATAGACCAGGTTGATGGCGAAGGTCGGCCAGCGCGGCAGTGCGGCATCGAACAGGTGGATCGGGAAGTTGCTGCTGATGCCGCCGTCGGAGAACCAGCACACCCGGAACGCGGTGATCACCGGACCACAGCCCTGGCCCGCGCTGGTCAGCCCTTCCATGCTGTCGGCCACGTTGTGTCCGGCCTCTCCTGCAGCCGTCGACGTCGGCTCGCAGCGACGTTCGCGACGCGAGGGCTCATGCAGCGGCACCGCGCTGATCAGCAGCGGGAAGCTGAGGCTCATGCGCGTGGCCACCAGTACCGGCAGCGACGCGCCCTGCGGCAGATGGTAGTAGTTGCGGCCTTCAACCTCGCGCGCTGGGCCGGCACGGTCGACCATCCACTGCACCACACTGGCCGGGAACAGCTGCTCGAACTCCTCGCGCAGGAACCAGAACTGCGCCCCGCCCAACGGCAGCGTGCGCGGTTCGTTGTGCGATACGCAGGTGGTGATCATCTGCAGGGTGATCGCATGCGGGCTATCCGGTTCGCCTGCATAGCGCGGCGCGTCGTGCAGATCGGCGAAGGTCAGCGGTGCATCCATCGGCTTGCCCGACAGCTGCTGCAGGCTTTCATGCAGCCATTCGGTCAGCGCCGGCTTGCCTGCATCCCGGCTAAGCCCGCTGCACAGGCCCAGCAGGTTGCGCCGCGCCACCCGAGCCACGCGCAGCGCAGCGGCGGCCACGCCTGCGCCGTAGGCACACAGCAGCGACGGCAGCAGGGTCGCCGCCACGCCGCTCCAGCCACCGCCCCACCAGCCCAGGCCGAGCAGCAGTGCCAACGACACCAGCACTTCCAGCGGCGCGATCTGGAACACCGCGATGGCCAGGCACAGCAGCTTGCGTGGCCAGCCGGCGTTGCCGGTCAGCACCACCAGCAACCGATACGCAGCGCGCGCGCCGGCGGCGGGCTGGAACAGGCTGTAGATGAATCCACGCCGCGACAGCTGCGCCGACACCGCCGACAGGCCGCCATAGCCGGCGTCGCCAGGCAGCTGTTCGCCCCGTTGCTGGTGGCGGTCGCCGTATGCCGCAGCGGCGGCCACGGCAGCGGCGATCGCACCGGCCGAAGTGCCGCCGATGCTCTTGAAACGGTATTCGCGAGCCAATGCGAGCACCGCGTTGGGATACACGATGCCGCTGGTGATGCCGCCTTTCATGACCAGATCGCAGTACTTCGCCGCCACGAGCCACCTCCCGTCTGTCGGTGACCAGTATGGCAAGAGGCACTCTCACAGCCTGAGAAACGCGCCACAGCCCTGCGTTTTCATCGACCCTTGACCATTGCCGCCAACGCGTCCACCGTGGGCACGCCGAAGGTATCCCTGCCGTGGCTTCGATGGCGGCAGGGATTTAAACGGGAATCCGGTGAAGGCGCCTTGCGCGCCCATTCCGGAGCTGCCCCGCAGCGGTGAATGGAAACGAATCCTGCCAACAGCACTGGGCTCGCGCCTGGGAAGCGGCAGGTAGTAGGTGGGCCAGCCGGCCCGTGTCCATCAGCCCGAATACCGGCCCCGGCCGGGGGACACGACCGTCCCCTGACTCGACCTGGAATCTCCGCGGGGAGGTTGCCGGGGCCGTCGTCGTCCTGCGCGTGCAGGCGATGTGGCCGCGCGCGTCCTGTTCACGGTTTCCGTCCAGACCCGCTGCCCACGCCCAGATGCACCCGACGATGACCGAGCTCCAACGCCCCACCCTGACCCTTCCCGACAACGGCCAGCGCCTGTTGCTGCACTCGTGCTGTGCGCCATGCTCGGGCGAAGTGATGGAGGCGATCACCGCCTCCGGGATCGACTACGCGATCTTCTTCTACAACCCCAACATCCATCCGGTGAAGGAGTACGAGCTGCGCAAGCAGGAGAACATCCGCTTCGCCGAACAGCACGGCATCCCCTTCATCGACTGCGACTACGACACCGACAACTGGTTCAGCCGTGCGCGTGGCATGGAGAACGAACCCGAGCGTGGCATCCGCTGCACCATGTGCTTCGACATGCGCTTCGAGCGCACCGCGCTGTACGCGCACGAGCACGGCTACGACACCATCAGCTCCTCGCTGGGCATCTCGCGCTGGAAGAACATGGCGCAGATCAACGACTGTGGTGTGCGCGCCGCCTCGCGCTACGAGGGCCTGCAGTACTGGGACTACAACTGGCGCAAGGGCGGCGGTGCCAGCCGCATGATCGAGATCAGCAAGCGCGAGCAGTTCTACCCGCAGGAGTACTGTGGCTGCGTCTACTCGCTGCGCGATGCCAACCGCCATCGTCGCGAGAACGGCCGCGAGCGCATCAGGATCGGCCTGCTGTATTACGGGCAGGACAACGACACCGCCAGCGGCGATTGACGTGCGCGCGATGGGCGGCCACGCTGGCCGCCCATCTTCCGTTGTGCTGGACCTGCCATGACCGCCCTGCCCGCTGATGTCGCCCTGCTGGTGATCGACCTGCAGCCGGACTTCATGCCCGGTGGCGCCCTCGCCTGCGAACAGGGCGATGCGCTGGTGGCACCGATCAACGCGCTGCTGGCCGAGCGCCGCTACCGCACCGTGGTGGCCACCCAGGACTGGCACCCGGCCAACCATGCCTCCTTCGCCAGCCAGCACCCGGGCCATCTGCCTTTTGAAGCCATCCTGCTGCATGCACAGCCGCAGACCCTGTGGCCGGACCACTGCGTGCAGGGGGGCACCGGCGCCGCCCTGCACCCCGGCGTGGACTGGACCGTGGCCGACCTGATCCTGCGCAAGGGCAGCCGCCAGCAGGTGGATTCCTACAGTGCCTTCCGCGAGAACCACGGCCCGGACGGCACGCGCCCGGCCACCGGGCTGGCCGGCTGGCTGCACGAACGCGGCATCCGCGAGGTGCACGTGTGCGGGCTGGCCCGCGACTACTGCGTGCTGTGGAGCGCGCAGGACGCGGTGAAGTCGGGTTTCCGGGTGAAATTCCTGTGGGAGCTGACCCGGCCGGTGACCGAGGCCAATGACGGCATGGTGCGCGAAGCCCTGGCGAAGGCGAGGATCGCGATCCTGTAGGCAGCGTGTCGCCTCTGCCGCTTGTGCGCCTGATTCGCCCCCTGCAGAATCGAGCCCATCCAGCCCTCCAAGTACGCCCCCCAACAGATCGCGGGACGGCCGAACCGAGGGCTTTTTCATTGGACGAAGCCAGGAGGGCAACGGTATGCCGACGGCAGTTCTCATTGATGGCGGCTATTTCATCAAACGCTTTCGCCGCATCGAGCCCCACAACGCCTACAACGCTCAACGCGCCGCCGAGGTCGCTCACCGATGGGCCCTCGCCCATCTGAAGCATGCAAGTGGCGAGCGACGCGATCTCTATCGCATCTTCTTCTACGGTTGCCCGCCGCTGTGCAAGAGGATGCACAACCCGATTTCGGGGCTGTGCATCGACTACTCGCGATCCGACGAAGCACTGTTCAGATCCAGCCTGCACGAGGCGCTGAAGCAGAAGCGGAAGGTCGCCCTGCGTCTTGGCCACCTCACCGACTTCAGTTCGTGGACGACCGGATCGCGAACCTTCGACGACCTGCTCAAGGGCAAGCGGACCTTCGGCGATCTTCAAGCCGATGAGCTGCAACCGGATGTGCGACAGAAAGGCGTGGACATGCGCATCGGCATCGACATTTCCTCACTCGCCCTCAAGCGCCAGGTCCGCCAGATCATCCTGATGGCCGGCGATGCCGACTTCGTGCCCGCCGCGAAGCTCGCCCGGCGTGAAGGGGTCGATTTTGTATTGGATCCGATGTGGTCATCCATTCCCAAAGGGCTGAGGGAACATATCGATGGCGTGCGCTCCACCTGTCCCAGGCCAGTCCAGCAGCAGCGGGCGCGTCGTGGGCGGTTGCCGGGCTCCATCCCGGGCACTGCCCGCGTTACCTGAACACCACCGTGCGGTGCCCGTTGAGCAGGATGCGGTGCTCCACATGCCGGCGTACCGCCCGCGCCAACACCTGCGATTCGGTATCGCTGCCCAGCCGTACCAGCTCGCGCGGGGTCATCGCGTGGTCCACGCGGGCCACGTCCTGTTCGATGATCGGGCCTTCGTCCAGGTCTTCGGTGACGTAGTGCGCGGTGGCGCCGATGATCTTGACCCCGCGCGCGTGCGCCTGGTGGTACGGCTGCGCGCCCTTGAAGCTGGGCAGGAAGCTGTGGTGGATGTTGATCGCCCTGCCCGCCAGCGCACGGCACAGCGTGGGCGAGAGAATCTGCATGTAGCGCGCCAGCACCACCAGGTCGATGCGCTCGCGCTCGACCAGATCGATGATCTGCTGTTCCTGCGCCGCGCGCGTGTCGGCGTTCACCGGCAGGTGGTGGAACGGCACCTGGTAGGACGCTGCCAGTGCTGCGAAGTCGGCATGGTTGGAGGCCACCGCAGCGATGTCCACCTTCAACTGGCCGCTGTGGGCACGGAACAGCAGGTCGTTCAGGCAATGGCCCTGCTTGCTGACCAGCACCAGCAGGCGCGGCCGGCGGCGGCCATCATGCAGCTGCCAGTCCATGCCGAAGTCTGCGGCCAGTGCGGCCATCGCGGCGTGCACGGTGTCCAGCGGCAGGCCCGCATCGCGGTCGAAGTGCACGCGCAGGAAGAAGCGACCGCTCTCCTCATCGCCGAACTGCTGGGCGTCGAGGATGTTGCAGCCGTGGTCGAACAACAGGCCCGACACGCGGTAGACGATGCCGGTACGGTCGGGACAGGAGAGAGTGAGGATGGAATCGGGGCGCATCGCCGGAGTGTAGGCCAGCGCCGCTGCGCGGTGCACGATGGTCACCGATGCAACCGACTGCTTGGGACAGACCCAAGCGATACTTGGCCTTCCGCATGGCAAGCTGGTCGGTCATGAACCTGTTGCAGCTCATCCGCAGCTTCACCCGCACCGCAGAGACCGGCAGCATTGCCGCTGCGGCGCGCACCCTTGGCATCAGCGCCACCGCCGTGGGCCAGAACATCAACCGGCTGGAAGCCCATCTGGGCGTCCGCCTGCTGAACCGCAGCACGCGCCAGCTGGCGCTGAGCGAGGCCGGCACGGTGTACCTGGCGCAGGTGCGGCATATCGAAGCCGACCTGGCGCGCGCGCAGGCGATGGTGACCGCCGGCGACGTGGAGCCGGCCGGGCCCCTGCGCATCGCCAGCAGCAGCGCGTTCGGCCGGCACGTGCTGGCACCGCTGCTGCCCTCATTGCAGCAGCGCTACCCGCAGCTGCAGCTGGAGCTGCGCCTGACCGATCGCGCCGTGCAGCACGGTGCCGAGGCGGTGGATGCCAGCATCCGCATCGGCGCGCAGCTGGAGGACGGGCTGGTGGCACGTCCACTGGCGCGCATCCCGTTCGTGTTCTGCGCCTCGCCGGCGTACCTGCAGGCGCACGGCACGCCGCTGCAACCGGCGCAGCTGGCCGCCCATCGCGGCCTGCTGCATCGCTTTCCCACCGATGGCCGGCCACTGCGCTGGGGCCTGCTGAAGGACGGCGAGCGGGTGGATGCCGCGCTGCCGCCGAGCATGGTCTGCGATGACATCGACGCGCTGGCCGAGCTGGCCGCCGCCGGTGCCGGCATCACCCGGCTGGCGGCGTTCGTGGCCGAGCCCTACCTGCGCGATGGTCGCCTGCAATGCGTGTTCGGTTGCGGCACCGACTGGCAGCCGGAACCGATGGACGTCTACTTCTGCGTGAGCGACCGCCGCGATTTCACCGCCAAGATCCGCGCGCTGTTCGAGCACCTGCAGGCCGGCCTGCCGCCGGCCTGGCAGGTGTAGTGCTCAGCGCGGGCTGAACACGCCGCGTGCGTCGCGCGGTTCGCAGCGCAGGTACTGCGGTGCCGGCAC
The DNA here is from genome assembly GCF_031455455.1 of Stenotrophomonas sp. 1337. Classification (NCBI taxonomy): domain Bacteria; kingdom Pseudomonadati; phylum Pseudomonadota; class Gammaproteobacteria; order Lysobacterales; family Lysobacteraceae; genus Stenotrophomonas; species Stenotrophomonas sp. 1337. The sequence goes on along the minus strand of NZ_JAVDSR010000002.1, from coordinate 329,557 downwards.
CACGCTGTCGCCCAGTGCAGCAGCGGCATGCCACGGCCAGCGCGGGTCGTACAGGATGCCGCGGGCCAACGCGATGGCATCGGCCTGGTTGTGGCGCAGGATCGATTCGGCCTGCTCCGGCTCGGTGATCATGCCCACCGCGATCACCGGCATGCGCACCTTCTTGGCCTTGATCGCCGCCGCGAACGGCACCTGGTAGCCCGGGCCGACACTGATCTTCTGGCGCTCGTGCAGGCCGCCGCTGGACACATGCAGGAAATTGCAGCCGCGCGCGTCCAGCACCTGTGCCAGCGCCTCGCTCTGCACGATGTCCCAGCCGCCCTCGACCCAGTCGCTGGCGGAGATGCGCACGCCTACGGCGACCTTGTCCGACACTGCGGCACGCACCGCGTCGAACACTTCCACCAGCATCCGCAGGCGGTTCGGCAGCGAGCCACCGTAGCCATCGGTGCGGCGGTTGCTCAGCGGCGACAGGAACTGATGCAGCAGATAACCGTGCGCGGCGTGGATCTCGATCAGCTCGAAGCCCAGGCGCTCGGCGCGCACCGCACTGGCGGCGAAAGCGGCAACGACTTCGGCGATACCGGCCTCGTCCAGTTCCTGCGGTGCCGGATCGGCGGCATGGAACGGCAGCGGCGAGGGGGCCACGGTCGCCCAGCCGCGGGCATCATCGGCCGGCAGCTGGCCACCGCCGTCCCAGGGACGATTCACCGACGCCTTGCGGCCCGCATGGCCCAGCTGCACGCCCAGCGGCATCGGCGACCAGCGGCGCACGCTGGCCAGCACCTGCGCCAGGGCCGCTTCGGTGCCGTCATCCCACAGGCCCAGATCGGCCCAGCTGATGCGGCCGCGCGCTTCGACCGCGGTGGCCTCCAGGATCAACAGGCCCGCGCCGGACTGCGCCAGGTTGCCCAGATGCATGGCGTGCCAGTCGCTGGCGCGGCCGTCTTCGGCGGAGTACTGGCACATCGGCGCGACGACGATGCGGTTGGACAGGGTCAGGGGGCCGAAGGAGATCGGCGAAAACAGCTGGCTCACGGCAGTGGGGGTGTACCAAAGGGGGTGCGTATTGCACCGCTGTGCGGCCGATAGATCAACCATGTGGGTGGATCGCTGTTTCGTGGGGGCGCGTTGTGGGTAGCGCCGGGCCACGCCCGGCGAGCGCACAGCGCGGCAGCCCGTTTCCGCCGGGCATGGCCCGGCGCTACCCGATGACGAACCCGGCCAGCGCCTCGGCGCAGTCGCGCTCGTCCTTGAACTGCAGCAGGTCGTCGGCACGGGTGCGGCCACGGTTCAGCGCGGCCACCGGCAGACCCGCCTTGGCCGCGGCCTGCACGAAGCGGAAGCCGGAATAGACCATCAGCGAGGAACCCACCACCAGTACTGCATCCGCCTGCTGCAGGTGCTCATGCACCGCAGCCACGCGTTCACGCGGCACGTTTTCGCCGAAGAACACTACGTCCGGCTTCAGCAGGCCACCGCAGTGCGGGCAGTCGGGCACCGCAAATGCGGAGAAGTCGGTTTCCAGATCGGCGTCGCCGTCCGGCGCGATACCGGCCTGCAGCAATTCCCAGCCGGGGTTGGCCTGCAGCAGCCGCTGCTGGAACGCCTCACGCTCGCTGCGGCGTTCGCAGCCCATGCAGCGCACCAGGTCCAGGCGGCCATGCAGGTCGATCACGTTCTGGCTGCCCGCGCGCTGGTGCAGGCCATCCACGTTCTGGGTCAGCAGCACCTGCAGCTTGCCGCTGTCCTCCAGTGCGGCCAGCGCCTGGTGGGTGCCATTGGGCCGGGCCTGGCCGAAGCGCGGCCAGCCCAGCAGGCTGCGCGCCCAGTAGCGCTGGCGGGTGGCGGCCTCGCCCATGAAGGCCTGGTAGGTCACCGGCGGCGTGCGCTTCCACTGGCCATCGGCATCGCGGTAATCGGGGATGCCCGAGGCGGTGCTGCAGCCGGCGCCGGTCAGCACGAACAAGCGCTGGGCGCGGTCGATGAAGTCGGTGAGCGGCGGGGTCATGGCAGCCAGATGGGGGCGCACCGGCGCCCCCGCAAGCATCGGCTCAGGCCGCCGGCGCGCCGGGCAGCTGCGGCACGGTCACCGGGTGGCCATCGTCGCCCAGGGCGATCATCACGAAGTGGCCACGGGTGCACAGCTTGCGCTCGCCGCTGTGCAGGTCCTCGGCGATCAGCTCCACCTCGACCTTCATCGAGCTGCGGCCGACCTCGACGATGCGGCCGATCGTTTCCACCATCTGGCCGATGCGGATCGGCAGCTTGAAATCGACCTGGTCGCTGCGCGCGGTCACCACGGTGCGGCGCGAATAGCGGGCGGCGGCGAGGAAGGCGGCCTTGTCCATCCATGCCAAGGCCTGGCCACCGAACAGGGTGCCCATGTGGTTGGTGTGGTTGGGAAAGACGATTTCGGCCATGCGCACTTCGGTCGGCGGCACGGTCTCGGGGATGGGGGTCATGGGGGCGGTTCGGGTGTGGGGTGAGACGGATTTTAAGGCAGGTGGTGTGCAGGCGGCGCTACACTTCGGCACCCCCACTGCGTGAACCCACCATGCCCGCCACGTCCGACCTGCTGGCCTTCGCCCTTGTCTCGCTGGCCATGGTGCTGACGCCCGGGCCGAACATGATCTACGTGATCTCGCGCTCGATCTGCCAGGGCCGCATGGCCGGGCTGATCTCGCTGGGCGGGGTGGCGCTGGGCTTCGTGTTCTACATGCTGTGCGCGGCGCTGGGCATCACCGCGCTGCTGATGACCGTGCCGTTCGCCTACGATGCGCTGCGCATCGGCGGCGCGCTGTACCTGCTGTACCTGGCGTGGCAGGCGCTGAAGCCCGGCGGCCGCTCGCCGTTTGCGGTGCGTGACCTGCCGGTGGACGGCCCACGCAAGCTGTTCGCGATGGGTTTCCTGACCAACGTGCTGAACCCCAAGGTCGCGGTGATGTACCTGTCCCTGCTGCCGCAGTTCCTGCACCCGGACAGCGAGGGCAGCGTGCTGATGCAGTCGCTGGTGCTGGGCTCCACCCAGCTGCTGGTCAGCGTGAGCGTGAACGCGGTGATCGCGATAATGGCCGGCAGCATCGCCGGCTTCCTGGCGGCCCGCCCCACCTGGCAGGCGGTGCAACGGTGGTTCATGGGCACGGTGCTGGCCGGGTTGGCCGTGCGCATGGCGGTGGATGGGCGGCGGTGATGACCCTGCACAGCGTCGCCTTTTTCACCTGACGCCCCTGCAGCCTTGGCGGAAGGGAACAGCGGGCATCGCCTACCCCACCTTCACGCCTCGTGGGGACATGACAGGCTTCTCCATGAAGTCTGCACTGCCCCCTCCACTATGAAGACCCTGTCCCCACGAGCCAGGCTTTCTGTCGGGTTGTTGAGCACAACATGGTCAACCCGCGAAAGCCCCTGCTCCTTCGCCAGTACCAACAGGCTCGCGGTCATCCGCTGGCTCGACTCGTCCCACGGCTTCCAATGCTCGGCGTCCAGGCGTTCCACACCAGCCCTAATCTGCATGTAGAGAGAACGGTCCGCATCACCAAGTTCAGCTGTTGAAGAAGAAACTCGATGCAGCGACGGCGAGTCGTCGATGGAAGTGCCAACTCTCTCCGCAACGCAATGACAGGGGGTCAGCGCTGCCTGATCGATACGTAGGTCAGCGTCACGTTGTCAGAGGCGAGCCCGAGCACGACCGTGGCACTGTTCACCTGCACGGACCAGTAAGGGCGGGAATCAGGCGCATCGGGGTGAGGTGGATACAGGGTGGAGTCCTCCCAGATGATTTCCTTGAGCACAATGCTCGGTGGCACGACCTCAAAGATCAGGTTCGCATGCGCAGGATCGTCGGCAGGACTTCTCAGCGTGATGTTCCGGACCTCAAGGTCACCCAACCTTCCGCGTTCTGCGATCCGCTCGTCCCTCAAGCCCTGTCGAGTCGGCTCTCCCAGGTGCGTGTGAAGCTGTTCATTCAATGCATCGACATCATCAAAACGCACGCTGGTCAAACGCTCGATGTCGCTATTGAATCGCTCAATACCAGTTTCACTCCCTGATTTGACGGACTGTCTTTGATTCAAATGATGCGAGAGGGCTGGTGGTGCGCCGCTCGAGCACGCTGACAGTACCAACGCTGCAATAGTGATTGTGAGGCAGCGATACCCTGCTACCCAAGCGCGGCGCCGAAGTCCACCTTTTGATGAAGAGGCGCATTTCTCGACCCATGCATCCATGAAGTACTTCTCGCGGGAGTTCCACTTTCGCGAATCTAGCACGACGTCGGAGTCAAGCAGGTCACTGGCCGTGGGCACTCAGTCGCCGATGTGGCAAGTCGGCTCGGTAAATCGATCCACAGTCTTCAAGGCTGGCGATAATGGCATGTGAATCCATCATCCACGCGCCCGGTGGCAACGGCTCGGGCTTGGGCATGCGTCCATGAAAAAACTTCCGCGCTGCGCGCTCGCCGGGCGTGGCCCGGCGCTACCGTAAAAACGAAAAACCCCGGCGTTGGCCGGGGTTTTCGCGACAGGCCTGACTGGATCGATCAGAAGTTCATGTCGAAGGCGACTTCGCCCTTCACGCCCACCTGGTAGGCCGAGGCGCGGCGTTCGAAGAAGTTGGTCAGTTCCTGCACGTCCTGCAGTTCCATGAAGCTCAGCGGGTTGCGCACGTTGTACTTGCGCTCCATGCCCAGGCGATGGAAATGGTTGTCGGCGCAGTGCTGCAGGTACTGGCGCATGTCACGGGTGGAAATGCCTGCCACGCCACCGGACAGCACGTCCTCGGCGAACTGCACTTCGCACTCGATGGCCTCGGCCAGCATGTCATAGACATCCTGCTTCATCTTGTCGTCGAACAGGTCCGGCTCTTCCTCGCGGATCACGTCCACGCACTCGAAGGCGAACTCCATGTGCGCGCTTTCGTCGCGGAACACCCAGTTGGTGCCCGAAGCCAGGCCGTTGAGCAGGCCGCGCGAACGGAAGTAGTACACGTAGGCGAAGGCGGCGAAGAAGAACAGGCCTTCGATGCACGCCGCGAAGCAGATCTGGTTGAGCAGGAACTGGCGACGCTCTTCGCGGGTCTCGATGCGCTTCAGGTCCTGGATCGAATCGATCCACTTGAAGCAGAAATCGGCCTTCTTCTTGATCGAGTCGATGTTCTCCACCGCGGCGAAGGCTTTGACGCGCTCGTCAGGATCCGGCAGGTAGTTGTCCAGCAGGGTCAGGTAGAACTGCACGTGCAGCGCTTCTTCATACAGCTGGCGCGACAGGTACATGCGCGCTTCGGGTGCGTTCAAGTGCTGGTACAGGTTCAGCACCAGGTTGTTGGACACGATCGAATCGCCGGTGGCGAAGAAGGCGACCAGGCGGTGGATCAGGTGGCGCTCGCCCGGCGACATCTTGCTGTGCAGGTCGCTGATGTCGATCTGGAAGTTGATCTCTTCCACCGTCCAGGTGTTCTTGATCGCATTCCGGTACATGTCATAGAACTGCGGGTAGCGCATCGGGCGCAGGGTCAGTTCAAAACCGGGATCGAGCAGCATCTGCTTGGGCTTGTCGGCCATGGGTGTTTCCTTGTCTTCTCGGGTCAAAACGCCGGGCATGGCCCGGCGCTACCTTGGTATTTCCGTAGTCGGGCAGCAGTGCCGACCAACGGTCGGCACCCACCGCGCGTTAATCCACCGCGCGGTGTTACTGGCAGGCTTCGCAGGCTTCCGGGTTCTCCAGCGAGCAGGCGATGGCCTCCTCCGGGCTGAACACCTTTTCCGGCGCAACGCTGGCCGTGTGGCTGACGGTGGTCTTGGCGATCTTGGTGGCCGGACGCGAACGCAGGTAGTAGGTGGTCTTGATGCCCTGCTTCCAGGCGTACATGTACATGGAGGACATCGCGCCGATGCTCGGGCTTTCCATGAACAGGTTGAGCGAGGCGGACTGGTCGATGAAGGCACCACGGTCGGCGGCCATGTCGATCAGCGAACGCATCGGCAGTTCCCATGCGGTGCGGTAGACGTGGCGCAGCGTTTCCGGAATCTGGGTGATGGCCTGGATCGAACCGTCGGCCAGCTTGATTGCATCGCGCATTTCCGGGGTCCAGTGGCCCAGCTTCTTCAGCTCGTTCACCAGATAGCGGTTCACCTGCAGGAAGTCACCGGACAGGGTCTCGCGCTTGAACAGGTTGGACACCTGCGGTTCCACGCACTCGTAGCAGCCGGCGATGGAGGCGATGGTGGCGGTCGGGGCGATCGCGATCATCAGCGAGTTGCGCAGGCCGTGTTCCTTGATGCGTTCACGCAGGGCATCCCAGCGCGCGGCATCTTCCGGCACCACGTTCCAGGCATCGAACTGCAGCTCGCCGCTGGCCGCACGGGTGTCGGCGAAGGACGGGTGCTTGCCGCGCTCCTGGGCCAGTTCGACCGAGGTTTCCAGCGCGTGGAAGTAGATGGTCTCGGCAATCTTCTTCGACAGCGCGCGGGCTTCGGCGCCATCGAACGGCAGGCGCTTGCGGAAGAACACGTCCTGCAGGCCCATGCAGCCCAGGCCGACCGGGCGCCAGCGCAGGTTGCCGCGGCGCGCCGATTCGATCGGGTAGAAGTTCAGGTCGATCACGCGGTCCAGCTGGCGCACGGCCAGGCGCACGGTGTCGGCCAGCTTGTCGAAATCGAACTCGCCGTTGCCGTCGAAGTGGTTGCCCAGGTTGATCGAACCCAGGTTGCACACCGCGGTTTCTTCAGCCGAGGTGACCTCCAGGATCTCGGTGCACAGGTTGGACAGGTGGATCACGTTGCCGGCGCGCAGGGTCTGGTTGCTGGCGCGGTTGCACTTGTCCTTGAAGGTCATCCAGCCGTTGCCGGTCTCGGCCAGGGTGCGCATCATCCGCGAGTACAGCTTGCGCGCGGAGATGGTGCGGTTGGCCTTGCCCTGTGCTTCGGCCTGCAGGTAGGCGGCCTCGAAGGCTTCGCCGAACAGGTCGGTGAACTCGGGCACCACGCGCGGATCGAACAGCGACCATTCCTGGTCCGACTCGACACGCTTCATGAACAGGTCCGGAATCCAGTTGGCCAGGTTCAGGTTGTGCGCACGGCGCGATTCGTCGCCGGTGTTGTCACGCAGCTCGAGGAAGTCCTCGATGTCGGCGTGCCAGGTTTCCAGGTACACACAGGCCGCGCCCTTGCGCTTGCCGCCCTGGTTCACCGCAGCCACCGACGAATCCATGGTCTTCAGCCACGGCACGATGCCGTTGGAATGGCCGTTGGTCGACTTGATGAGCGAGCCACGCGAACGCACGCGGGTGTAGCTGACGCCGATGCCGCCGGAGAACTTCGACAGCTGGGCGATGTCGCCGTACTTGGAGTAGATCGATTCCAGCGAATCCTGCGGCGAGTCCAGCAGGAAGCACGAGGACAGCTGCTCGTGGGTGGTGCCGGAGTTGAACAGGGTCGGGCTGGACGGCAGGTAGTCCAGGTTGCCCATGCGCTTGTACAGCGCCAGGGTTTCCGGCACATCCTCGCTCAGCGCGCTGGCGATGCGCAGGAAGAACTGCTGCGGGGTCTCGATCACCTTGCGGGTGTGCGGGTGGCGCAGCAGGTAGCGGTCGTACAGGGTACGCAGGCCGAAGTAATCGAAGTTCAGGTCCAGCGAGCTGTCGATGGCATCGTTGAGCTTGCGTGCGTTGGTCTGCACGAAGTTCAGCAGGCGGTCGTTGATCAGGCCCACTTCGTGGCCACGACCCACCGACTGCGAGAACGCGTGGATTTCCTGGTTGGACACTTCCTTGGCGATGAAGTTGGCCAGCAGGCGCGCGGCCAAGCGGCCGTATTCGGGTTCTTCGCCGATCAGCAGCGCCGCGGTGCGGATGGACAGTTCGTCCAGCTCCTGGGTGGTGGCGCCGTTGTACAGGCCGGAAATGGTGCGGGTGGCCACACGCATCGGATCGACGGCGTGCAGGCCCTCGGAGGAACGCTGCACCGCGCGGACGATCTTGTTCAGATCCACCAGCTCGGTCGTGCCATTGCGCTTGGTCACACTCATCGCGTTGGACGTCGGCGGCGACGTCAACAGGAATTCGCTTTCCTTCTCGATGGTGGCGCTGGTCTCGGTGGTCACGGCGTGTGTCCTCTTGGCGTGATGGATGGTGGCTCGGAGCATCGGGTGACGCGGCCCGGGACATGACAGCCCAGGGTGGCAGACCGGTGTCGCAGGAATTGAGACCCTGCGCCTGTGGCTGCCGCTGGCAGTGCTGACCGGTGCCGCTGCGGGCATGGAGGGCGTATCACCGGAGGGTCCGGCGATCCATTCCATGGACCCGGCGGCTTGGGGTCCCCACAACCGACAGCCACAAGATAGTGGGGGTAGTTGGGTCCGTCAACGCCAAATGTAGTGAAATTCGGCAATCCCTTGCGCCGCAAGGATCGTGCCATCGGCGCCCGGTTTGGACGCTTTGGACCTGCTGGAACGGGCTGCGCAGTCAAGCCCGAAACACGTCATCGCGGTGGCAATCAGCGCCCCACCAGCGGAACGATGACAGCTTCACATGACAGGACCACGCAGGCGAGGGACAAGTCTGTGGATAGGTGGTGGGCAGACAGTGGGCAGCCGGTGGACGGGGCGGCATCAGGTAGTGCCGGCCGCTGGCCGGCAGCCCATGACCTGCGGAAGCATCGGGCGGATGCCGGCCGGCATCCGCCCCGGTTGTCACGCCCGGTGCGGGGTACCCAGGTACTCGGCGCTCTGCATTTCGATCAGGCGCGAGGCCGTACGCTCGAACGCGCCCTGCAGCCGGGTACCGGTGTACAGCTCGACCGGCGAGGTGCTGGCGGTGCAGACCAGGTTGACGTGGCGGTCGTACAGTTCGTCGATCAGATTGACGAAGCGGCGCGCGGCATCCTCGTTCAGGCGATCGAAGGCCGGAATGCCCCCCAGCAGCACGGTGTTGAACTCGTGCGCGATCTCGATGTAGTCCGACGGCCCGCGCGGGCCTTCGCACAGGGCGGCGAAGTCGAACCAGGCAATGCTCTTGCCGCGCGCGCGCACCGGAATCTTGCGGCTCTCGATTTCGATGTTGCCCGCCTTGGCCGGCTGGCCACCGCTCAACTCGCCCCAGCGCGTGGCCAGCCAGGTGTCACTGTCGGCGGCCAGCGGCGCGCGGTACACCGGCGAACGGGTCAGCGCGCGCATGCGGTAGTCCTCGGTGCCTTCGGCGTAAAGCTCCACGCAGTAGCGCTGCAGCAGGCCGATGGCCGGCATGAAGCTCTCGCGCTGCAGGCCGTTGAGGTACAGGTTTTCCACCGCCGTGTTGGAGGTGGTGACCAGGGTCACGCCCTCGGCGAACATCCGCTCCAGCAGGCGCGCCAGCAGCATGGCATCGCCGATGTCGGTGACGAAGAATTCGTCCAGCACCAGCACGCGCAGGTTGCTGCGCCATTCCTGGGCGATCTTCGCCAGCGGATCGCTCTGGCCCTGGTGCTCGCGCAGGCGCTCGTGGACGTTGCGCATGAACCGATGGAAGTGGGTGCGGTACTTCTGCTTGATCGGCAGGCCGTCGTAGAACAGGTCGACCAGGAAGGTCTTGCCGCGGCCGACGCCGCCCCAGAAGTACAGGCCCTTGACCGGCTCGGGTTTCTTCCAGAACGAGGACAGGCGGTCCAGCCAGCCGTCCTCGGCGCTGTCCACCAGGGCCAGATGGATCCGGTCCAGCTCGGCCAGGGCCGCATGCTGGGCCGGGTCGTTCTGCCAATCGCCGCGTTCCACCCCGGCCGCGTAGCGCTGCGTCGGGGTCAGTTCCGCCTCGCTCATGCCGCCGTGCCCAGCCAATGCTTGACGCCGTGGGTGAGCGCGCCGCGCAGGTCGATCAGCTTGCGGTGGAAGAAGTGGCTGGTTTCGGGCATGCGCACCAGTTCATGCGGGGCATCGAGGGTGTCCAGCCACTGGTACACGGCCTGCGGGTCGACGATTTCATCCTGCTCGCCCTGGATCACCAGCCAGCGGGCCGGCGGCGCGATGCCATCGAAGTCCCAACGGCCCGCCGGCGGCGCGATCGAGATCAGCGCTTCGGGCTGCAGCTCGGCGGCAGCCTTCAGCGAAACGAATGCGCCGAAGCTGAAACCGGCCAGCCACAGGCGGTCGTCCGGGCGCTGCTGGCGGACCCAGGCGGTGACGGCCTTGAGGTCCTCCTGCTCGCCCACGCCATGGTCGAATTCACCGGCAGAGCCGCCGACGCTGCGGAAGTTGAAGCGCACCGTGGCAATGCCCAGCTCGCGCAGGGTGGTGGCGGTCATGGTGACCACCTTGTTGTGCAGGGTGCCGCCTTCGGTGGACAGCGGATGGCAGACGATGGCCACGATCGGCTGCACCGGCACATCGGCCTTGGGCAGGTCGACGAGCACTTCCAGCGGGCCAACCGGGCCCTCCAGTGCAATGCAGGCGGTTTCGCCGGGGGCGACGGGGAACGAGGGCGTGTGCATGGCACCATGATAGCGTCCCCCGCCGCTGCCCTGTGCCCGCCCCATGCTCTACCTGTCCCTGGCCGTGATCTGCAGTGTGCTGGTTTCGGTGTTGTTGAAGCTGGCTGGCCGTCGCCAGCTGGACGTTGCGCAGATGGTGACCTGGAACTATCTGGTCGCCGCGACGATGACGGCGGTGGTGCTGCAGCCGCCACTGGACGCACTGCGCGGACCGCATGCACCGTGGCTGTCATTGCTGGCGCTGGCGGTGGTGCTGCCCTCGATCTTCCTGGTGCTGGGCCGCGCGGTGGCGGTGGCCGGCATCGTCCGCAGTGATGTGGCGCAGCGGTTGTCGCTGCTGCTGTCGCTGGCGGCGGCGTTCCTGTTCTTTGGCCAGAGCGCCAGTACGTGGAAGCTGGTGGGGCTGGGCCTGGGCCTGCTGGCGATGGTGGCCATCAGCCTGCGTCCGCGCGCCCCGGCAGTGGCCGCTTCCGCCGGCGGCTGGGGCTGGCTGCTGGGTGTGTGGGCCGGGTTCGCGGTGGTCGACGTGCTGCTCAAGCAGGTGGCGCTGTCGGGCACGCCGTCGATGGCGGCGGTGCTGGCCAGTTTCAGCGTGGCCTTCGTGCTGATGCTGGCGCTGCAGTTGTGGCGGCATTTCAGTGGGCGCAGCCGCCTGGCCTGGCGCAACCTGGGTGCGGGTGCACTGCTGGGCCTGCTCAACGGCGGCAACATTCTTTTCTATGTGCATGCGCACCAGTCGATGCCGGACAGCCCGGCCACCGTGTTCGCCGGCATGAACATCGGTGTGGTGGTGCTGGGTGCGCTGGTGGGTGTATTCGCCTTCGGCGAGGCGACTACGCGCTGGAACCGGGCCGGACTGGCGCTGGCGGTACTGGCGATCGGGTTGATCGCCTGGGGTAAGTGATGCCCGGGGTCAGAGCCCATTCCTGCGGGATGGGCTCTGACCCCGGCGAGGGCTTACTTGTCGAAGCCCAGCAGCAGCGGGTCGTGGTCGGAGCTGCGCCACGGGCCCTGCACGTTGCGGCCCTGGTAACCGCTGGCGTCCTGCTCGTCGGCATTGCTGTGCCACTCGGCGGCGCCGGCGAGGCGCTTGGCCATGGTCGGGCTGAGCAGCGCATGATCGAGGCGGCCGGTGTAGCCGTTGTAGACGTAGCTGTAGGGCCGTTCGACCTTGGCCACCTTGAAGGCATCCTGCCAGCCGAGGTCGTGCAGGGTGCGGATCGGATCTTCCATGGCGTAGGCGTTGAAATCGCCCATCAGCACCACGTCCTTCACCTTCAGGCGCGCGGCTTCGGCCTGCACCCAGGTGTTGAGCTGCCTGGCCGATTCCACGCGGGTGGCGTTCCAGCAGCCCTGCCCGTCATTGCGGTCGGCGTCGGCGCCGCTGGCATCGCGGCAGCCCTTGGACTTGAAGTGGTTGGCAACCACCATGAACGGCCCGCCCTTGCCCTGGAAGGCCTGTGCCAGCGGCGCACGGCTGTGTTCGACGAAGGGGCCGTCGAGCTTGGTCAGCGGCGTGCCGAGCGGCTTGAATTCGCTCTTGCGGTAGATGATGCCGACGCGGATCGGATTGCTGCCGGGGCCTTGGCCGGCATCGACGAACGCCCACTGTCTGTCTGCGGCGAGGCCGGCATTGAGCGCATCCACCAGTTCGGCGATGGCCGACTGCGGGCCGTAACCGTCGTTCTCCAGTTCCATCAGCGCGGCGATGTCGGCGCCCAGCGCGTTGACGGTGGCGACCAGCTTGCCGACCTGCGCCTTGTGCTCGTCCAGCGTGCGCGCGCCGCGCAGGGTCGGGAACCCACCGCCCTTGCCGTCACCATTGAAGAAATTCTCCAGGTTGAACGCAGCGATGTGCAGGCGGCCGGGCACGCTCGGCACGGCCGGGCGCTGCAGGTCCGGCAGCTTCAGTACACCATCCACCTGCAGGCTGGGCCGGCCCTGCGCGTCCACGCGCACGGTGCCTTCCACGTTGCGCAGCTGCATGCCGGTACGCAGCACCGGGTTGCCCGGCAGGTAGGCGACGCTGGCCGGATCACGCACATCGCTGCCATCGTCCAGCAGCAGGCGGCGGCGCTGGTTGTCGGCCATCACCTGTTCGATCCCGGCACTGCCGGGCGCGGCCACTTCGGTCGGCTGCCACAGGCGGCCATCGAAGGCGACGGTGAGCTGGCCGAAGCGTTCCAGGCCATCGGTGCCGGCCAGGGTGAGCGGCGCGGCGATGCGCACGTGCTGTCCATCCAGTGCACGCCAGTCGGCCGGCGCGGCGGCCAGGGTGACGGTGGCTGGGCTGCGTGGCGCAGGCGCCGAGGTCGGCGCAACCTGTGGCTGGGCCTGGGCGAAAGCGGATGCCGGCATCAGCAGGGACAGGGCAAGGGCGAGGGAACGGCGACGCATCGACAGACGACTCCACGGAAGAGGCGCACAGACTAACCCCGAAATGCGAAACCCCGCCTGCGCAGCGGGGTTCCGGCCTTGGTGGGCAAAGCCGGGGTAGTGCCGGCCGCTGGCCGGCAACCTCATGACCTTCATGCGATGCGTGGTTGCCGGCCAGCGGCCGGCACTACCAAAGATCATGAGGCTGCCGGCCAGCGGCCGGCACTACCAGCGGACGCGGCGGCGTCCGCTATTTCAGATTGCCCAGCATCCAGTCCACGGTGGCGTGGATCTGCTCCTCGGTGAGCGCCGGGTTGCCGCCCTTGGGCGGCATGATGCCGCCGTCGGGGCCGGTGTAGCCCTCGATGGCGTGCTTGTAGAGGGTGTCCTTGCCCTGCGCCAGGCGCTTGTCCCAGTGCGAGTGGTCCAGCGTCGGCGCCATGCCCACGCCGGTGGTATGGCAGGCGGTGCACAGGTTGTCGAAGATCACCTTGCCGTCCTTGGTACCGCCGTAGGCCACCTGCGAGGCGGCCTTGGCCAGCGCTGCGGCCTTGGCCGCGGCCTGCGCGGCGGCGCCGGTGCTGCCGGCGTATACCGCGCCAGTGGGCGAGATGCGCTGTTCAGTGCGTTTGGCGGCGGTGGGCGACACCTCGGGCGGAATCCGGGTGTGGATGAACGCGGCCAGCAGGATCAGACCGAGGGTGATGGCCATCAACAGCGCGATCACCATGGAGAAGCGTTTCAGGAACTCCAGATCGTAATTCCGCACTCTTCGTTACCCCTGGCTGATAGTCGTTGGACCACGGCTGAGCGACTGCGTGATGGGCCGAGTATAGAACGCACGCCACGCACGACAACAGGCATCACGGCTGGTGCGGCGCAGCATGCGGCCGTGGCCGCGTGCGGGTGGCGCCGGACCGCGCCCGGCGAGCGCGAAGCGCGGCAGAAGCCGCCCGGCACGCGCAACGGCGGCATCACCCTGCGCCAACAGCCCGCAGGCAGAAACTGCAGATGGCCTCGACCAGTGCGTCCTCGTCGCGGTGCGCTTCGCGGCTGGGTGCGGTCGGGCCCACCATCGCTTCGGTGAAGGCACCCACCAGGCAGGCGGCGGCAGCGTGCGCGTCCTGTGCCGGCAGTTCACCGGCCGCCACGCCCTCTTCCACCAGGCGCAGGAACACGTCACCGAAGGCACGGCGGCCGCGCATGCGCTCGGCTTCCACGTCCGGGTCCACCGGTTCGACGATGAAGGCATGGGCCAGGCCCGGGCCGGCCAGGGCACGGCGGACGAAGGCGGTGATGGCCTGGCGCAGGCGCACGCTGGCCGGCTGCGGCGCACTGGCGATGCGCTCCATGATCGCCACCTCATGGGCCACGGCAGCGTTGAGCACTTCCACGAACAGCTCGGCCTTGGACGGGAAGTGGCGGTAGATCAGGCCGGTGGAGACCCCGGCCTGGGTGGCCACGGCGGTTACCGGCGCGTTGCGCCAGCCGCCGGTGGCGACCAGTTCGCGGGTGGCCAGCAGGATCCGTTCACGGGCCCCGGCCAGGCGTTCTTCCATCAATGCTGAGCGTTTGTAGGCCATGTTCTGAGTCTGGTTTCAATTTTTGAATTTGTATTCACTTCTTACCCGAACCCCGCTACGCTGGGGTCCAATCGCCCGCGCGGGCCGCTGCTGTGAACGGCCGCCCGCTTCCCCTTCCGGGTGCGTCCATTCCCCACCTTCCCTCGTGGAGCCATCGCAATGCACGTGCCATCCCTGAACTTCGACCTCGGCGAAGATATCGACCTGCTGCGCCAGAGCGTGGCCCATTTTGCCGCTGCCGAGATCGCGCCGCTCGCGGCCGAGGCCGATGCAACCAACCAGTTCCCGTTGGCACTATGGCCCAAGTTGGGCGAACAGGGCCTGCTGGGCCTGACCGTGGAAGAAGAATACGGCGGCACCGGCATGGGCTACCTGGCCCACGTGGTGGCGATGGAAGAAATCTCCCGCGCCTCCGGCGGCATCGCCCTGTCCTACGGCGCGCACTCGAACCTGTGCGTGAACCAGCTGCGCAAGAACGGCACCGAAGCGCAGAAGCAGCGCTTCCTGCCGGACCTGTGCAGCGGCGCCAAGGTCGGCGCGCTGGCGATGAGCGAACCGGGTGCGGGTTCGGACGTGGTGTCGATGAAGCTGCGCGCGGACAAGCGCGGCGACCGCTACGTGCTCAACGGCAACAAGATGTGGATCACCAACGGCCCCGACGCCGACGTGCTGGTGGTGTACGCCAAGACCGATGTCGAAGCCGGCGCCAAGGGCATCACCGCGTTCCTGGTCGAGAAGGGCATGAAGGGTTTCTCCACCGCGCAGAAGCTGGACAAGCTGGGCATGCGGTCCTCGCCCACCTGCGAACTGGTGTTCCAGGACTGCGAGATTCCCGAAGAAAACGTGCTGGGCGCGGTCGGCGGCGGCGTGCGCGTGCTGATGTCCGGCCTGGACTACGAGCGCGTGGTGCTGTCCGGCGGCCCGCTGGGCCTGATGGCTGCAGCCATGGACGTGGTCATGCCGTACGTGCACGAACGCCACCAGTTCGGTGAGCCGATCGGCAGCTTCCAGCTGATCCAGGCCAAGATCGCCGACATGTACGTGGGCCTGGGTGCCTGCCGCGCCTATGTGTATGCCGTGGCGCGCGCCTGCGACCAGGGCCGTACCACCCGCCAGGATGCGGCCGGCGCGATCCTGTACGCCGCCGAGAAGGCAACGTGGCTGACCGGCCAGGCGATCCAGATCCTCGGCGGCAACGGCTACATCAATGAATACCCGACCGGCCGCTTGTGGCGCGACGCCAAGCTGTATGAAATCGGCGCCGGCACCTCGGAGATCCGCCGCATGCTGATCGGCCGCGAACTGTTCCAGCGCACCCTGTAAGGCACCCCATGAGCATCCTAGGCAGCCAGCTGCAACCGGGCAGCGAAACGTTTGAAAGCAACCGCGCGGCGATGCAGGCCGTAGTCGACGACCTGCACGCCACCCTCGCCCGCACCGCCCTGGGTGGAAGCGAGGCGGCGCGGGCCAAGCACACCGCACGCGGCAAGCTGCTGGTGCGTGACCGCATCGATGCGCTGCTCGACCCGGGCAGCGCGTTCCTGGAGATCGCACCGCTGGCCGCGCACGGCATGTACGACGATGCCGTGCCCGCCGCCGGCGTGGTCGCAGGCATTGGCCGGGTGAGCGGCGTGGAGTGCGTGATCGTGGCCAACGATGCCACGGTCAAGGGCGGCACCTATTACCCGGTGACAGTGAAGAAACACCTGCGCGCGCAGGAGATCGCCGAGCAGAACCACCTGCCGTGCATCTACCTGGTCGATTCCGGTGGCGCCTTCCTGCCGCTGCAGGACGAGGTGTTCCCGGACCGCGACCATTTCGGCCGCATCTTCTACAACCAGGCCAATCTCTCCGCGCAGGGCATCCCGCAGATCGCCTGCGTGATGGGCAGCTGCACCGCCGGTGGTGCCTACGTGCCGGCGATGAGCGACGAGACGGTGATCGTGCGCGAGCAGGGCACCATCTTCCTCGGCGGCCCGCCGCTGGTGAAGGCGGCCACCGGTGAAGTGGTGACGGCCGAAGAACTGGGCGGTGCCGACGTGCACACGCGCATTTCCGGTGTGGCCGACCACATGGCCGACAACGACCTGCAGGCGTTGGCACGGGTGCGCGCGATCATCGCCCAGCTCAACTGGCGCAAGCCCGAAGCCGCGATGGCGCTGCAGCCGGTGGAAGAACCGCTGCTGCCGGCACACGAACTGTACGGGGTGATCCCGGCTGATACGCGCAAGCCCTACGACGTGCGCGAAGTGATCGCGCGACTGGTCGACGGCTCGCGCTTTGACGAGTTCAAGCCGCGCTATGGCGCAACGCTGGTCACCGGCTTCGCCCATCTGCACGGCTATCCGGTCGGCATCATCGCCAACAACGGCATCCTGTTCTCCGAGTCCGCGCTGAAGGGCGCGCACTTCATCGAGCTGTGCACCCAGCGCAACATTCCGCTGGTGTTCCTGCAGAACATCACCGGCTTCATGGTCGGCCGCAAATACGAACAGGGTGGCATCGCCAAGGACGGGGCCAAGCTGGTGATGGCGGTGGCCTGCGCCAAGGTACCCAAGTTCACCGTGGTGATCGGTGGTTCGTTCGGTGCCGGCAACTACGGCATGTGCGGCCGTGCGTACTCGCCCAACTTCCTGTGGATGTGGCCGAACGCACGCATCGGCGTGATGGGCGGAGAACAGGCCGCCAGCGTGCTGGCCACGGTCAAGCGTGATGGCATCGAAGCCAAGGGCGGGCAGTGGCCGGGCGAGGAAGAGGATGCGTTCAAGGCACCGATCCGCGACCAGTTCGAGCAGCAGGGCCACCCGTACTACGCCAGTGCGCGCCTGTGGGACGACGGCGTGATCGATCCGGTCGATACCCGCCGGGTACTGGCCCTGGCCCTGTCGGCCAGCCTCAACGCCCCCCCGCAGCAGACGCGCTTCGGCGTGTTCCGCATGTGACCTGTGCCATGACCGAGTCTGTTGCCATGTTCAGCAAAGTCCTGATCGCCAACCGCGGCGAGATCGCCTGCCGCGTCATCGCCACCTGCCGCCGCCTCGGCATCGCCACCGTGGCGGTGTATTCCGATGCCGACCGCAATGCGCGCCACGTGCGGCTGGCCGACGAAGCCATCCACATCGGCCCGGCGGCCGCGCGCGAGAGCTACCTGCGCAGCGATGCCATCCTCGACGCCGCACGCCGCAGCGGCGCGCAGGCCATCCATCCCGGCTACGGCTTCCTGTCCGAGAACGCCGACTTCGCCGACGCCTGCGTGGCGGCCGGCATCGCCTTCATCGGTCCGCCGGCCAGTGCGATCCGCGCGATGGGCGACAAGAGTGCAGCCAAGGCACTGATGGCCAAGGCCGGCGTGCCGTTGACGCCGGGCTACCACGGCGACCAGCAGGCGCCGGAGTTCCTGCGCGCCCAGGCCGACGGCATCGGCTATCCGGTGCTGATCAAGGCCAGCGCCGGCGGCGGCGGCAAAGGCATGCGCAAGGTCGAGCGCAGCGAGGACTTCGTCGATGCGCTGGCCAGCTGCCAGCGCGAGGCGGCCTCGGCGTTCGGCAACGACCACGTGCTGGTCGAGAAGTATGTCGAGCGCCCGCGCCATATCGAAATCCAGGTATTCGGCGGTGGCCAGGGCGAGGCGGTGTATCTGTTCGAGCGCGACTGCTCGGTGCAGCGACGCCACCAGAAGGTGCTGGAAGAAGCGCCGGCCCCGGGCATGAGCGCCGACCGCCGCGCCGCGATGGGCAAGGCCGCCGTCGATGCCGCGCGCGCAGTGGGCTACGTCGGTGCCGGCACGGTGGAGTTCATCGCCGGCCCGGACGGCGATTTCTACTTCATGGAAATGAACACCCGCCTGCAGGTCGAACACCCGGTCACCGAGTTCATCACCGGCACCGACCTGGTGGAGTGGCAGCTGCGCGTGGCCGCTGGCCAGCCGCTGCCCAAGCGCCAGGACGAACTGGCCATCCACGGCCATGCCCTCGAAGCGCGCTTGTACGCCGAAGATGCCGACCGCGGCTTCCTGCCCTCCACCGGCACCCTGCGCCGCCTGCGCCTGCCGACCCCGTCGGCCAACGTGCGGGTGGACACTGGTGTGGAAGAAGGCGACAGCATCACCCCGTACTACGACCCGATGATCGCCAAACTGATCGTCTGGGACGTGGACCGCGACGCCGCGCTGCGGCGCATGAGCCAGGCCCTGGCCGACTGCCAGGTGGTGGGCGTAACCACCAATGCCGGTTTCCTGCGGCGCCTGGTGCAGACCGACTCGTTCGCCAACGCCAAGCTGGATACCGCGCTGATCGAGCGCGAGCAGGCCGCACTGGCGGTCACCGGTGACGGTGAGCAGGCGCTGTGGGAACTGGCAGCGATCGCCGCGGTGGCAAGCACACCTGCCGCTGCCGCCGATGCACGCGACCCGCATTCACCGTGGCAGGCACAGGATGGCTGGCGGCTGGGCGTGCCTGCCGCGCGCTCGGTGCCGCTGCAGCAGGGAGAGCGGGCACACACGCTGAAGGTGTGGACCACTGCCGATGGCTGGCGCGTGCAGTGCGGTGACGCAGCGCCGAAACAGGTGGTCGGCCATGCCGATGGCCAGACCCTGTCGGTACAGATGGACGAGCGCCGCTGGCGGCTGCAGCTGCAGCGCGACGGCGATCAGCTGTACCTGTTCGCCAGCGATGGCCAGCACCGCTTCACCCTGCACGACCCGGTGGGCGAATCCGAGCAGGCCAGCGCCGATGCCGGCAGCCTGCTGGCACCGATGCCCGGCAGGATCGTCGCAACGCTGGTGGCGGCGGGCACGCAGGTCAAGCGCGGCACGCCGCTGGTGGTGCTGGAAGCGATGAAGATGGAGCACACCCTGCAGGCACCGGCCGATGGCACGGTGAAGGGCTATCGGGCCAAGGCCGGCGACCAGGTGGGCGACGGCGCGGTGCTGGTGGATTTCGAAGCAGCGTGATGGAGGGTGGGCCGGGCGTTGTCCGGCCTACCTGCTGCCACGAGGTCAAGGTTGCGGAGCCGGATTCCCGCGCCAGACCTGCTGCAGCGGGTCGAATTCACTGGTGACCTGCGCGTCCGCGCGCCACCCCAGGCCGCATATCATCACCGGGCTGGCATCGATGCCATCCAGCCCCAGCGCCTTCTCCACGTCGATCTCGTTGATCGCCGCGGTCACATAAGCGGCCAGTCCAAGCTCGGTGGCTGACAGCATCCATTGTTGCGACAGGTGCCCCGCATCAAGCAGTACCGCCCGGTAGGCCTTTGGATGGTGGCGGTATTTCCAGAAGCTGCGTGGGAAGCGTGCCACCTGGATGAGGTGCAGCGGGGCGTCGGCGAACCAGTCCTGCCCGGACACAAAACCCAGCATCAAGGTGCGCAGGTCGTCGGTGGCAACGGCGACCAGTCGCAATGCGTGTTCCAGCGGGTGGTAGTGATAGACGCCCGGCGCAAGACCGTCGACAGCCAGGGCGACCACATAGGTTTCCAACGGATGCAGACCGCCGCCGGAAGGAATGTGCTTCTTCAGGAACTCCATGCCATCCCCCGGCCGCAATGCGGCGTGTGCCTGCACGGTCCGCTTGAGTACCTGCGCCAACAGCGGCAGCGCCAACGTGCGCTGCGCGTCGAAGTTTCGGCAGGTTGCACGCTTTCGCAGCAGCTCGTCGCGCGCATCGTCAGGCGTATCGGGCAACATCAAGGGGTCGGTACCGGGCGCATCCACTGCGGCGGGCGGTGCACCGAACCTGGCATGCAGATCCTGCGCCGTGACCAGCTTGTGCTCGCGCATCTCACGCGCGCTGTTGATGCCGCCCCAGCGTCCCATCCGGTGCTGCAACGCCGACAGCGGCCACCAGTTGGCGTCGCGCACGCGCTGGTCGCGGTCACGATGCGAAGCCTCACCTGGCTCCTGGCTGATCACCAGACCGATCTCCAGCAGGCGTGCCAGCGCGGCGCCTTCGAGGCCGACCTGTGCAGGCTCCACCCAGCGATCCGGCTCGATGCGGCCCAGCACATCGATTTCCTCGATGCTCACCCCCACGGGTGCGTCCAGATGGGCGGCAAGGGCCTGCCAATGCATGCGCGTTACCAGTCCCGCCTGGCCCTGCAGCAGCAGGGAGAGGTCCAGCGAGACCTCGCTGCGGGGTTCGAACATCACGATAGCGCAACGTCGGATCTGCATCTTTCATCATCCACCAGTGGAAACCGTAGTATGCGGGTTGCCCGCAACGGCCGCGGTACTGTGGAGGCGCTTCTGTGCAATGCACACATCGCCCTAAATGCCGAGCGGTGGTGGCCGATACCGTAAGTTCTACTCTGGATGATCGACATGGCTACCGACCCTCGCCTTTCCGCTGAAGATGCCGGCGTACTTCTGGACAACCTCATCAACGATACAGCCTTCCGCGAACGCTTCACCGAATCGCCGGCCAAGGCCCTCTCCAGCATCGGTCTGGATGCTGCCTTGGGTGAGAAGGACTGCATGAAGATCGACTCGCTCGCCCCGGTGGAGGAGCTTCGCCGCGTTCGCGACGGCCTGCAGAAACACCTCGCCAGCTCGCTGACCGCGATGAATGTGGTGTTCTGCTTCGAAGCGGGCAAAGTCGACGATTGCATCGGCGGCTGATACCGGCTCAGGGCGCGCCGCCCGCCTTCACCGGTGCGGCCCAGCTCGATACATCGTGCACGTTCAGCGGCTGCCAGACCTGCATCGCCGAGACTTCGGCAATGGCCTGGCCACGGTGGCGGGCCAGCCATTCCTGCTCGCGGCGTACGCCTGTTTCATCGCTCTGCGCACGTAGCGCATGCAGCAGTACCACGTGCGCCTGCACCGGCTCGCTGCCATCGAGCATCGGCTCGATCAGGGCCCGCGCAGCGTCCGGCCGTTGCCTCTGCAGTTCGCCCATCGCCGCAACCACGCGCATCCATTTACCGACCATCGGGCTGCGCTGGGCGCGCAGCAGCGCCTCGTTGGCATGCAGCCAGGCTTCGGCAACATCGGTCTGTCCCTGCCGCTGAGCCAGATAGACAAGGGCCAGCCACTGCAGGCTGCGGGCCTGCTGCATGGGATCGTCGCGATCTTCCAGCAGCGGCTGCAGCTGCGCTGCGATGGCCTGCAGTTCGGCTTTGTCGCCCGCCGCGCACAACGTGGTCACGCTGGCGTGCTGCAATCGCTGCTGTACCTGCATGTCCGCAAGCTCAGGTGCCGGTGCGTCCGCGCGCACGGCCGCCTGCATCGACGCGCAATCACCTTGGTCGGCAGCCAGCAGCAGCTGTGCACGCAGCCGCATCCGCTGCGCCAGCGCATCTCCGGTGCGCAGCTTCACAAGCAGCTGGCCGGCCTGTACGTAACGGCGCTGCGCCACAAATACATCGACGCCGGTGTCATCGGGATCATCGCGGCCGCGCAGACCTTGTGCCTGCATCAGCGTTTCGGCGGCCAGCTGCGGTTGGTTGTGGGCGATCTGGATGCGTGCCAACTGCACCATCGGATACAGCCGCAGCGGATCCTGCGGTACGGACGCCGCATGTGCGTAGGATTCGGCTTCGCTGAAACGATTGTCCTGCAACAGAAGCCAGGACGTATTGGACAGCCCGGCGAAGGAATCGGGATAGACCTTGGCCAGCGTCCGCCATTGCTCCAGGGCCCAGCCGCCCGGTTCCAGTTCTTCCTGCCAGGCCTTCAGGTACAGGCGCTCGCGCGGTGGCAGGCGTTCCTGCTGGGCGAGCGCATGCTGCATCGCCTCGCGGGCCTGCCGCCCTTCTTCGGTGCGGGCCAGCAGCTTGGCCACGCCCATGTAGGCCAGCGCGAAACCGGGATCGATGTCGATCGCAGCCTGGTAGAGATTGCGTGCTTCCTCGAAGCGCCGCTGACCCAGGGCATTCTCGGCCAGGGCATAGGCGCGCAGAGCACGCAGGTCACGGGTAGAGGCTTTCGGCAGCGGCAAGGACTGCTCCAGGCTGGCCACCGATTCGCCCAGGCCACGGCGCAGACGACCGACGACATCGTCCACCGCGAACATCATCTGGTCGGGGCCGTCGGCGGCGACGGTGAAGCTGCGCACCACCTGCCCGCTGCCGGGGGCCACCACGTCGATTCCCAGCTGATAGCCCCCTGCCTTGGGGCGTACGGTCGGCAGCAGGACCGCTCGAGCACCTTCGCGCATGGCCACATCGATCGCTGCACCGCGATTCAAGCGGGTATCGCCGGACAAGCGCGCCATTTCCAGGCTTTCGCGGATCTTGCCTTCGGACAGCACATTCACGTAGCGCGACTGTTCCAGTGCGATCAGGATCGCATGGCGTGTCGATTCATCGAACACCGGCTCACCGGTGAAATTTTCAAGGTCGGCCAGCACCACCCAATCGCGCTCTGAGAATGCGATGGCTGGCTCCGGGCGCAGCAGGAACCAGCCCCCCACCACCACAGACGCCAGGATCAGGCTTTCCGCCAGCAATACCACCGGCTGCCGCCACAACGGAAGATCACGCCGTGCCTTGGCGTTGGCGCGCGGCGGGCGCAGCGGAGCAAAGCCGATCTCGCCAACTTCAATCACTTCCTGGACGGTCGGCATGCCTTTGAACCGCCAACGCCCGTGCGACTTCCATAGCAAGCGTTGGCCACGCTCGCCCAAGGCATCCGTGGCGCGGCGGGTCAGTGATTCGGCAACTGCCGACATCAGGATCTGGCCTGGGCGCGCCAGGGTCATCAGGCGCGCGGCCATCGGCTTGGCCAGGCCTTCGACTTCCATCGACTTGGCGCCGACCTTGACCGCTTCGGGACTGTTTTCCCAGGTCAGCACATCACCCACATGCAGGCCCGCTCGTGCGCGCAGCTCGACCCTGCGTTGCTCGCCCAGTGCCTGCAGGTCGCGCTGGTAATCCAGTGCAAACCCGAGCGCATCCACCGGGCGTTCGAACAGCAGGAACAGACCGTCGGAACGGTCGATCAACTGCCCATTCCAGCGATGCTGCAACACCAGCACCAGACGGTCGTGCTCCTGGAACAGGGTGGCTGCGGCAGCATCGCCGATACGCTCCACCAGTTGCAGCGAATCACACAGGTCGGTGAACAGCAGCGCCCGCAGCTGGGCGTTATGCGGGGCCGACGTTCCGTTGTCGCCATTCATCGCCAGGATCTCCGCTCAGTGTCCATCCGGGCCATTGGCCCACCGCAGGCAGTTGCCGCCTGCGCGCTTGGCTTGGTACAGCGCACGATCGGCGCGAGCGTACCACTCGCTCCAGTCCGCGTCAGGGGCCAGCAGGCTGGCACCGATGCTGGCCAGGCTGACGTGCGGGGTGCCATGGCTGCGCTCGAGCAGGCCGTGCACCGCGCTGAGGATGAATTCAGCCGCGTGCTGCACGATCTCGACATTGGCCCGGCGCAGGATCAGGCAGAACTCGTCGCCGCCCAAGCGGCAGGCCAGGTCATGTTCGCCGGCCATCGAGCGCAGGATGTTGCCCATGCTCTGCAGCACCCGGTCGCCGGCCTGGTGGCCGTGGCGGTCGTTGATCTGCTTGAAGCGGTCGCAATCGATCAGCAGCAGCGCCTGCGGCGGCCCCTCTTCCTGCGTGCGGCATTCCTGCAGGAACAGGGCCAGGCCACGGCGGTTGTGCAGGCCGGTCAGTTCGTCGGTGCGCACCAGCTCACGCGTGTGGGTCAGCTGGTGGGTGGTGATGTACAGGTTGTCCAGCGCGGCTTCCAGGTCATGGTTGCGCCGCCGCAGTTGGCTGATCAGGGCCTGCTCGTTGGTCAGCACACGCAGGATCGTGCGCCGCAGGAAGTAGGCCACCAGCCCCGGGTCGGACTCGACCAGGCGATGGAAATCAGCCGGTCCCAGCTCCAGCACGTGACAGTCGGCCATCACCCGCGCGCTGGCGCTGCGCGGGTGGTCGCCCATCAACAGGCCGAGCTCACCGAAGAACTCATGCCGGCCGAGTGTCTTGAGCACCAGATCCTCGCCGAAATCCAGCTCGATCAGGCCTTCCAGGATGATGTACATGCACTCGCCGCGATGGCCGCGGTGGAACAGCCACTGGCCCGCCTGCAGCCGGCAGGGCTGGGCAAACCGGGCAAACAGGGCGACCTCTTCGTCGGAAAGCAGCGCATGCACGATCTCGGCCATCGCCACCTTGGCGATACCGGTTGTCGTGTCGATGTTCTCGGCCGCACCCCTGCCGGTCATTCCCTGCACCCGCCGCCAGCGTCCCCTGGTGAGCCGCGGAGCATATCAGTGAATCAAACTGTGCGCCGCTTCTCATTTTTGTGAAGACGCGGTGCCCCGCCCTGCATGGCTCAACCGTGCCCATTCACACGCGTTGGGCGCAGGAAGAAAGAAAGCCATATCAATAGCTTGCGGTGACCGCGACGCCGATTGTCGCAGCAGCCGCAGATACAACAACGCCGGCAGATCCCCCGATCTGCCGGCGTCGTCTGGCCCTTCCCTGGCCACCCTGATCAGTCCGAGCCCTGGTCGCGCCGGCCGCTGGCCGACAGCATCAAGGACTGCGGGAACACAAAGGGTTGCCGGCCAGCGGCCGGCACGACCAGATCACGCAGCCCGTTCGCTGCGCTCGCCATGGAACTGCTCTTCCTCGGTCGAACCGGTCAGCGCCGTGGTCGAGGACTGCCCCTGCTGGATCGCCTGGGTCACCGCATCGAAGTAGCCGGTGCCGACCTCGCGCTGGTGCTTGACTGCGGTGAAGCCGCGCTCGGCCGCTTCGAACTCGGCCTCCTGCAGCTCCACGAAGGCGCTCATCTGCCGGCGCGCATAGCCGTGGGCCAGATTGAACATGCCGTAGTTCAGCGCGTGGAAACCGGCCAGGGTGATGAACTGGAACTTGTAGCCGTAGCTGCCCAGCTCCTTCTGGAACCTGGCAATGGTGGCGTCGTCCAGGTTCTTCTTCCAGTTGAAGCTGGGCGAGCAGTTGTAGGCCAGCAGCTTGCCGGGGAACTTCGCATGGATCGCCTCGGCGAACTTCCGCGCGAATTCCAGGTCCGGCTTGCCGGTCTCACACCACACCAGGTCAGCATACGGTGCGTAGGCCAGGCCGCGGCTGATGGCCTGGTCCAGGCCGTTGCGGGTCTTGTAGAAGCCCTCCACGGTGCGCTCGCCGGTGGCGAACGGTTTATCGTTGCCATCGATGTCGCTGGTCAGCAGATCAGCCGCCTCGGCGTCGGTACGCGCCACCAGCAGGGTCGGCACGCCCAGCACGTCGGCGGCCAGCCGCGCGGCGTTGAGCTTCTCGATCGCCTCGCGGGTCGGCACCAGCACCTTGCCACCCATGTGCCCGCACTTCTTCACCGAGGCCAGCTGGTCTTCGAAGTGCACGCCGGCAGCACCGGCTTCGATCATCGCCTTCATCAGCTCGAAGGCGTTGAGCACGCCGCCGAAACCGGCTTCGGCGTCGGCCACGATCGGCTGCAGGAAGTCGATGTCATCCTTGCCTTCGGCATGGTGCAGCTGGTCGGCACGCAGCAGCGTGTTGTTGATGCGCTTGACCACCGCCGGCACCGAATCGGCCGGGTACAACGACTGGTCCGGGTACATCTGCCCGGCCAGGTTGGCATCGGCCGCCACCTGCCAGCCGGACAGGTAGATCGCCTTCAGCCCGGCCTTCACCTGCTGCATGGCCTGGTTGCCGGTCAGCGCGCCGAGCGCGTTGACGAAGTCGCGCTCATGCAGTGACTTCCACAGCTTTTCCGCGCCCAGCCGGGCCAGCGAATGCTCGATATGGACGGTGCCACGCAGGCGCACCACGTCGGCGGCGCTGTAGTTGCGCTGGATGCCTTCCCAGCGCGGATTGGTGTCCCAGTCGTGCTGGATCTGTTCGGCAGTGGGCAGCATGCTCATGTCTATCTCCAGTTCGGTTCGTGCGGATGCAGCGGGGAAGGAAGCGGCGGGAAAACCGGCATGCAGCGGTCAGTCGATGCGCGCGTACGCCGGCAGGGTCAGGAAGTCGGTCAGTTCGTTGCTGCGGCTCAACTCGGCCAGCAGGGTGATGGCTTCTTCGATGCGGCCGCCGCCAGGCAGCGCCGAGGTATCGCCGAGGCGCGCCGGCAGCTGCGCCAGGGTGGTATCGAGCAGCGCCAGATCGATGGCAGTGCCGTCGTCCAGCTGCTGGCCCGGGGTATGCAGCCACTGCCACAGCTGGCTGCGGCTGATCTCGGCAGTGGCCGCGTCCTCCATCAGGTGGTGGATCGGCACGCAGCCGTTGCCATCCAGCCATGCGGCCAGGTAGCGCACGCAGACTTCGACATTGCCTTCGAAGCCAGCGCGGGTGATCGTGCCCGGCGGCCGCGCGATCAGTTCATCGCGACCCACGCGCACATCCTGGCGCAGCACGTGGTGCTGGTTGGGCGTGGGCATGTGCTCGTCGAAGATCGCCATCGCCACCGGAATCAGCGCCGGATGGGCGACCCACGTGCCATCGTGGCCAGCGCTCACTTCGCGCAGCTTGTCGGCACGCACCCGCGCCATCGCCTGCTCGTTGGCGGCGGCATCGTTGTTGATCGGAATCTGCGCGGCCATGCCGCCCATCGCATGTGCGCCGCGGCGATGGCAGGTCTGGATCAGCAGTTCCGAATACGCCTTCAGGAACGGCTGGGTCATGGTCACCTGGCCTCGCTCGGGCAGCACGCGGTCAGCGTGGCGGCGGAAGGTCTTCAGGTACGAGAAGATGTAATCCCAGCGCCCGCAGTTGAGGCCGACGATGCGATCGCGCAGGGCGTGCAGGATCTCATCCATCTCGAACACTGCCGGCAGCGTTTCGATCAGCACGGTCACCTTGATCTGCCCGTGCGGCAGGCCGAGCATGCCTTCGATGTGCGACAGCGCGGTCTCCCAAAGCGCCGCCTCTTCCATGCTCTGCAGCTTGGGCAGGTAGAAGTACGGGCCGCGGTCCCTGGACTGCAGCGCGCGCGCATTGTGGAAGGCAAAGACCGCCGCATCGAACAGGCCGCCGGCGAGGAACTGGCCATCCACGCGCACATGCTTTTCGTCCAGGTGCCAGCCGCGCGGACGCACGATCAGCACCGCCTGCTCCTCATAAGGGCGCAGTGCGTAGTGCTTGCCATTGGGTGCGGTGTACTGCAGGTCGCCGCGCACCGCAGCGGCCAGCGACTGCTGACCGGCCAGCAGGTTGCGCCAGGTCGGCGAGGTCGAATCCTCGAAGTCGGCCATGAACACCTTGGCGCCGGAGTTCAGCGCGTTGATGACCATCTTCGGGTCGGTCGGGCCGGTGATCTCGACGCGACGGTCCTGCAGCGCGGCCGGCAGCGGCGCCACGGTCCAGTCACCGCTGCGGATCGCGGTGGTGTCCTGGCGGAAGTCCGGCAGGCCGCCCTGGTCGAAGAATGCCTGGCGCTCGCGACGGGCCTGCAGCCGCGCCTGCCGGCCGGGTTCCACTGCCCGGTGCAGGGACACCAGCAGGGCCAGCAACGGCGCCGGCAGCACGGTGGCCTGGCCCGCCACCTGGGTCGCCAGGGCGATGCCCGGCGTGGCCTTGGCTGCGGTGGAGGGAACAGCGGAAGCGACGGCGGACATGGCAGAACTCCAGCGTGGGGGAACGACTCCACCGTGCGGCCGCAGCCCTGTATTTGGCAAAACAGTTTTTGCAATGCTTTACATAATTTGTGCTAATACTTGTGACGCCATGACCACGCGTAGCCCGCCAAGTCCTCGTTTTTCCTACAAATCCGATCGGCTGAAGCCGCTGCGCGCGTTCTGCCAGACGGTACGCCTGGGCTCAGTCTCACGGGCGGCTGAGGCACTTTTCGTCAGCCAACCGGCCATCAGCCTGCAGTTGCAGGCGCTGGAGCGTGAGCTGGGGGTACCGCTGTTCGAGCGCAGCGGCCGGCGCCTGGTGCCCAGTCGCGAGGGCCAGCTGCTGTATGAAATGGCGCAGCCGCTGGTGGAGAGCCTGGACGGTCTGGAAGCGCGCTTCCGCGACAAGGTGCGCGGGCTGGACGCGGGCGAGCTGAACATCGCTGCCAACAGCTCGACCATCCTGTACCTGCTGCCGAAGATCGTCGAACGCTTCCGCCAGCATTACCCCGACGTACGCCTGACCCTGCACAACGCCATCAGCGCCGACGGCACCGACCTGCTGCGCGAGGATGCCGCCGACCTGGCGATCGGCTCGATGACCGATGTACCGGCTGACCTCAGCTATGCGCCGGCCTACCGTTTCGAACAGGTGCTGATCGCCCCGCATGACCATCCGCTGGCCAGCGGTGGCGAGCTGGAACTGGCCGACATCGCCCGTTACCCGCTGGTGCTGCCGCCGAAACGGCAGATCACCTACCGGCTGGTGGACCAGGTGTTCCAGCGTCACCGCATCGCCTACACCGTTGCGCTGGAAGTGGGCGGCTGGGAGGTGATCAAGCAGTACGTGGCGATGGGCATGGGTATTTCCATCGTGCCGGCGCTGTGCCTGAACGATGCCGACCGCGAACGGTTGGCCGCACGGTCGATGAAGCGCTGGTTCCCGGAGCGCAGTTACGGGGTGATCGTGCGGCGTGGCAAGGCGCTGTCGGCGCAGGCGCGGGCGTTCATCGAGCTGATCCAGCCAGAGTTGTTCAGCCCGCGCGATTACGACCAGAGCGGGCATTCGGAGCGGTGAGGGGTTGTCGGCAGGGCTGCGCCCTGCACCTGCCGAATCAACGGCAACGGCAACGGCAACGGCAGAGGCAACGGCAACGGCAACGTCAAAGGCAACAGCGGGGATTCCGTGGGATGGCGGGGCGGTGTGAGTGGGCAGGACACGCCGTAAACCCGTCCTTGGGGGCTCGATGGCGCCATCCATGGCGCCAACGGTCCTGCCCACCCACACCGCCCCACCTCTGACAGATTTCCGCGATCTGTCGGAACGGCATGGCCTGCTCTTGGTGGGTGTCGACCTTGGTCGACACGGTTGATCCACGACATGCGTGGATGACGATTCCCGGCGTCGGGCTGGATAGACTGAGGCCATGTCCATCGAACTCCGCCACCTGCGCTACTTCCTTGCCGTTGCCGATACCCTGCACTTCGGCCAGGCGGCCGAGCGGTTGGGGATGTCGCAGCCGCCGCTCAGCCAGCAGATCCGGCAGCTGGAGGAACTGATCGGTGCGCGCCTGTTCGTGCGCAGCCATCGGCGTGTGCAGCTGACCGCTGCAGGGGAACTGCTGCAGGAACGTGCGCGCAGCATCGTGCAGCAGGTGGAATTGGCGGTGGATGAAGTGCAGCGCGCGCAGCGTGGCGAGCAGGGTGAGCTGCGTATCGGCCTGACCCGGGCCACGCCGTTGTCACCGCAGATTCCGCGTTCGATCCTGCAGTACCGCCAGCAGTATCCGCAGGTGCGGCTGCAGTTGAGCGAGATGAACACCCTGCAGCAGATCGATGCGCTGCTCGATGGCAGCCTGGATGTGGGCATCATCCGCAAGCGCACGCTGCCGGCCGAGCTGGTGGCGCACAGCCTGTTCGTCGATCCACTGGCGTTGATCGTGCATGCCGACCACCCTGCCCTGCGTCGCCTGTCGAAAGGCGGCACGCTGGCGTTGCGTGATCTGGCGCAGGAACCGTTCGTGGCGTTCCGCCGCAGCGCCGGGGCGGGCATCCATGACCACATGATCGCGCTGTGCGCGGCAGCGGGTTTCACCCCGCGCATCGTGCAGGAAGCCGGTGAGGCTTCAACGCTGATCAGCCTGGCCGCTGCGGGACTGGGTGCGGCGATCCTGCCTTCGTCGTGCGACCACATCCGGGTGGAAGGTGCGCGCTTCGTGCCGCTGGCCGATGCCGGCGCGCATTCGGAAGTGCAGTTGGCGTGGCGCCGCGAGGGGGTGACGCCGTTGATCCGCAATTTCGCCGGGCTGCTGCGCGAGGCGTTTGCCGAAGCGTGAGGTGCCGCGCTGCGCGCTCGCCGGGCACGGCCCGGCGCTACCGCTGGCCCACCCAGGTAGCGCCGGGCCATGCCCGGCGGGCGTCAGGCGGTCACCGGCTGCGGCGCGCGCTGCTGTAGCGCCCACACGATGCCACCGCCGATCAGGGTCAACAGCGCGGCGAATGCGCACACGCCCAGCCAGTCCCACGCGGCATAGGCCAGACCACCCACGCCGCCCAGCACGCTCGATCCCAGGTAGTAGGCAAACAGGTACAGCGCCGACGCTTCCGCACGCATCGAACCAGCACGACTGCCGACCCAGCTGCTGGCCACCGAATGACCACCGAAGAAACCGAAGGTCACCAGCGCGATGCCCACTGCCATCGCCGGCAGCCACGGCATCGCCAGCAGCACGATGCCGGCGGCGATCAGGCCGAAGGAGATCGCCAGGATGCGACCGCGCCCATGGCGCGTGGCCTGCTGGCCCATCCACGCCGAACTGAAGGTGCCGACCAGATACACGCTGAAGATCAACCCGACCACGGTCTGGCTGAGGTGGTACGGCGGCGCCAGCAGGTGATAGCCGAGGTAGTTGTAGAGGGTGACGAACACACCCATCAGCACGAACGAGGTCGCGAACAGCCACGGCAGGCCGGGATCGGCGAACAGCGTGCGCCAGCGCGCGGGCAGCTGGCGCAGGCCACTGCGACTGGCCTGGAAGTGGCGCGACGGTGGCAGCTGCAGCCACAGCAGCACGGTGCTGGCGATGGCGATGATCGAGACCACGCCGATGCCCCAGCGCCAGCCCCAGTGGTCGGCGATGATGCCGGCCAGCAGGCGCCCGCTCATGCCACCGATGGCGTTGCCGCCGATGTACAGGCCCATCGCCAGGCCCAGCGCGCGGCTGTCCATCTCTTCCACCAGGTAGGTCATCGCCACCGCCGGCACGCCGCTCAATGCCAGCCCCAACAGGGTGCGCAGCACCAGCAGGGTGGCCCAGTCGTCGACCAGTGCGGTGCACAGCGACAGCGTGGCCGAGGCCAGCAACGCAACGATCATCAGCGGGCGCCGGCCGACCGCATCGGACAGCAGGCCCGCCAGCAGCATGGCCACGGCCAGGGTGCCGGTGGTCAGCGACAGCGACATCGCGCTGCCGGCAGCAGACACACCGAAGTGGCGACTGAACTCGGGCAGCAGTGGCTGCACCGTGTACAGCAGGCCAAAGGTCGAAAAGCCAGCCAGGAACAGCGCCAGCGCGGTGCGGCGGAAGGCCGGCGTTCCCTGCTGGATGCGGGTGTCGACGGGAGCGTGGTCAGTACGGGGACGGTCGGCGAGGGCCGCCGGGGTATCGCCAGTCATGGGAGCGGTGGGCCGTGGGGGCGGCCGGATTGGAGGGGACGGGTCCCAGACTAGGCCCGTCCATCCAGTCGATCCATAACCTGATAGGTCATGATTGATACTTCTGGCATATCGATAAGCTTACAGCCGCTGCCACTCGAAGCCGTCGCCACGGCGGTAGTACACCGCCACTGCGCGGCCATAGATCTTGTCCGCATCGACGAAGCCGAAGAAGCGACCGTCGAAGCTGTTGCCACGATGGTCGCCCAGCACCAGCACCTTGCCGGCGGGCACCTGCAGATCCGCGATGTCCGGGCCACCGCCGCTGTCCAGATCGAGGCTGGCGCGGCGCTCTCCGAAAGCTTCGGTGTCGGCCAGGTCGGCGATCTGCAGCGGCTGGCCGTTGATGCTCAGGTGGCCATCGCGCAGCTGCACGTGGTCGCCGGCCACGGCGGCGACGCGCTTGATCAGGCGGGTGCCGTCGGCCGGCGAATCGAACACCGCCACCTCACCCCGCTGCGGCGTGCCGGTAGCCAGCAGCTCCTGGCTGGTGAACGGCAGGCGCAGGCCGTAGGCGCGCATGTCCACCACCACCCGGTCACCCGGTTGCAGCGTCGGCTGCATCGAACCGCTGGGCACGACATAGTGGTTGGCGAGGGTGTCGCGGGCGGCAGCGAGCAGGCCCAGCATCACCAGCAGCGGCAGTGCCTCCTTCTTCAGCCAGGTGAGCGCGCGCTCTGGGAACGGCGGACGGGCTACAGCATCCATGTCAGGCTCCGGGTGGTGGGTGGGCGTCAGACCGCAAGGGCAGGCGTGAGGTTCCCGCGCATCATGCCGGTCTCCATGCCCGTGCCGATCAACGGTCGGCAGCCACCGGGTGCATTCCGGCCGGACGTTATGAAGGTTTTACGCCCGGGCCGGGCACTGGGCATCGCACCTTTACGGCCCCCACGCGCATCGTGTGCCTACCGCGCCGCAGGGCGCTTTGCGCAAGGTGTTGTATGACCCTCCTGGTGATCCGGCATGCGTCGCCGTCGGTGCCGCGTCCGCTGCTGCCGGCCGAGTTGTCCGGCCATCCGGTGCTGTGCACCGACTGCGCCAGCCTGGCCGATGTGCGTCAGTGTCTGTGCCAGCCGCAGGCGCGCACCGCGGACTGGGTGCTGCTTGATGTCGGCGTCGCCGACGAGGCGCAATGGTGTGCCGAGGGCGGTGCGCTGCAGGCGGCGCTGGACGGTCTGCCGGCGGAGTACATCGAACTGCAGTCGCCGCACCAGCCCGGTCTGGAAGCGCGCCTGCGCCTGCAGCACGGCCCGGCCGCCGTGGTGGTCGACCAGCGCAGCCAGCAGGCGGGTTATCCGCTGTCATTGGCCATCGTCAGCCGTCGCCTGGCACGGGAGGGCTGAGCCATGTCGATCTTCATCATCCGTGGCCCGGAAGCGGCGGGCGCATTGATCCGCACCGCCGCGCCGCTGCCGGCGCCGGTACTGAAATCACTGGTGCACCGTGCGATCGATGCGGGCACCAGCGTGGCGATCCGCGCCTGCGGTTCGGAGCAGGAACTGCTGGACGCGCTGCGCGTGGCCGACCACAGCCGTGGCGAGGTGACGCTGCTGGATCCGGGCGCATGTGCCGACAGCCTGCGCCTGCAGCGGCTGCTGCCCTACCTGCACAACGCGTACGTGGAAGTGCATGACGATGGCGCCGTGGCCGAGCCGTGCCTGCCGGCCGGTGTTGGCCAGCGCCTGGGCATCGCCGCCGGGTACGGCGCGCAGAGCTATGTACTGGCGCTGGATATCGCGCTGGATCACCTGGGGTTGGCCGAGCAGGCGAACCGGGTGCATGTAGGGACGTGATGGCCGGGCTGCGCCCGGCACCCGGTAGTGCCGGCCGCTGGCCGGCAACCTCAACAGCCAAAGCCGGTTTCCTGGGGGATGGCGGGGTGGGGCCGGTTGCGGGGGACGCTGCAAGTACGTCCATGTAAGCTCGATCGCGCCATCCATGGCGCTCACGCCCCCGCAACCGGACCCGCCCCGCCTTCGACAGATTTCCGCGACCTGTCGGAATGGCATGGCCTGCTCTTGATGGGTGTCGATCTTGGTCGACACATGGATCCACGCCATGCGTGGATGAGCGACACAACGAAAAACGGCGGGGTTGCCCCCGCCGTTTTGTTTTTCGTACTTCAGGCCGCGCTTACTTCAGGCCGCGGAACTTCAGCAGCGGCTCCACCGACGGGTCCTTGCCGCGGAAATCGCGGTACAGGGTCGACAGCTCCACGCTGTTGCCGCGCGAGAGGATCTTGTCGCGGAATTCCTGGCCGTTGGCGGCGGTCAGGCCACCGTGTTCGGTGAACCACTGGTAGGCGTCATGGTCCAGCACTTCCGCCCAGAAGTAGGCGTAGTAGCCGGCCGAGTAACCGCCACCCCAGATGTGGTCGAAGTAGGTGGTGCGGTAACGCGGCGGCACCTGCGGCAGGTCGACCTTGAACTTCTTCAGCGCGCTCGCTTCGAAGGCCCCGACGTCCTGCAGCGGGGCATCGGCCTTCTGCGTGTGCCAGGCCAGGTCGAGCAGTGCCGCCGACAGGTACTCGGTGGTCGCATAGCCCTGGTTGAAGCTGCGCGCCTTGAGGATCTTGTCGACCAGTTCCTGCGGCATCGCTTCGCCGGTCTTGTAGTGCTTGGCGTAGTTGGCGAACACCTTCGGGTCCAGCGCCCAGTGTTCGTTGAACTGCGACGGGAACTCGACGAAATCGCGCGAGGTGGCGGTACCGGCGATCGACGGGTACTTCACGTTCGAGAACATGCCATGCAGTGCATGGCCGAACTCATGGAACATCGTGGTGACGTCGTCGAAGCTGATCAGCGCAGGCTGGCCGGCGGCCGGTTTGGTGAAGTTGCAGACGTTGTAGACCACCGGCTTGGCACCGGTGAGGCCGTCCTGTTCGACGAATACGTCCATCCAGGCGCCACCGGACTTGCTGTCACGCTTGAAGTAGTCGGTGTAGAACAGGGCCAGCGAGGTGCCGTCCTTGTCGAACACTTCGTACACCTTCATGTCCGGGTTGTAGGTCGGAATGTCGGTGCGCGGCTTGAAGGTGATGCCGTACAGCTGGGTGGCGGCGTAGAAGACGCCGTTCTGCAGCACGTTGTCCAGCTCGAAGTACGGCTTGATCTGCGACTCGTCCAGATCGTACTTGGCCTTGCGCACCTGCTCGGCGTAGAAATCCCAATCCGAGGCGGCCACCTGGAAACCACCCTTCTGGGCGTCGATCACCTTCTGGATCTCACCGGCTTCGGCACGCGCCTTGGCGGTGGCGGCAGGCACGGTGTCGGTCAGCAGCTTCAGTGCGGCCGCCGGGGTCTTGGCCATCTGGTCGCCCAGCTGGTAGTCGGCGAAGGTGTCGAAGCCGAGCAGCTTGGCCTTCTGCGCACGCAGCTGGGCCAGGCGCTGCACGGTCTGCCGGGTGTCGTTGGCATCGCCACGCTCGGCACGGGTTTCCGAAGCCTTCAGCACGGCGGCGCGCTGGTCGCGGTCGGTCAGCGAACCGAGCACCGGCTGCTGGGTGGTGTTCTGCAGCGGCAGCAGGAACTTGCCATCCAGCTTGCGGTCCTTGGCGGCGGCGGCGGCATTGTTGACCGCGCCCTCGTCCAGGCCGGCCAGCTTGGCCTTGTCGTCCACCACGACCGCAGCAGCGGCGGTTGCAGCCACCAGGCGGGTGTGGAACTGGGTGGACAGCGTGGTTTCTTCCACGTTGAGCTTGCGCAGGCTCGCCTTGTCGGCGTCGGACAGCTGTGCGCCGGCGCGCACCAGGCCGTCGTAGTAGTGCTCGACCAGGCGCTTCTGCACCGGATCCAGGCCCAGCGTCTCACGCTGGTCGTACAGCGACTTCACGCGCGCGAACAGCTTCGGATCGAGGTTGATCTCGTCTTGGTGCGCGGCCAGCTTCGGCGCCACTTCTTCCTGGATCTTCTGGCGGGCATCGTTGGTGTCGGCTTGGACCAGGCCGAAGAAGATGCGCGACACGCGGGTCAGGGTCTCGCCGCTGCGCTCCATCGCCACGATGGTGTTGTCGAAGGTGGCCGGCTCGGCGCTGTCGGCGATCTTGCGCACGTCGGCCAGATGCTGGCGCATGCCTTCTTCGAAGGCCGGCAGGTAATCGCTGTCCTTGATCTTGTCGAACGGCGGTGCCTGGAACGGCAGGCTGCTGGCGGTCAGCAGCGGATTGGTGGAGGCTTCGGCCGGCTGCTGGGCCGGTGCATTCTGGGCTTCGGACACGGGGGTGGACTCCTTGCCGGAACAGGCCGCCAGCGCCAGGCTGATGGCGGCGGCCAGGACTACGGTACGCGACATGTAAAACGCTCCTTGGGCAGACGGTACGGGATGGCAGCCGTCCACCCTACTCCTGTCACGGGCGCCCGGCATGTGCCGGACGTGGCGTCTACGCTGCCAGCAGCGGCTGGCTCAGACCGTGCCGCGGGTCTTGCCGATCCAGGGCCGGTAGAACTCGCGGATGGTCGCCATGTCTGCGGCATCATCGCCGGTCGGCGTGAACAGCGGGCCGATGCCGATGGTCTTTTCCGGGTAGTGGAAATACGCGGCCAGGATCGGCACGTCGGCCATCCGCGCAATCTTCAGGAAGCCGGCCTTCCAGTCCTTCACGGCCTTGCGGGTGCCCTCGGGGGTGATGGCGAACCACATCTTCTCGTTGTTGCGCAGCAGGTCCACGGCCTGGCCGACAGTGCCCTGCGGCGAGCTGCGATCCAGCGGGATCACGCCCAGCTTGTGCAGCAGCGGGCCCAGTGGCCACCAGAACAGCGAGGCCTTGCCCAGCACCTTCACTTTCATGCCCAGTGCGATCTTGGCGGCCATGCCCCACAGCCCGTCCCAGTTGGACGAATGCGGAGCGATGATGAAGACCAGCCTGGGAACGTTCGGCAGCGTACCGGTCACTTTCCAGCCGCCCATGCGCAGCGTGCAGCGCGCCAGCCAGCGCAGGAAACGGTTGGGCTTGACCTGCGGCATGTTCGGCGGAATGGCCGGCAGCAACGGCGTCGGGTTGTTCAAGCAATCACTCCCAGTCACGTGATGAGCGCCCGCGCTTGATCTGCGCGCGCCCGCGTTTGGCGTCCAGACGACGCAGTTTCGACCCGAAGGTCGGCTTGGTGGCCTTGCGTGGTTTGGGCACGCTCAGCCCGGCCTGGATGAAGGCCGCCAGCCGCTCGCGCGCATCCTCGCGATTGCGATCCTGGGTGCGGAAACGTTGCGCGTCGATGACCAGCACGCCTTCGCCGGTCATGCGCCGGTCGCGCCGCGCCAACAGGCGCTCGCGCAGCGGCTCGGGCAACGAGGGCGAGCCGGCCACGTCGAAACGCAGTTCCACCGCGGTGGAGACCTTGTTGACGTTCTGGCCGCCGGCACCACTGGCACGCACGAAACGCTCGACGATCTCGCCGTCGGGGATTTCAAGCTGCGCGCTGATGATGACCGGTCCACTGCCCATCCGCGCATTGTAGCGGCAGCCGCGTTGCCGTGGCTGCCATCACGCCCCGTATGCCGCCGATCAGGCACCGAACACGCCGCCTTCGCCTTTGCCGGGGGTATGCTTGCCATCCCGTGTACTGCAGGACGCTCCGCATGATCCGCTTCGTTCCCTCCCTGTTGCGCCGCGCGACCCTGCTGCTGGTGCTGGCCGCAGCAAGCGCGCCGGTGCTGGCCGCAGCCCCCACCGATGGCGACATCAACCGCCTGCTGTCGGCCTCGCGTGCGCAGAGCATGATCGACACCATGCTGCCGCAGATCGAAGCGATGCAGCAGCAGCAGTTCCAGCAGGTCGCCGCACAGCGCAAGCTCAACGCCCAGCAGCAGGAACAGCTGCAGCGCATCCAGGCCCGTACCAGCCAGACCCTGCGCCAGGCACTGTCGTGGCAGCAGCTGCGGCCGATGTACGTGGACCTGTACAAGAAGACCTTCAGCAAGGAAGACGTGCTGGCCATGGCCGAGTTCTACGAGAGCCCGGCCGGCCAGAGCCTGCTCGACAAGACCCCGGCGCTGATGCAGAACGTGATGGTGGCGATCCAGACGCGCATGCAGCCGCTGTTCGCCGATCTGCAGAAGGATCTGGAAGCGATCGTCAACGAGCCGGAAAAGAAGTAAGACGGTAGCGCCGGGCCATGCCCGGCGAGCGCGAAGCGCGGCCGTTTCATCGCAGAAGCCGCCGGGCATGGCCCGGCGCTACCGCTACGGAGCCTGCCAGCCGAACAGGTCCAGCGCCTTCTGGAATTCACCGTCGACCGGCGCGCGCACATCCACCGTGCCACCATCCGGATGCGGAAAGCGCAGGCGCTCGGCGTGCAGCAGCATGCGGTGCACACCCTGCATGCGGAAGTTGCGGTTGTGCCGGCCATCACCATGGCTGGTATCACCGATCAGGTGATGTGACAGGTGCTTGAGATGGCGGCGGATCTGCCGGAAGCGC
Source organism: Stenotrophomonas sp. 1337 (assembly GCF_031455455.1). Lineage (NCBI taxonomy): Bacteria > Pseudomonadati > Pseudomonadota > Gammaproteobacteria > Lysobacterales > Lysobacteraceae > Stenotrophomonas > Stenotrophomonas sp. 1337. The sequence continues at coordinate 291,477 of NZ_JAVDSR010000002.1, read as the reverse complement.
CCGGTCAGCGGCTGGCAGCGCAGCAGTGCATAGCGCGAGCTGGTGAACTCGCCCACCGGTACCGACAGTTCGCCGGTAGCCAGGCGCTGGAAGTCGGTGACCGCCGGCTTCTTCACCGGCTTGCCGGGACCGCCATCCAGATCGTGGTCGACCTGCCAGGCCTCCTCGGCCGGCCAGCCGCGGCAGATGGCCAGGTAATCCTTGCTCACCTCGCCGCCCATCAACGACTTGCCCAGCGCACTGGCCGTATCACGGTCGAAGGCCAGCAACAGGCAGCCGCTGGTGGCGCGATCCAGGCGATGGACCAGGAAGATCGGCCGGCCCAGCTGCTCGCGCAGGCGATCGGCGAGGAAATCATCTTCGCCACGGGCCAGCTTGCTGTCATGGACCATCAGCCCGGCCGGCTTGTTGACCACGGCCAGTCGTTCATCCAGGTGCAGCAGCTGCAGGGGCGCGGTTTCAGTCTCGACCGCGGCGAGGGTGTCAGGTTCGGTACTCACCGCGCGATTATCCGGATGACGCGCTGAACAGGGTAGTGCCGGCCGCTGGCCGGCAACGTCGAGGTCGCCCGATGACTGCGGTTGCCGGCCAGCCGCCGGCACTACCGCACCAGGCCAGCGACCCGCGCTACCGGGGCGACGCCCGGTCAGGTGTTGCGCAGCGCCAGCAGTTCGCCATTGCCCACCGGCACCAGGCTGGTGGTGAACGCCGCGTCTGCGGCCAGCAGGGCGCGCAGCGGCTCCATCTCACCGGCATGCGAGGTGGCGTTGTCGACCACCAGCAGGCCGCCGGGGCACAGTACCCGACGCAGCTGCGGCCACCAACCTGCGTACTGCTGGCGATCCGAATCCAGGAACAGCAGGTCGATGCAGCCCTGCTCGGCCTGCGCCAGCCACTGCCCGGCATCACCGTGGACCAGGTTGATGCGCTCGCCCAATCCACTGCGGGCGAAATTCGCGCGGGCCATCGCCACCTTGTCGGCAGCGAACTCCAGCGTGGTCACCTGGCCATCGATCGCGGCCGCCGCTTCGGCCAGCCACAGCGTGGAATAACCGTTGGACGTACCGATCTCCAGCACGCGGCGGGCGTTGCCGAAACGCACCAGCACCGACAGCAGTTCACCGGTGTCGGCGGTGATGTTGAGCATGCGCCGACCGCGCTCGGTTTCGCACGCATCGTTGTCGCTGCCGAACTGCGCGAGCTCCTGTTTGAGCGCGCTCAGCGCATCCATCATCGCCACCACGCACGCGCCAGTGCGAACGCTCCAACCGCACCGGACACCCAGCTCCACGCCGGCACGTCGCCCCAGTACCAGCCCGGCGGCTGCAGCACGTACATCAATGCGGCGATCGCCAGCAGGCCGACGCCGGTGATCGCACCGACCGCATGCTTCTGCAGGCGCTGCACACTGGCATCCAGCGCAACCAGATCGCGCGAGCGCATCGCCAGCTCATGGCGACCTTCCACCTGCTGGGTCAGCCAGGCGTGCACCAGGCGCGGCATGTCCGGCGCATGGGTCATGATTTCCGGCAGGCGCTTGCCGATCTCGCGCACCACGCGGCGCGGGCTGTAGCGCTCGCGCAGGATCTTCGCCAGCACCGGCTTGGCCACGGCCCAGATATCGATCTGCGGGTCCAGCTGGCGGCCGACGCCCTCGATGTTGAGCAGGGTCTTCTGCAGCAGGATCAACTGCGGCTGCAGGGTCAGCTGGTAGCGCTGGGCCACGCGGAACAGCTTCATCAGCACTTCGGCCAGCGAGATCTGCGACAGCGGGCGGGTGAAGTACGGCTCGCACACCGAACGCACTGCCGCTTCCAGATCATCGATGCGCACGTTGTCGGGCATCCAGCGCGCCTGCACGTGCAGTTCGGCGATGCGGCGGTAGTCGCGGTTGAAGATGGCCATGAAATTCTCGGCCAGGTAGTACTGATCTTCCTGCGAGAGCTGGCCCATGATGCCGAAGTCCAGCGCGATGAAGCGCGGGTTGTCGCGGCGTGCCGGATCGATGTCGACCCAGATGTTGCCGGCGTGCGCGTCGGCATGGAAGAAGTTGTCGCGGAACACCTGGGTGTAGAACACCCGCACGCCCTTGGCGGCCAGTGCCTTGCGGTCGATGCCGGCCTTGTCCAGCGCGGCGATGTCGTCGGAAGGAATGCCCCATACGCGCTCCAGGGTCAGCGCGCGCTCGGCGGTATGGCTCCAGATCACTTCCGGTACGTACAGGTCGTCGGAGTTCTCCCAGAAACGGCGCAGCACGCTGGCATTGGCGCCTTCGCGCTGCAGGTCCAGCTCGGCGGCCAGGGTGTTCTCCACCTCGGCCACCACTTCGCGCGGGCGGATCTTGTCGGCGCGCGGATGGGTGCGCTCGACCAGCGTCGCCAGCGAGTTGAGCAGGGCGATGTCAGCGTCGATCTGTTTTTCGATGCCCGGGCGCAGCACCTTGACCACCACCTGGCGGCCGTCGGCCAGGGTGGCCGCGTGCACCTGCGCGATCGACGCCGAGGCCAGTGGCTCGGTATCGAAACTGGCGAAGGCTTCGCTGACCGGCAGGCCCAGCGCTTCCTCGACGATGCGGCGTGCGGTCTCGCCGTCGAAGGGCTTGACCCGATCCTGCAGCAGGGTCAGCTCATTGGCCACGTCCGGCGGCACCAGGTCGCGGCGGGTGGACAGGATCTGACCGAACTTGACGAAGATCGGCCCCAGGTCCTGCAGCGCCAGGCGCAGGCGCGCACCCCGCGACTGTGCCGCGATGGCGGCCGATGCGCGCGGAACGAACGGCTTGGCCAGGCGCAGCCAGCGCTCGGCCGGGGTGCCCTGCAGCAGGTCGTCGAGGCGGTAACGCAGGATCACCCGGCCGATGCGGCTGGCCCGCAGCAGCGCCTTCATGCGGCACCCCGCAGGCGCTGCACGCGTGCGCCGAGGCGCTCGACATCGTCGCGCAGCACGTCCACGTCATCGTGGAAGGCATCCAGCTCGGCACGTGGCACCACGTCGCGCGATTCCTCGGTGATGAATTCAGCGGCGCTGTGGGCAAGGTCGATCGCCCCCTGGCGGGCATGCTGCAGGGCGCTGCGCAGGGTGTTGGCCACCTGCACGCCCAGCACGTCACCGAACACGCTGACGAACGGCTGCTGCCAGTCCGGATCGAAGCCCTTGGCCAGCTGCTGCAGGCGGCGCGCCAGCTCGGCATCGCCGGCCACGCGTACGCGCCCCTTGCCGTTGTCAGCGCCCTGGCGGGCACGCGCCAGCAGCGGCAGCTGTGCCAGCACGCCGGCCAGGCTGCTGCGCACGGCCAGGTCGGCTTCCTGCGCATCCACCGGGCCGACACGCAACTGGTCACCGTCGACGCTGATGCGCATTGCCAGCGGCGGCGCGTCCAGGGTCAGGTCGATATGGCGACCGTCGAGGCTGGCCAGTGCGTGGCGGGTATCCGGATCCAGCGCCAGCGCGCGGTTCAGGGCGATCTGCAGGGCACGGCCAGCGACCGGCTTGAGGGACTTGAGCAGGGAAAGAGCCATGTGCGCATTCTACCTGCGTGGGTGGGGGGCTTGGGCCGGGCTGCCGCCCGGCACCCGCAGACGCAACGGCCAGAGCAACGGCGACGTCAACGTCAACGTCAAACGCTGGCTTGCTGTAGGGAGGCGGGGTGGGTCCGGCATCCATGCCGGGGACACCCCCGCAACCGGACCCACCCCGCCTTCGACAGGTTTCCGGTAGCCATTTGCGGTAGTGCCGGCCGCTGGCCGGCAACCTCAGCAGGTGTCGACCTTGGTCGACACGGTAGATCAGGGGCATGCGCAATTGACGCGTGCGAAGGGATTTCTGGTTCATCTGTGCCTCACGCGGAAGGCCGATGAAGGTTCATGCTATGGAGCCACGCAACGCACAGGACATCGCATTTCCATGGCACGGACACGGGTTGGCATCATCTTCGGTGGCAGGTCTTCCGAACACGAAGTTTCGCTGCAGTCGGCGAAGAACATTCTCGACGCGCTCGACCGCGAGCGCTTCGAACCGGTGCTGATCGGCATCGACAAGCAGGGCCAGTGGCACCTGAGCCAGCCGGACACCTTCCTGCTCAATGCCGAGGATCCGGCGCGCATCGCGCTGCATCCTTCCGGCACCGCGCTGGCGGTTCTGCCCGGCACCGAGCAGGCCCAGCTGCAACCGACCGATGCGGGCAGCGCGCTGGGGCAGATCGATGTGGTGCTGCCGATCGTGCACGGTCCGCTGGGCGAGGACGGTGCGCTGCAGGGCCTGCTGCGCATGGCCAACCTGCCCTTCGTCGGCTCGCCGGTACTGGGTTCGGCGGTAGCCATGGACAAGGATGTAACCAAGCGCCTGCTGCGCGATGCCGGCCTGCAGGTGGCGCCGTGGGTCTGCATCCGCCGCCATGAAGCCGATTCGGTCGATGTCGATGCCCTGATCGCGGCACTCGGCCTGCCGCTGTTCGTGAAGCCGGCCAACCAGGGCTCATCGGTGGGCGTGAGCAAGGTCAAGGACGCCGACGGTTTCGCCGAGGCATTGCAGACTGCGCTGCGCTACGACCACAAGGTTCTGGTGGAATCGGCCGTGGTCGGCCGCGAAATCGAATGCGCGGTGCTCGGCAACGAGCGGCCGCAGGCCAGCATCTGTGGCGAGGTGGTGCTGCACGACGAGTTCTACGCCTACGACACCAAGTACATCAACGAAGATGGCGCCGAAGTGGTGGTGCCGGCCGCGATCGACGCGGCGACGCAGGCGCGTATCCAGGACATCGCGCTTCAGGCGTACCAGGTACTGGAATGCGCCGGCATGGCGCGCGTGGATGTGTTCCTGACCGCGGATGGTCGGATCGTCATCAACGAGGTCAACACGCTGCCCGGCTTCACCCGCATCAGCATGTATCCGAAGCTGTGGGGCGCCAGTGGCGTGGGCTACACGGCGCTGATCACGCGCCTGATCGAACTGGCGATGGAACGGCACGACGCCGATCGCCGATTGCACAGCGCGGTGCGCTGACCGCGCTTCGGCAGTACCGGCCGCCGGTCGGCAACCCCGGGTAATCGAGGTTGCCGGCCAGCGGCCGGCACTACTGTTCAAGCGGTCATGTGCGCTTGCGGAACATCGAGATCACCGCCAGCACCAGGAACACCACGAACAGGATCCAGGCGATGTTGCTGGCGGCACCGGCGATGCCGGAGAAACCGAGCACGGCGGCGATGATGGCGATGACAAAGAAGATGACGGCGTAATGCAGCATGGTGCTCCTCGCAGGTGGTCGGCCGTGGGTGGCGTTGTGTCCATCCTGCGCATCTGCCGGTGTGCAACCGGTGATGGCGATCTCTGCGCGTAATGAAGGCTTCAGCGCGGTGATGCCGCCGTCATGATGCGGCCTTCAGTCGTCGCAGCCCTTCTTCGATGCTGACCTGCGGCACGTAGCCGAAATCACGGCGCGCCGGCTCCATGCTGTACCAGTGCGGCGTGCACAGCTGCTCGGCCAGGAAGCGCGTCAGCGGCGGCTCGCCACGCAGGCGCAGCAGCGGCCACAGCCGCTCGCAGATCGCGCCGATCCGATACGCCGTCTTGAAGCTGATCGCCTTGTCCACGGTTGGAGCGCCCACCGCTTGCAGCAGCTTGTTGACCAGCTCGCGCATCGGCAGCGGTTCGCCATTGGAAATGAAGTACGCCTTGCCGGCGCAGGCCGCGCCCGGTGCCAGCGCCTCGAAGGCGAGGAAATGCGCCAGCGCGGCGTTGTCGATGTACGTGGTATCGACCTTGTTGTTGCCATCGCCCACCAGGCGCAAACGGCCAGCGCGTGCACGATCGGCCAGACGCGGCACCAGCTGCTGGTCGCCCGGGCCCCAGATCAACCGCGGACGCAACGCCACGGTTGCCAGGGTCGCGTCATTGGCCGCCAGCACGCGCTGTTCGGCAATCGCCTTGGTCGCCGCGTACGGCGCCTGGAAATCCTCGCCATACGGCACTTCGTCCGCACCCAGTCCTTCCACCGGGTGCGTGGCGCGGTGGGTCACGCTGGGCGTGGAAGTGTAGACCAGCCTGCCGATGCCATGCGCGCGGCAGGCGGCGATGACGTTGTCGGTGCCGACCACGTTGGCCTGGTGGTAGCTGTCATAGCTGCCCCACGCACCCGCCTTGGCACCGTTGTGGAACACCGCATCGACGCCGGCCACCGCATGCAGCACCGCCTGCGGATCGGCCAGGTCACCGCGGATCTGGCCCACGCCCAGCGCCTGCAGTTGCGGGTAGTGGCTGCGGTTGAATGCCAGCACCTGGTGGCCACGTTCGACCAGGCCACGGCACAGCGCCTGGCCAAGGAAACCACCACCACCGGTGACCAGGATCTTCATGCGCGCTTCTCCAGTTCGGCGCGGGCCCAGACGGCGAGCTTCTCGCGGCCGATCTTGGCATTGTGACGGATATCGACGGGGAACGCCGGATGCATCAGCACGTGTTCCAGCTTCATCTCGGGCAGACGCGCCGCGGCCGTGGCATGCAGCGCCTCGCGCAGAGCAGGGCTGTCGGACTGGCCACGCTGCAGCTCCACGCACAGCACCGGCACCTGCGCACCGGCCGCGCCGACACCCACCAGCGCAGTGCGTGCCACGCCGGGTACGGTGTTGAACACCGGCTCGACCTGTTCGGTGTACAGCGGTCCGTGGGCGGTTTCCACGCGATGGGTCTTGCGGCCACAGAACCACAGCCGTCCCTGCGCATCGAAGTAGCCGACATCGCCCATGCGATGCACGATGCGGACGCTGCCATCGGCCAGGGTTTCGCTGATCTTCGCCGCCGCCGTCGCCTGCGGACGGTTGAAATAACTGTCGGTGGCGGTCGGCCCGGCCACGGTGATCTCACCGATCTCGCCCACGGCCAGTACGCGCGCCTGCGACCAGTCCGGCAGCGGCGCATCGTCGATGGCGATGATGCGCACCTCGTTCGGTGCGACCACGCTGCCGACGCAGGTGCCGGCACCGCCCTCGGTGGCCGCGCGCGTACGCTCCAGCTCGCGCCCCTCGACCACCGCCACCGGCAGGCACTCGGTGGCGCCATACGGCGTCCAGAACTGGGCATCGGCCGGCAGCAGGCTGCGGATGGTGGCAACCACGTCCGGCGGCACCGGCGCACCGGCCGAGGTCACCCGGGTCACCGTCGGCAACGGCCGCCCGTGCCGCGCCAGCACCCGCATCAACGCAGGCGAGCCAAACAGCTGGGTCACGCCGAAACGCTGGATGGCGTCATGCAGGCGCGCCGGGTCGGCCTGGGCCGGCCGGGTCGGGTCCATGTCCGGAATCACCGAGGTCAGGCCCAGTGCCGGATCGAACAGCGCAAACGGCGGGAAGGTCGGCAGGTCCACCCCGCCCGCCTCCATGCCGAAGGCGCTGCCCAGCAGCTCGATCTGGCCGACGAAGTGGCGGTGGCGGTAGACCACGCCCTTGGGCACGCCGGTGGAGCCGCTGGTGAACAGGATCGCCGCCGTGTCCTCGCCATCGGTGTCGGCCAGCATCGGGCCGCTGTTGGCGCCGGCACGCTCCAGCGCGGCCAGCGTGGTACCGCCCCAGCCCAGGCGGCGACCGACCGTGACCAGACGGGTCGCCGAAGGCGCCCAGCGCAGCGCCAGCCGCGCCACGTGGGCCAGCGGGATGCCGATGAAGGCCTGCGGCTGTGCCTCGTCCAGGCACTGCTTCAGCGCGCGCTTGTCGATGCCCGGATCGACCAGCACCGGCACCGCGCCCAGCTTGAACAGGGCGAACATCAACAGGAAGAACTCCGGCGACGGCCGCACCATCACCACCGTGCGCACCCCGCGGCCGATACCGTAACCGGCCAGGCCGGCCGCCATCGCATCGCTGCGGGCGTCCAGCTGGCGGTAATCCAGGGTCACGTCGTAGGCCGCCATGCCGTTGCCGGCGCCGCGGCGGCCGGGGCAGCGGATGGCGATCTGGTCGGGGCGTTCACGCGCCAGCTCGGGCAGCCGCGCGGCGATGTTGCAGGATCGGTTCATCCGTTCATTGTCGCCGCTTACGGAATTTCTTGCGCGGCGGCCGCCAGCGTGGAAAATCCGCATCCTCGTCCCTTTCCCGATGCCGCCCGAGGCGGCTTGCCCATGCAACATCCCTGCATGACCTGCGGCGCCTGCTGCACCCAGTACCGCGTGGCCTTCCACTGGATGGAATCGGACGAGGTCACCCCCGGCGGCGTGCCGCACCAGCTCACCGAGGTGCTCGACCCGCACCGCCTGTGCATGCGCGGCACCCATTCCAAGCCGGTGCGCTGCGTGGCGCTGGACGCGCAGATCGGCGTCTATTCCCGCTGCACGATCCACCCCAACCGCCCCAGCGTGTGCCGCGAGGTGGATGCATCGTGGGAATACGGCAAGGCCAGCCCGCAGTGCGACAAGGCCCGCATCGCCTATGGGCTGGATCCGCTGACCCTGGCCGACTGGCGCTGGCGTGACGGCGCGGACAACGACGACGACCACCCGGACGACAACGGCAACAGCCCCTCGCCACAGGCGCCGATTGCCGCGTGACGGGCGTGCCGACCAACGGTCGGCACCCACCCATCCCTTCCCCAGGCGTGCCGACCAACGGTCGGCACCCACCCGTTCACTCTCCCGGTGGGTGCCGACCGTTGGTCGGCACACTCTTCAGATCGGGTTCGCGTCCAGGAACGCCCGGATCTCCGGCACCAGCACTTCATGCTTGTCTTCCAGCACGTAGTGGCCGGCATCCTCGAAGGCATGCACCTGCGCCTTCGGCAACGCCGCCTGGAAGCCCTTCAGGAAGTGGTGGTCGAACACGAAATCACGCAGGCCCCAGCCGAGGAAGGCCGGACGATCGGCGAACGACGGCAGCGCCTTGCCGGCGCGCTCCAGCAGTGACCACGCCTTGTCGGCCGGCGACAGCGGAATGTCCTGCATGAAGCGGATGGTGCTGATGCGGTTGGCGTAGCTGTTGTACGGCGACACGTAGGCGCGGCGCACATCGGCGGGCATCTTCCGCTCCACGCCCAGCCACGAGGCACCGGAGGAGAACGCATTGAAGGTGCGGATGATCCACTCGCCGATCTTCCAGTGCCGGCCCAGCGCGATCTGCCACGGCATCTTCTTGGCCGCCGGCATCGGGAACGCGGCGGTGTTGAGCACCACCAAGCGCTTGACCTGGTCGTGGTGCGACAGCGCCCAGCCGAAACCGATCATGCCGCCCCAGTCGTGCACGGCCAGCGTCACCGGGCCGGTGATGCCCAGATGCTTCAGCAGCGCATCCAGATCATCCACCCGCGACTGCAGCGTGTACTCGTAGCGGCTGTCGTCAGGCTTGTCCGACAGGCCCATGCCGATATGGTCCGGCACGATGCAGCGGTACCTGTCCGACAGGCCGGCCACCAGCGTGCGCCAGTAATAGCTCCACGACGGGTTGCCGTGCACCATCACCACCACTTCGCCATCGCGCGGGCCTTCGTCGAGATAGTTCATCGACAGGCCGGGGCGGACCTCGAAACGCTGCGGGTGGGCGGGGTAACCGGGAAGCTGGGACATCGGATCGCACCTGTAGAAAGGGCCGGTAGAACCGGCCCTTGGACACTTGGAAAACTCATCGCTGTCCGTCGCGAGCGATTGGCTGGCAGGTGCGGACGGCGCGCAGCAGGTCAGCGGTGACTTTTTTACCAGACCACTTCGGCCATCGAGCAGTTCAGGCCCGAGCCGATGCCCAGAAGTGCGATGCGGTCGCCCTTCTTCAGCTTGCCCAGCTGCTTGAGCTTGCTCAGCACGATCGGCACCGAGGCCGGACCGATGTTGCCGTGCTCGCCGAAGATGGTCATGACCTTCTTCGGGTCGATGCCGAAATTCTTGATGAACGCCGCGGTGTGCGGCTGGCTGACCTGGTGGATGACGAACTGGTCCAGCTCTTCCACGGCCCAGCCCAGTGCGATCTTGGCGGCGGTGAAGGTCTTCTGGGCCAGCTTGATGCCCTCGATCAGCAGCATGCGGGTGTCGGTGACCATGCGGTCCAGGTTGCCCAGGCACAGCTGGTTCCACTCGGTGGCCGAGCGGGTCACGCCACCCTTGTAGCGCGGCGCGTCGGGCACCAGCTCCGAACGGGCCATCACCATCGCGGCTGCACCGGAACCGGTGGTCAGCGCCGCCAGCTCGTTGCGGAAGTCGTCAGCGGTGACGTCCGGCGCGGTCATCCGCTCCAGGGTCTTTTCGTACACCAGGTTGGCGGTCTCGCCATCGACCACCAGCGCATAGTCGATCTCACCGCGCTCAAGCATGCGCGCAGCGATGTCCATGCCGTTGATGAAGGCCAGGCAGGCATTGGCGACGTCGAAGGTCATGCACTCGTCGCTGACACCGAGGTTGCCGGACACGATGGAAGCGGTGGACGGCTCCAGGTAGTCACGGCTGACCGAGGTGTTGATCAACAGGCCCACCTGCGTCGCATCGATGCCTGCGTCTTCCAGCGCCTTGCGGCCAGCCATGGTGGCCGCATCGGACGCCAGGACACCGTTGTCCCACAGGCGGCGCGCGTGGATGCCGGCGATGTCGCCGAGGACGTCGGTACGGATACCAAGGCGATCCAGCGTCGGCTGCAGGCGTTCGTTGATTTCCTTGGTCGTCAGCGTGTGCGGCGCATCAACGTGAGCCAGGCCGGCAATCGAGACATTCTTGAAGAGCATCGAGGTTAGCGCCAAGGCTCAGGCAAAGGGGGCGCTATTCTATAACCCCCCGGGCCTTCACCGCATCTTTACGAATTCAGCCTTGGCCGTATGGTGAAGGATTCAGCGCGGCGGGCACTGGAAGGCGGCGAAGCGCTGGCTGCCATCGGCAGGGGCCGCAGCGGCCTGCACGGCGTTGGCGCCGGTGGTCGGGGCCTCGTTGCGGGCCAGGGTTTCCAGCTCTTCCTGCACCCGCAGCGGGTTGCGGTTGTAGAAGCCGACCTTGCTCTTCACGGTCACCACTACTTCGCCCTTGGAGATGCAGCCGGCCGGTACCGGGCCTGCCGGCAGCACGCGGGTCGCCTTGCCGGCCGGTTCGATCGGCACCCAGGTGCAGGCGGTGACGGTGAGCAACAGGGACGACAGCAGCAGAACGCGCATGGGCAGGATCCTGGAAGGGAATGTCAGGAGTGTGCCTGAACCGTCTGAATCAGGGATAGCCGGAGAGGGCTGCGGTAGCGCCGGGCCATGCCCGGCGGTTCTTCGAAGGCGTCCAGATGCCGCGCTGCGCGCTCACCGGGCACGGCCCGGCACTACCCGCAGGTGCCTGCCCGCCGGAGCGGGCAGGCACATCCCTTACTTCTTGACCGGGTTGCCTTCGGCGTCGATCACGGTCACTTCGCCCAGGTTCAAGGCGCGCACGGCCGCTTCGGTCTGCTTGAGGTCACCCACCACCACCCAGGTCAGCGCCTGCGGCTTGATCTCCGCTGCCGCCTGCTGCACCTGTGCCGGGGTCATCGCTTCGATCTCGGCCTTGCGGCGCAGCACGTAGTCGTCCGGACGCTTGAACTGCACGATCGTGCCGATGGTCGAGGCCACCGCGCTGGCGGTCTCGTAGGCGCCGGGCAGGCTCAGCGTCTGGATGTTGCGGATGCGCGCCACTTCCGCGTCGGTCGCCGGCTTGCTGCCGTTGGCGAACTCGGCGATCTCCTTGCGCATTTCCGCCATGGCCGGGCCGGTCTTGTCGATCTGCACCGGTGCCATCGCCATCCACGGGCGCTGGCCCACGGTGTTGCTGGCGCTGGTGCGGGCACCGTAGGACCAGTGCTTGTCTTCGCGCAGGTTCATGTTCAGGCGCGAAGTGAAGTCACCACCGATCACGCCGTTGGCGATGTCGAAGCGGGTCGAGCTGGCATCGCTGGACGGCGGCACGACCTGGCCGGCGAACAGGTTGGCCTGCACCGCGCCCGGCTGGTCGATCAGGAACACGCGCGGGCTCTTCGGCAGCGCAACGGCGGTGGTGGCCTTGATCGTCGGCGCATCACCGGTGGCCCTCCAGTCGCCCAGCTGCTTGTCCAGCAGCGGCACGATCTCGGCCAGGGTGGTATCGCCCACCACGATCAGGGTGCCGTCCTGCGGGCGTAGCCAGTCGCGGTGGAAGTCGACCAGGTCCTCGCGGCCCAGGCTGCTGATCGCCACTTCGTCACCGCTGCCGGTGAACGGGATCGCGTACGGGTGGCCCTTGCCGTACAGCAGCGGCGGCAGCACGCGCATCGCTACCGCACCCGGGTTGACCTTCTCCTGCTGGATGCCGGCGATCCAGGTTGCCTTGACCCGGTCGATCTCGCTCTGCTCGAAGCGCGGCTCGCGCAGCAGGCTGGCATACAACGCCAGCGACGGCACCAGGTTCTCCTTCAGCGCGGACAGTTCCACATCCACCGAATCCAGGCCTGCGGACGCATCGAGATCCGCACCCAGCGCATCGGCTGCATCGGCGAAGGCCAGCGAGCCGAGCTTGCCGGCGCCTTCGGTCATCAGGCTCATGGTGAAGTTGGCGGTGCCCGGCTTGCGGCCCTGGTCGGCGGTGAAGCCACCCGGGAACTGGTAGCTGAACTGCACCACCGGAATCTCGTGGCGCTCGGCCAGCACCACCTGGGTGCCGTTCTTCAGCGTGGCGCGCTGCAGGGCCGGGAACTTCAGCTGCGGGAATTCGCGGGTCTGCGGCACGCCGGCCTTGCGGTCCACCTGCTCGGGCAGGGTGCTGTACCTGCTGTCGACCGCCGGCACGTTGAACGGCTTCGGCGCCTGCGAGGGGTCTTCCTTCAGCGCCACGCGTTCACCCGGCTCGACCACCAGGGTGTGGCTGCCCTTGTCCAGCCACTGCGCGCCCAAGCGCTTGAGGTCGGCAGCGGTGGCCTTGTCGATGTTGGCCAGCGAGGTGCGGAAGCAGCCCGGGTCGCCGGTGTAGACCGTGCACTCGGCCAGCGCATCGGCCTTGCCACCGAAGCCGCCGATGCGCTCGATGCCACGGATGAACGCCGCGCGCGAGCCGGTCTTGGCGCGTGCCAGTTCTTCGGCGGTCGGGCCCTCCTTGAGCAGGCGCTCGATTTCCTCATCGATGATCTTTTCGACCTTGGCCGGATCCTGGCCCTGCTTCACCGTGGCCATCACCATGAAGTTGGAACCCAGCTGCGAGGCGTAAGCGCCGGCGCTGATGTTGTCCACCAGCTTGTCCTGGTGCTGCAGGCGCTGGCTCAGGCGCGAGGACTTGGCGCCGCCGAGCACATAGGCCAGCAGCTGCAGCTGGTCGACGTCGGTGGTGCCGACCTGCGCCACGTTCCAGGCGCGGTAGATGCGTGCCTGCGGCACCTTGTCGGTCATCACCTCGCGGGTGTCGGCCGGCCGCTTGGCCACGTCCACTTTCGGCTGCGCCATGGTCGGGCCGGCCGGGATGCTGCCGAAGTACTTGGCGGCCTTTTCCTTGGCGGTGGCCAGGTCGATGTCACCGGCCAGCACCAGTACCGCGTTGTTCGGGCCGTACCAGGTGCGGAACCAGGTCTTGACGTCGTCCAGCGAGGCGGCGTTGAGATCGTTCATCGAGCCGATCACGCTGTGGTGGTACGGGTGGCCCACCGGATACAGCGCGCGGTTGAGCTGTTCCCACACCTGGCCATAGGGCTGGTTCTCGCCCTGGCGCTTCTCGTTCTGCACCACGCCACGCTGTTCGTCGAGCGCAGCCTGGTCGATCGCGCCCACCAGATGGCCCATGCGGTCCGATTCCATCCACAGCGCCATGTCCAGCGCGGTGGTCGGCACGTTCTCGAAATAGTTGGTGCGGTCGGTATTGGTGGTGCCGTTCTGGCCGGTCGCACCCACCTGCTTGAAGGGTTCGAAGTACTCGCCGTCGTGGTTCTCGCTGCTCTGGAACATCAGGTGTTCAAACAGATGCGCGAAGCCGGTGCGACCGGCGGGCTCGTCCTTGCTGCCGACGTGGTACCAGATGTTGACCGCAACGATCGGTGCCTTGCGATCGGTATGCACCACCACGCGCAGGCCGTTGGGCAGGGTGAACTGCTCGAACGGGATATCGACCTTGCTGGTCGCGGCCGGCTTGGCCGCCAGCGCGTAGGTCGGCGCGAGCGTGCCGAGGGCAGTACTGAGAGCAACAGCGAGCAGCGCGGCGCGCGGGCGCAGGGTGAGCGACATATCCGGGTCCTTGGTCACGAAGGTGAATCCCGATCCTAGCGCGGGCGTGCGGCCACCGGTATCGGCCACCAGTCACTGGGGGTGATCGGCCCCATCGGCCTTCGTGATTGGCCGTTCGCGGGTCACGAACGGCGGTGATTCACGTCCGGACAGTGTCCGCAGCCACCCGAATGGACAGGTGTCCGCCCTGCGGACACTTTCGGCGAGCCATAAAACCCTTATGAATCAACGACTAAAAGTTGGCACGGGGATTGCTTTGTACTTCCTGCGCCAGGAAGGGCTTCAGACGAAAGCTGACTGAAGACTGAACAAAAGCAGGAAATCGAAAATTCCGCTTGCATCCCCAGAACTGGTGTTCTACCTTACTACCACACCACTGCTCACCAACACTAAACAGGCCCCGTCATGAACGCCAAGACCATTGCCATCGCCATCGCCCTGATCGCCGGCACCGCGGTTGTTTCGTCGGTGCAGGCCTCCGAATCCATCAAGACCCTGTCCACCGTGCAGGTCCGCCCGGCCGCCGACCAGCTGGTCCAGCAGGCCTGGGAACAGGCCAGCGGCATCCCGACCCTGGCCACTGTCGAAGTGCGCCCCAGCGTCGACCAGCTGGCCGAGCGCGACGGCTTCATCGCCAGCCCGGTCGCCGCCGCGCTGCCGATCACCACCCTGGCCTCGGTTGAAGTGCGCCCGAGCCTGGAGCAGCGTGTCGCCCTGGCTGCCGAGCAGGAAGCCCAGCGCTACGCCGCCACCCTGGCAGCGGCCGCCACCAGCGTCGCCAACCAGGTGATCGTCAACCTGCCGGCCCTGCAGGTGCGTCCGAGCGCCGCCCAGCTGCAGGCCTTCGCTGCCGAAACCGCCCAGGTCCTGCTGCGCCCGTAAGCGACGTCCGCCCTGCCCCGCGCGGGGCGTGCGTCGTAAAGGCGGCCGCCGTCGCAGGTACACTGCGCCGATGAATGCCGCGCCCCAGTTCCACGTGATCCTGTTCCAACCGGAAATCCCGCCCAACACCGGCAATGTGATCCGGCTCTGCGCCAACACCGGCGCGCAGCTGCACCTGGTCGAGCCGCTCGGCTTCGCACTGGAAGACAAGCAGCTCAAGCGCGCCGGCCTGGACTACCACGAGTACTCGCGCCTGCAGGTGCATCCGGACCTGGACACTGCGCTGGCGCGGATCGCACCGAAGCGGTTGTTCGCCCTGAGTACGCGTGCCAGCGTCCGCTATGACAGCGTGGCGTTCGACGACGGTGATGCCTTCCTGTTCGGCCCGGAAAGTCGTGGCCTGCCGCAGGACGTGCTTGATGCCCTGCCCGATGGTCGCCGGCTGCGCCTGCCGATGCGGCCGGACAACCGTAGCCTCAACCTGTCCAACACCGTTGCGGTGGTGATGTACGAGGCGTGGCGCCAGCATGGGTTTGCCGGCGGGGCGTAACGCCACGCGTCTCTCTTCCGCCTAATTGCTGTGGCGGGCGCATGCGTTCATGGGCGTTACTTTTCTTTCCGCGCGGAAAGAAAAGTAACCAAAAGAAACGCGCCGCCATCCGCGAGCCGGTGCTGCGCACCGGTACCCTGCGCTCCTCGGCCCGCCGGGGGACGGCGCGGAACTCGCTGCGCTCAGACACCCGCGCCTCTCCGCCCCCGCCGGACCTGCGGTGCTCGGCTCGCTTCAAGGCGGACCCAACAGCCGCGCAGTAGATCCACGCCATGCGTGGATGTCTTCCGCCTGGATCAATCAGTTGCGGGCGCCATGGCGTTACCTGGAACGCGTGCGATTGCCCACAGAAGAAAACTCCAGACCATCAATATCAGCATGCGTGCCGCACAATGCCAAACCCGTTGCCGTCGGGTCGATCCCGCCGGATGAGACTCTCAGCGCACCTGCATGTTGCTCGATAGCCACTGTGCCTAGTTCGGACTGATGAATCAGCTTTCCGCCCTCTGGCTTCATGTGCAGCACAAAGGAGCAGACGTGCTGCATCGCCTGGGTACTGTGCAGCTCAACCCTGTAGCCCAGTGATTCTTCGACAATCGACAGGCTGTCCCTGAATCCATCGCGGCAACTACGCCCGCTGCCCGGTTCGGTACACAGATCGCTCGCCTGCGAATAGCTGCCTGCCCATGCCCCATCATCCCTGTTGCCTCCCCGCGCCATCTGCAGCACGGAGGCTTGGAAGAGCAGCGGGAGGCACAGCAGCCTTACAGAGGGATTGTTCTTCATTCAGCTTGCATCTCCGGATAGGCGTCCTTTGCCGCCCACCCTACTCGGCAACGCCGGCCAGCGGCCGGCACTACCGGTGCACTCAGAACGCGTTGATGCCGGTCAGCTCGCGGCCGATCACCAGCTGGTGCACGGTCTCGGTGCCTTCATAGGTGATCACCGATTCCAGGTTCAGCGCATGGCGGATCGCCACGTGCTCGGTGGTGATGCCGGCGCCGCCCAGCAGGTCGCGGCATTCGCGGGCGATGTCGATCGCCATGCGGCAGTTGTTCCACTTGGCCAGGCTGACCTGCTGCGGTTGCACCTGCCCGGCTTCCTTCAGGCGGCCCAGCTGCAACGCCAGCAGCTGCGCCATGGTGATGCGCCGGGCCATGTCGGCCAGCTTGATCTGCGCGCTCTGCGTGGCCGCCAGCGGACGGCCGAACAGCACGCGCTCCTTGGCATACCCCAGCGCTTCATCCAGGCAGGCGATGGCCGAGCCGATCGGGCCCCAGCTGATGCCGAAACGCGCCTGGGTCAGGCAGCCCAGCGGCCCCTTCAGCCCCTTCACGTTCGGCAGGCGGTGGCTGTCGGGCACGCGTACGTCGTCGAAGAACAGCGCGCCGGTCAGCGACGCGCGCAGGCTCATCTTGTGCTTGATTTCCTGGGTGGTGAAGCCGGGCATGCCCTTCTCCAGCACGAAGCCCTGGATGCCGTCTTCGGTCTGTGCCCAGACGATGGCCAGGTCGGCCACCGGCCCGCTGGTGATCCATATCTTGCTGCCGTTGATGCGCCAGTCGCTGCCATCGCGCACCGCGCGGGTCTTCATGCTGGCCGGGTCGGAACCACCATGTGCCTCGGTCAGGCCGAAGCAGCCGATCAATTCGCCGCACGCCATCGCCGGCAACCATTGCCGGCGCTGTTCTTCGCTGCCGTAAGCAAAGATCGGGTACATGCACAGCGAGCTCTGCACCGACACGAAGCTGCGCAGGCCCGAATCACCCCGCTCCAGCTCCTGACAGATCAGCCCGTAACTGACCGCGCCAAGGTCGCCGCCGCCGTACTCGGCCGGCAGCGTGGCGCCGAGCAGCCCAAGCGCGGCGATCTCCGGCACCAGTTCCGACGGGAACCGTGCCTGGTCGAAGGCATCACCGATGATCGGCAGCACGCGCTCGTTGGTGAAGCGGGCCACGCTCTCCTGTACCGCGCGCTCTTCCTCGCTGAGCAGGGAACGGACATCGAACAGGTCGTACGGATCCAAAGCCATGGCACTCACACGCAGTCGGGACTGCCGCCATTGTCGGCCATCCGGGCGGCGTTGGTGTGCGGGTAGAGGCCGACCTTGGTCGGCGCTGGTGTTTCCGCTCACGCCAACCAAGGTTGGCACCTGCCAGACCACGCGCATTACGCTGCATTGCAGCAATTGCGATGTGAACATCGGCGATCTAGCTCGATCACGCCCGTCCCGGTACCCTGACACATTCAAACAACCGTTTCGCCCGTGGCTGCACGCGCGATTCCCAGGCAACCGCCGGTGGCCCCGATGCCGGCACTACCCACGAGTCATGCAATCGATGAGTGCTGAAGCCAACGCCCTGCCCCCGCGTGAAGTCATGGAATTCGATGTGGTGATCGTCGGTGCCGGCCCGGCCGGCCTGGCCACCGCGATCCGCCTGCGCCAACGTGCGATCGACGCCGGCCGCGAACTGTCGGTATGCGTGCTGGAAAAGGGCTCCGAACCCGGCGCGCACGTGCTGTCCGGCGCGGTGATGGACCCGCGCGCGCTGACCGAACTGTTCCCGGACTGGGCCGAGCGCGGCGCACCGCTGAAGCAGAAGGTCACCCGCGACGAGTTCCTGTTCCTCAGCGAGACCGGCGCGCGCACCACCCCGCACGCGCTGTTGCCCGAGTGCTTCCACAACGAAGGCAACTACATCATCAGCCTGGGCGAAGTCACCCGCTGGCTGGCGCAGCAGGCCGAGGCGCTGGAAGTGGCGATCTTCCCCGGCTTCGCCGCCGCCGAAGTGCTGTACGGCGATGACGGCGCGGTGATCGGCGTGGCTACCGGCGACATGGGCATCGAAAAGGACGGCACGATCGGTCCGGCCTTCGAGCGCGGCATGGCCCTGCATGCGAAGTACACGGTGTTCGCCGAAGGCGCGCGCGGCCACCTCGGCCGCCAGCTGATCAGCCGTTTCAAGCTGGACGAAGGCAAGGATCCGCAGGCCTACGGCATCGGCATCAAGGAACTGTGGCAGATCGACCCGGCCAAGCATGAGCCGGGCCTGGTGGTGCACGCCGCCGGCTGGCCGCTGGATACCGACACCTACGGCGGTGCCTTCCTGTACCACGCCGACGGCGGCAAGGTCGCCATCGGCTACGTGGTCGGCCTGGACTACAAGAACCCCTGGCTGAGCCCGTTCGAGGAATTCCAGCGCTTCAAGACCCATCCGTCGATCCGCAGGCATCTGGAAGGCGGCACCCGCATCGGCTACGGCGCGCGTGCGATCACTGCGGGCGGCCTGATGTCGCTGCCCAAGACCGTGTTCCCGGGCGGCGCGCTGGTCGGCTGCGAAGCCGGCTACCTCAACGTCAGCCGCATCAAGGGCAGCCACGCTGCGATCAAGACCGGCATGCTGTGCGCCGATGCCGCCTTCGATGCGCTGGTGGCCGATCGCCAGCACGATGAGCTCAGCGCCTACCCGGCCGCCTTTGAAACCAGCTGGCTGCACGACGAACTGAAGCTGTCCAAGAACTTCAAGCAGTGGTTCAAGAAGGGCCAGACCGTGGCCACGCTGATGACCGGCATCGAGCAGTGGCTGCTGCCGAAGCTGGGCGTACGCAACCCGCCGTGGACCCTGCGCCACAGCATCCCGGACCACGCCTGCCTGGAGCCGGCATCCAAGCACACGCGCATTGCCTATCCCAAGCCCGATGGCGTGCTGACCTTCGACCGCCTCAGCTCGGTGTTCCTCAGCAGCACCAACCACGACGAGAACCAGCCCAGCCACCTGACGCTGAAGGATGCGAGCATCCCGGTGAAGGTGAACCTGGCCGAGTACGCCGGTCCGGAAGCGCGCTACTGCCCGGCGGGCGTGTACGAATTCGTCGGCGACGGCAACGATGCGCGGCTGCAGATCAACGCGCAGAACTGCGTGCACTGCAAGACCTGCGACATCAAGGATCCGACCCAGAACATCGTCTGGGTGACCCCGCAGGGCGGCGGCGGACCGAACTACTCCGGCATGTGACCGGCAATGGGGCTGCGACGGCCGGTCGCAGCCCCACGGCGCGTGCGCCCGTTATCCTGCTCGCCCATGCGTGCCCTTCGTCTGCTTCCCGCTGTTGCCACGATCCTGGTCGCCAGTGCGTGCCAGCGCCCGCCCGCTGCGCCCAGCACGCCCGAACAAGCGCGCCAGCAGGCGATGCAGCGCGCGTTCGAACTGTGCGCGGGCTGCCATACCGTCAATGCCGGCGGCATCCACCGCTTCGGTCCCAACCTGCATGGGGTGATCGGCCGCCGTGCGGGCAGCCTGCCCGACTACGGATACTCGCAGGGCATGCGCCGCGCCGACTTCGTCTGGAGTGCGCAGACCCTGGACGCCTTCCTGCAGTCGCCCACCCATCTGGTACCCGGCACGCGCATGTACAACGCCTTCCCGAGCGCCGAGCGTCGCGCGCTGGTGATCGCTTACCTGCAGGAGCACGCGGCTCAGTGAGCCAGGCGCTGCAGCTGGTGCTGCAGATGCGCCACGAACTGCCCGGCGTCGGCAACCGCCGATGCGACCTCTGCATCGCCCGCGGCCTGCAACCGTTCCACCAGCGCGTTGGCGCGATCGGCCAGGCCGCGTGCACCCACCGCCCCCAGCGCACCGGCCTGCCGATGCAGGTGCAGCGCGGCCGTCACCCGATCGCCTTCGTGCAGCGCGCGCTGCAGGGCCGCGATGTCCTCGTTGCTGGCCTTGACCAGGCTGTCGTGCAGCTGCCGGGCGATCTCGCGCGAACCGAAGCGCCGTTGCAGGGTCGCCAGGTCGGGTAGCCCCTCGTCGCCCTCGGGCTCATCGTCGCTGTCCACCGCGGCCTGGTCATCTTCAGCACCCTCGGCGCGCGGCAACCAGCGCAGCAGTGCCTGCCGCAGCGTCGCCAGCGACAACGGCTTGGCCAGCACGTCGTCCATGCCGGCTTCGCGGCAGCGGCGTGCGTCATCGTCAAGCACGCTGGCGGTCAGCGCCAGCACCGGCATGCGCGGCTGGCCGTTGCGCCCCTCGCGCTCGCGCAGCAGGCGGGTGAAACCAAATCCATCCAGCACCGGCATGCGGCAGTCGGTGATGACCAGATCGAAGGATTCCTCCGCCAGCCGGTCCAATGCCTGCTGCCCGTCATCAACCAGCACATGCGGCACGCCCAGCTGCTGCAGGCGCCAGGCCATCATCGCCTGGTTGGTGGGATGGTCTTCAATGATCATCACCCGTGCCTGGCGCAGATCTGGCGGCAGCAGGGCGATCTGCTGGTGCTCGGCCTGCAGCGCGATCACATCCTCGCTGCGCGCTTCCACCAGCGACAGCAGCACGTCAACCCGCGTTCCTTCGCCCAGCGTGCTTTCCAGCTTCAGTTCGCCGTCCATCTTCTGCACCAGGCGCCGGCAGATGCTCAGGCCCAGCCCGGTGCCCCCATGGTCGCGCTGGATGTACGCGCCGGCCTGGGTGAAGGGTTCAAACAGGGTCGGCAGCTGCTCCGGCGCGATGCCGATGCCGGTGTCGGTGACGCTCAGGCGCAGCGGCTGGCTGCCATCCTCGGCAGTAGGCCCCAACACTTCCAGCTGCAGCCGCACCGAGCCCTTCACGGTGAACTTGATGGCATTGCTGAGCAGGTTGAACACGATCTGGCGAAGGCGCACGCCGTCCACCTCATGGGCCTGTGCCAGCTGTTCGTCGATGTCCAGCTGCAGGTCCAGGCCACGCGCCGTGGCCTGCGGCAACAACAGTCGATGCACCCCCTCCAGCAGTGGCCGCACCGGCAGCGGCACCGGCTCCAGGCGCAGCGCGCCCGCTTCCATCCGCGAATAGTCGAGGATGTCGTCCAGGATCTGCCGCAGCATCTGCGCCGAGTCTTCGATCACGCCGAGGATGCGTTGCTGTTCGGCGTCCAGCGGCGAATGCGCCAGCACTTCCAGCATGCCCAGCACACCGCTCATCGGTGTGCGGATTTCATGGCTCATAGTGGCCAGGAAGCGCGATTTGGCTGCCGCAGCCTGCTCGGCTTCGACCTTCGCCGCGGCCAGCGCGTCGGCCTGCGCGCGCGCCTGGCTCACGTCCACCCAGTAACCACTCCAGGTCACCGCACCCGCTTCGGTTGAATACGGGTGCGCCTGGCTGCGCACCCAGCAGGGCGCGCTTCCGTCGCGGTGGATACGGAACTCGAAGGACAGCGGGGCGAAATTGCGCGCCGCCAGCTCCATCGCACGCAGCACCTTTTCGCGGTCGTCGGCATCGATGCATGCCAGCAGCGCCTGCCCGTCCGACTCCGCCTGCTGCCGGCTGATGCCGAACATCGACTGCACATCGCCGGCAATGAAAGGGAAGCTCAGGGTGCCGTCTGCTTCGCGGCGGGCCTGGTAGACGATGGCAGGCAGGTTGTCGGTCACCTCGGCCAGGCGCTGTTCCAGCTCGCGACGGCCAGCCACTTCGCGGCGCAACCGCCAGTGCCCCAGCCCATGCATTGCCACAGCAGTGGTCAGCACCAGCAGCAGGGGAAGGCCCCAGCGCAGCAGGGTGCGCCAGTCCACTCCATCGCGGTATTCCACCGACAACCAATCGCCGCGCAGGGCCTCGCGCCGGCGCGGCCCCATCTGCAGCAGCAGGCGGTCGAAGGTGGTGGCCAATGCCGCATGGCGACGCTCCACCGCCAGCGCCAGCTGGTCGTTGAACCCGGCTGGCGCGGCCAGTTGCAGGCGGCCCGGGAAGCGGTTGCGCAGCAGCTGGTCGACCAGCGCCAGGTTGCCCACGTAGGCATCAGCCTCGCCATCTGCCAGGCGTTGCAGGGCCTGCTCGGCGCTGCGCGCGGCGACGATCCTCACCGACGGTGCCTGATGCTGCACGTAGCCACGGATGCGCTCGGGATCGGACAACAGCACGCGCTTGCCGTCCAGGTCCGACAAACCCAGCATCGACGGACTGTCAGTGCGGGTGACAATCACATTGGGAACGGTGATGAAGGGCTGGCTGAACACCCATTCCGGCCCGAGATAGTTCGAATCGGCAGGAATGCCGATCACCGCCTGCAGTTCCCCGCGGCGCGCCTTCTCGCGCACCTCGTACCAGTCATGGCTGTTTTCGACCTGTAGATTGGCGCCGGCCTGCAGCAGGCGCTGCAGGTATTCGTTGGTAAGGCCACTGGGCTTGCCATTCCTGTCGGCGAACGACAGCGGCGCGGCGTTGGGCGCAAAGCCGATCTTCAAGGGTTGCTGCAGCACGCGTTTCTCGGCCTGGCTCAATGCCAGCTGCGCCGACGCCGACCACTGCGGCGGTGGCAGCCAGCGCTGCGCGAGGGCGTCACGCTGCGCTTCGCTGACGGCGGCAAGCGCCAGGTCCAGTGCTTCGGACAACGGCTGTTTGCTGTTGGGCACACCGAAATGCAACTGCTCCGGGGGCAGATCGCTGGGCCGCAGCAACGCCACACCCTTCAACCCGTTGGCGGCGATCAGTTCCGTCGCCACGTAGGCATTGCCGATGAAAATGTCGGCTTTGTCGTCTCTGACCATACGCAAGGCCGTCAGCGTGTTGTCTGCGACAAGTTGTCGTGCCCTTGGGAACCGCGCACGCACCTGCGGTCCGGTCATGAAGTCCTGCTCGACCACAACGCGCAGGCCATCCAGATCAGGTGCCTCCGAAGCACGCAGGTCCTGAGGACGTCCGACCATGGCCAGCGGTGCTTCGGCATAGGCGGCGGTATAGACCATGCAACGGGTACGCTCGGCGCTGAGCGCGATGTTCATCACCACGTCGATTTCGCCACGACATGCCGCATCCAGCACGGAAGGCCAGTCCGCAAAACGGCGCGTCTCCACCTTCAGGCCAAGCTGCCGGGCTGAAAGCGTCAGGTAGTCCGGGCCCAGGCCCACCTGCTTCCCGTCCTGGATCGACTCAAAAGGAGGCCAGCCACTGTCATACTGTCCAACAACGACAACAGGATGTGCGGCCAGGTACTCGCGCTGCAGGGGGCTGAGCGGCAACGGCCCCGGCGTGGACGCAGGCTGGGCCAGCGCCGGCAGCGCCAGCAGGGTCGTCAACAGGATCAGTCCACGAGCCGCCCAGCTGCGCATCTGCAACGATCTCCTGGAAGTCCTGCCAGGGACCGCGACGGTCGCGGTCCGGCGTGCCGGTGGCCATACTAGAGCATGACCTTGCGCATCATCATCGCAGACGATCACCCCGTGGTCCGCATCGGTACCCGCGCCGTCATCGAATCCAGCGGCGTTGGCCGCGTCGTTGGCGAGGCCGACAACGCCCAGGCGCTGATGACCCTGCTGACGACCCAGCCCTGCGACCTGCTGGTCACCGACTACTCGATGCCTGGCAGCCCGCAGGCCGATGGCTTCGCCATGATCGGCATGATCCGCCGCCGCCATCCCGACCTGCCGGTGCTCATGCTCAGCGTCTCCAACAACCTGGCGATCCTGCGCATGGTGCTCGACAGCGGCGTGCTCGGCCTGGTCGACAAGAGTTCGTCGATGGATGAACTGCCGCAGGCGATCCAGGCGGTCTATCGCGGCCAGTCCTACATCAGCCGCAGCCTGCGCGAGCGGGTGGAGGAAGCCGGCAGCTGGCGGATGCGCGAGGGCGATGGCAAGCCGTTGTCGCCGCGCGAAGTGGAGGTGCTGCGGCTGCTGGGCACCGGCATGACGGTCAAGGAAATCTCGCTGCAGCTGCACAAGAGCGTCAGCACCATCAGCCGCCAGAAGGGTGACGCCATGCTCAAGCTCGGGCTGAAGGGCGACGCGGAGCTGTTCGACTACCTGCGCGACGGCAGGATCTGAGACACCGTTCGCAGTTCTCTGGCGGGGGGCTCCTCCCTGCCCCCTGTGATAGCCGTCGCATCTGTGCCATCATCCGCGCCGATGGGTTTTCCTATGCGAGGTCGAAGGAATCGACCGGCTCATCACGACGTTCCCCCTCATCGAGGGCGGGGCGTGTTCTGCGTTGGCCTTCCTGCCCGACGCCCGCAAACCATGGAGAGGTGCATGAAGATCCTTCCGGAATCCCGCTTGGCCCGTGTCCGCCCACGCCTGTGTGCGACGTTCGCCGGCCTGCTCGTTGCGCTGCTTGCCAGTGCCTGCACCCCCTCGCCTTCGACCGCGTCACCACAGGGCGCCACCGCGCCACGACAGGATGTTGCCCCGATGCAGAGCTCCGCCACACCCGCCACCACGGCCACCGCCACGCCCCCCGATGCCGGCAGCGTGCTGTATTTCATCTACGACGTCGACGGCGATGGCGCCGTTTCGTATGAAGTAGCCAATGGCAGTGTCGCCACCTTCTGGTTCGGCCATGCCTTCGAACTGGCCGGCACCCGCTATTACACCGGCTTTGCCTGGAACACACCGCAGAAGTACGGCAAGCCCGGCGAAGACGAAGCCGGTCCGGACAGCCAGGTCACCCTGACCGAGGCCACCTTCACCCTGACCGGCGACAAGCCGGATCGTCCCTGGGTGTTCAAGGGCGCCGAACCGTGGATCGGTACCGTCGGCGCCTATGGCACCGCGCCGGACATCGACAGCAAGCGCAAGCCGCTGGAATACCGCACTCCGGCCGGCAAGCTGGTGCTGGCGGTGCCGACCAGCACCTTCGCTACCGGTACCAGCATCGAAAGCTACACCGTGCTGGTATTCAACCCGGACTACGAGAAGTCCGAAGACGGCCAGGTCTGGGCCAGCGCGGGCACGGTAATCACCGGCGAAGACAATTCAGCCGCCTGCGACGAGGGCCAGGTGATGCCGTGCGTCAGCAACCGGGGCGCACTGGCCTTCAGCGCCGTCGCCGGCAGCGACCTGCCCACCATCACCGTCACCGCCACCGGCACCACCATTTCCGGCCCGGGCCAGACCCGTGCGCTGGGTGCGGCCGACGCGCGCCAGTACCACTACGACGCCGCCCGCAAGGCCTACGTCGAAAAGTAAGACGCACCACCCCGCAGCACCTGTTGACCGACATGTTGAAGACTCACGGATGAGTCCGGTTGGCGTATCGCGGCAAAGGCCGCTCCATCAACCCCAGAGGAAGTGTCATGGCACAACGTGACTACAGCAAAAAGGAAGTTCTCGACATCATCGAGCAGGTTGCACAGCGCAAGGGCATCGCCAGCGAGGACTTCCTGCGCTTTGCCCACATCGAGACCGGTGGCCGCTTCAACGAGCGCGCGCACAACGACAAGACCGATGCCAAGGGCCTGTTCCAGTTCCTGCCGTCGTCGGCCAGGCAGTACGGCCTGACCGGCCACGAGTACGACCCGACCCGCAACACCGAAGCGGCAGCGGAGATGTTCAAGCGCAACCTGGTGGACATGGAAAAGCGCCATGACCGCACCGGCCATCCCTACCTGTCCGGTGATGACAAGCCGAGCGGCCTTGACCTGTATCTGGCACACCAGCAGGGTGCGGCCGGCTACGGTTCGATCCAGACCGCGATCGCCACCGGCACGTTCGGCGTGGTGCGCGACGGCCACGGCGATCCGATCGACATGCGCCCGCGCATCATGGGCCAGATCGGCGGTGACGTAGAAGCGCTGACCGGGCATACGCGCGCCGAGATGCGCACGATGAATGATCGCGACCTGGCCAGCACCTTCGCCCAGTACTACGACCGCAAGTACGACGCGATCAGCATCCCGGAAAAGAACATCGCGCCGATCACCGAGGCCCAGGCGCGTCCGGCGCCGGTGCAGGCCGCGCCGACGCAGACCGTGACCCCCGCCGCGCAGGCCGCCGTCGCCGCCGGTGCCGCAGCCATCGGCGCCACCGCCACGGCTGCTGCCGCCAAGCCCGATGCACCCGGCATTTCGCTGGATGCGGCCTACAACGCCGGCGTGAAGTACGACAACGTCAAGTACGCGATCAACATCGAATCCAGCCAGTACTACCGTGGCAAGGGTGTCACCGGCAAGAACGTCGAGCAAGGCTACATCGACTGCTCCGGCTGGGTCGGCACGATGCTCAACAAGACCCAGGATGAGATCAACCAGAAGGCCGGCCATGCGGTGTTCGCCGACGCCGACAAGATCAAGCTGGGCTTCGCCGGCTCCGGCGGTATCGTGCATGACGCCTACAAGGACTCCGGCGTGCTGCTCAAGCGCGACGACATCCTCAAGCCGGGTGCGCTGAAGGAAGGCATGGTGATCGGCCTCGATACGGCCAAGACCAAGCACGAGCACTGGAACGGCATCGACCACATCGTGATGGTGGTGCGAGACCCGAACACCGACAAGCTGCTGATCAGCCAGTCCACCGGCAAGCTGGGCGTGCATACCATGCCGGTGGAGGATTACCTCAAGCAGGTAAAGGACCACCCCAACTGGAAGCTGTTCGCCTCCGATCCGCTGCACCAGGCACGCGACCTTCTGGAAAACCGCAGCCAGGCGCATGAGCAGGCGCAGGCCAAGGGCGCCGCCGAGCCGAAGCCGTCCCCGCAGGAAAAGCCGCAGGCCAGCAACGAAGTACATAAGCAGGGTGCGCACGGCGAGGATGTGCGCAGGGCGCAGGAACAGCTGGGCCACCTGGGGTATGTGGGTGCCGACGGCAAGCCGCTGGTCGAGGATGGGAAGTTCGGTCGCAACACCGAGGCTGCCGTGCGCCAGCTGCAGAAGGACAACGGTCTGGCAGTGGACGGCATCATCGGCCCGAAGACGCTGGATGCGATCAAGGACGCGCGCGAGCGCCCGCTGCTCAATGACGAGCGCCATCCGCAGAACCCGATGTACAACCAGGCCGTGAAGGGCATGGAAGGCCTGCCGGCAGGCACCTTCAAGGACCGCCATGCACTGGAGGCCGCCGCCGCTGCACTGACCAAGGAAGCGCAGGCCAGCGGCATGCAGCGCATCGATTCGGTGGTGCCCAGCACCAACGGCGAGCGCATGTTTGCCGTACAGGGCACCGCCGGTGACCCGGCTGCCTGCCGCGCGGCGGTGGACACCCGTGCGGCCAGCGAGCAGAGCATGGCACTCAGCAGTGGTGCGGTGCACGGGGCACCGAATGTCCTGCAGCAGCAGGACGCCCAGCAGGAGCAGGTGAAGCAGGCCCAGCGCGCCATGGGCCACTGAGCCCGGCCAGGAGGGGAAGCCAGGGGAAGGGCCGCGTACTGCGGCCCTTTTCCTTTCTGGCAGCTGAGCGGCCGCCGCGCTTTCAGCCTCGCTTCATGCCGCCTGACGCTAGATGAATGCGCAAGCCGCACGGGGATCGCGCGCAATGTTCCGGCAATGTCCGGGCACCAGCGTGGTCCCTACGGCAGCCGGGGCGCCCAGCGCCCTCCCTGCCCACCGTGGCATGCACCTCACAGGAGAACCCAACATGCTCAGCACTTCCGCACTCAGCTTCCGTGGTCTGGCGATGGCCCTGGCACTTCTTGCCGGCGTGGCCGTGGTCAGTGATGCCAGCGCGATGTCGAGGAAGGACAAGCGCACCGTGGTCGGTGCCGTCGTCGGCGGCGTGGCGGGTCACCTGATCTCCAACGGCGACCCGGCTGCCACCGTCGGCGGCGCGGTTGCCGGCGGCGCCATCGGCAACCTGACTACCTCCGACCGCCATGATCGACGCTACGACGGGCGCTATGACCGTCGCTACGATCGCCGTTATGACCGTGGCTACAACCGCGGCTATGGCTACGACCGCCGCGATGACCGTCGCTGGCAGCGCGAGCGCCATGACAACCGCTACTACCACGACCGCGGCCGCCATCGCGGCTGGTAAGCGCGCCGGCCACAGGCCGCACGTGGCGTCCCTGACGGGCGGGTCGATGACCCGCCCGTTTGCGTCTGTGGCGTCCATGGCGTTGAATGCGCAGCCTTGGATGTTCCATTACTCACCAGCGGCCGTGGCATGACTTCTTCCCCCCATCGCGTGCAGGGCCTCAACAACGACGAGGTCTTCGCCGACTGGCCGGCGATCGACGCGCAGGAGATCACCTGGCTGCGTGGCCACTTTCCGCAGCTGGGCGCGGACAGCACGCTGCGCTGGCACAGCCCGCGTCCGTTGTCGGCCGCGGCCATCGTCGACGGCACCGGCGGTCCGGTCTTCATCAAGCGCCACCACCACAGTGTGCGCAGCGCTGGAAGCCTGGAAGAAGAACACCGTTTCATCGCGCATCTGGCAACTGCCGGCATGCCGGTGGTGCAGGTGCTGGCCAGCAACGACGGCCGCACCGCACTCGAACACGGCCAGTGGACTTACGAACTGCATGCGGTGGGCGCCGGCAAGGACCTGTATCGCGAACTGCCGTCATGGTCACCACTGACCGACATTGCCCAGGCCCACGAGGCAGGGCGCGTGCTGGCCACGCTGCACCGCGCGGCCGCCAGCTACCACGCCCCGCAGCGCAGTACCCATCTGCTGGTGGCACGCGACGACCTGATCCGCGCCGATGACCCGATCGCCGCGCTGAAGGCCGACCTCGGCAACCGCCCCGGGTTGGCCCGCTACCTGGCGCGCATTCCCTGGGAAGAACAGCTGCGCCGCGATGTGCTGCCGTGGCACCACGGCCTGGCCGCGCGCCTGCAGGACGAACCGCGGCTGTGGGCGCACAACGACTGGCACGTCTCCAACCTGCTGTGGAACGACGACGGCACGATTGCCACGGTGCTCGATTTCGGCCTGGCCTCGCCCACCAGCGCGCTGTTCGACCTGGCCACCGCGATCGAACGCAACGCGGTGGCCTGGCTGCAGCTGGAGCGCGGCACCGATGCTGTTCGCATCGACATCGCCCTGGCCCTGCTGGACGGCTATCGGCAGGAACTGCCGCTGTCGCCCACGCGCGTGCACCTGCTGGCCGACCTGCTGCCGATGGTGCATTTCGACTTCGCTCTGTCCGAAGTGGAGTATTTCGAGGGCGTCACCGGATCGACCGCGAACGCCGATGTGGCCTGGCAGCCGTTCATGCTCGGGCATCCGGCGTGGTTCGCCACGGCCCCCGGCCAGGCCCTGCTGGCGGCCCTGCACGCCGCCGCGTGAGCCGCGAGCCACCAAACACGCGGGGTACTCAGTAGATCGACGCCATGCGTCGATGATGCGCTCGGCCGGGGTCAGATCCCTTTCCGCTGGAAAGGGATCTGACCCCGGCTGAAGGGCGGTAGCTCGCAAATCCGTACCATTTGTAGTGAAATGGTCACCTGAAGCGGGGGTGCCTGGATCTGCCAGGCTGAGAGAGTCCCTTGGAACCTGATCCGGTTTGCACCGGCGTAGGGAGCTTTGAGCCGCAGCCACACCCCCGTCATGGGCCGGTGCACCTGCGCGCCGTCGCTTCGTCTCCCTTGTTGTCTGAAGACGAATCGAATGAACCGCTGCCTGCGCCCCACCCTGCTCGCCCTCGCCCTGTGCGCCGCCCTGCCGCTGTACGCCAGCGAGGCAGGCACCGACGCTGCTGATGCGCCCTCCTCGCCCACCGAACTGGCGGCGGTGCGCGTGCAGGCCGGCAAACCGAAGGCCGACACCTCGCGCGTCAACGCCTTCGGCGGCGGCTCGTGGAAGGACACCCCCGCCTCGGTGAACGTGCTGGAGCGCGACTACCTCGACCGCCGCCAGGTGCGTTCGCTGTCCGAGCTGGCCAGCAATGATGCCTCGCTGGGCGATGCCTATGCGCCGGTGGGCTACTACCAGAACATCGCCATCCGCGGCTTCGCGCTGGATGCGGCCACCGGCTACCGCTTCAACGGCATGTCCATCGCCGGCGAGCAGCGCCTGGCGCTGGAGAACATCCAGGAAGTGCAGATCCTCAAGGGCGAAGCCGGCCTGGCGGCTGGCGTGATGGCACCCGGCGGCATCATCAACTACGTGGGCAAGCGCCCGGCGGAAGTGCGCACGGTCACCCTGGGCACCGATTCGGAAGGCTCGCGCTATGCCGCCGTGGATGTCGGCCACTGGCTGACCCCGCGCTTCGGCGTGCGTCTGAACGCGGCCTGGGATGCCAGTGATTCCTACGTCGAGCATGCCGACGGTCGCCGCAACTTCTATTCGCTGGCCACCGACTGGCTGATCGGCGAACACGGCAAGCTGGAAGTGGATGCCAACTACCAGACCAGCGCGCAGCGCTCGGTGTCCGGCTTCCAGCTGCTGGGCGCGCGCGACCTGCCGCGCGGCGTCGACCGCGAACGCCTGCTCGGCTACCAGCCGTGGCAGCGGCCGGTGGACATTGCCAGCACCAACATCACCGCGCTGCACACCTATGACTTCAACGATGCGTGGCAGTCGCGCGTCTCGGTCGGCCACAGCCGCTCGGTGATCGATGACAACGTCGCCTTCGCCTACGGCTGCTACTACACCGCAGGGTGCGCAGACGGCAGCGTGCCGGGCAACTACTTCGCCCCCAACGGCGACTACGACATCTACGACTACCGCAGCCCGGATGACACCCGCCGCAACCAGCAGGCCCGTGCCGAACTGCGCGGCAGTTTCGAGACCGGCAGCGTCGGCCACCAGCTGAGCATCGGCGCCGACTACTTCCGCCGCACCATCGACAAGCGCCCGAGCGTCAACGAGTACGTCGGCACCAGCAACATCCACGACGTGCAGGTGCCGGTGTTCGAGCCCTCACCGAAGATGCCGGGTGCATCGGCACGGCGCCTGGACAGCCGGCAGACCGCGTTCTTCGCGCTGGACCGGATGAGCTTCGGCGATGACTGGCAGTGGCTGGCCGGCGGCCGCTTCGTGCGCCTGGACGAGCGCGCCTACGACAAGCGCGGCACGCCGCAGCGCCACAGCCGCCTGTCGCGCTTCCTGCCGCAGACGGCGCTGGTGTGGAAGGCCACCGACCAGCTCAACGCCTACGCCAGCTACGTGCGCGGCATTTCGCTGGGCCAGGAAGCACCGTTCTGGACGTCCAACGCCGATACCTTCCTGCCGTCGATGCAGTCGCGGCAGCTGGAAGTGGGCGTGAAGTACGTGCCGGTGGACGCCCTCACCCTGGGCGCGGCCGTGTTCCGCACCTCCCAGCCCTACCAGTACGCAAAGCCCGACGGCAGCGACGTCGGCTACACCTTCGCCGAAGAAGGCCAGCAGACCCATACCGGCCTGGAACTGACCGCCAACGGCCAGCTGACCGACGCGCTGCAGATCGTCGCCAGCGCCAGCGTGCTGCAGGCGCGCGCACGCGACACCGGCACCCCAGCCTATGAAGGCCATCAGCTGGTGAACGTGCCCAAGGTGCGCGCCAGCGTGCACCTGGCCTACGCGCTGCCGTTCGTTGAAGGCCTGGATGTGACGGGTGGCTGGCGCTATGCCTCCTCCAACGTGGCCCGCGCCGACGGCGGTGTGCGCGCACCGGACTACTCGGTGTTCGACGCCGGCCTGCGCTTCCAGCACCGCCTGCACGACCGTGCGGTCAGCTGGAACCTGTCGGTGGACAACCTGTTCAACCGCTTCTACTGGCGCGACACCGGCAGCAGCGGCGGTGACTACTACCTGTTCCCGGGTGCGCCGCGGCAGGCGCGCCTGTCGGTGACGTTCGCGCTGTGAGCGGCGTCGCGCTCGAGTGGACTGCCGCGCTCTTCAGCATCCTCGGGGTGTGGCTGATGGCAAAGCGACGGCTGGCCGCGTGGCCGGTCGGCCTGCTGTCGGTCGCGCTGTACGGCGCGGTGTTCGCCGAAGCCAAGCTGTACTCGGACACGCTGCTGCAGGTCGCCTTTGGTGGTTTCCTGGTCTACGGCTGGATCAACTGGCGCCAGCACGCCGCCGATGAAGGCAGCATCCGCATCGTGCCGCTGGCGCGCGGCAAGCTGCTGCGCGACCTGGCCATCGGCCTGTGTGGCGGCGTGGCGCTTGGCGCCGGCATGCACACCTTCACCGATGCAGCGTTGCCGTGGCTGGACGCGATGCTGACCGCACTGAGCCTGGTCGGGCAATGGTGGCAGGCCCGCCGGCACACCGCCTGCTGGTGGGTGTGGATCGTGGTGGACGTGGTCTACGTGGGCGCCTATCTGTTCAAATCGCTGCACGTGACTGCTGCGTTGTACGTGTTCTTCCTGGGCCTGGCATTGTTCGGGCTACGGGCGTGGCGCGCCGCCGCGCGCGAGCCGCAGGCAGTACCTGCGCAGTAGAGCCACGCCATGCGTGGCTGCGTTCGGTAGATGCCGACCTTGGTCGGCAGGTGAGCGCCAACCAAGGTTGGCGTCTACCGATGCCCGGCATCCACGCATGGCGTGGATCTACTGGGTAAGGGTCAGCCCCAATCGCAGTGGCTGTCGCATGTCCTTCGGCGGCGCCGCCGGCAACGGCGTGGACTGCAGCGCCGCACGCAGATCGGCATCGACCCGTGCATCACCCAGGCTGTCGAATTCCAGTTTCGAGATAGCGCCATCGCCGGCGATCCACACGCTCACCACCAACGGCGCCGGCGCATCGGGATGCTCCTGCAGCCAGGCCAGCAGGCGCTGCGCGTGCGGATCCTGCTCCTGCTGCAGACGCTGCTGCAACTCGCCGCTGACGGAGGCGGCATAGGCCATCCAATGCGCAGGCGCGTCCTGTGCGGACACGCTGGCGCTCCCCAGCGCCAACAGGCCCAGCAACCATGCCAACGGGCGCCAGCCACGGCGCGAGGTGCGCTTGTTTCCTGCAGAAGCCATCACCCACGTCTCCACGTCCATCCCAACGCGTCATGGTCGGCGCCGTAGATGACAGGCAGATGGCGGCGCAGTAGAGCCACGCCATGCGTGGCTGTTCCGGGCAACCGGTTGATCCATCCACGCATGGCGTGGATCTACCTGGCTGCCCCACCCGGCGTGATCAGTCGCCCAGGTCGGCCAGCACCTTGCGCGAGGGCGCAAAGAAGGTGACGCCGGTGGTCGCGGTGGAGAAATCGAGGATGCGGTCGTGCAGCGGCGCCGGATTGCCGATGAACATCCGCTCCAGCATCTTCTCGATCACCCACAGCCGGCGCGTGTAGCCGATGAAGTAGGTGCCGTACTCGCCGCGCCCCGGATTGGCGAAGGGCATGTTGTCGCGCAGGATCTCGTGCTCGCCGTCGGCATCCTCGATGGTGCACAGCGTCTTGTGCGACTTCTGCGCGTCGGCGGATGCGTCGTCCAGCTCGATGTTGTCGTGCTTGGTGCGGCCGATGATCGCTTCCTGCGCTTCGGTCTTCTGCGCGCGCCAGGCATCGAGGTTGTGCAGGTACTTCTGCACCACCACGTAGCTGCCACCGGCATGGTCGGGATCCTCGTCGCCGACGATGGTCGCCTCCGGCAGTGACAGGCCTTCGGGGTTGGCCGTGCCGTCGACGAAATCGAGCAGGTCGCGGCCGTCGAAGTAGCGGAAACCGGCCACGTCATCCACCGCGTCCACCGCATCGCCGAAGGCCATCATCAGGTTGCGCTCGAAGGCCACGATCAGGTCCATCGTGCGTGCACGGATGTGGTACAGCAGGTCGCCCGGCGTGGAGACCGCCGTGTGGGTCGCACCCTTCACTTCCTGGAACGGCTTCAACTCGCGCGGCGGCGTACTGCCCACCAGCGGCGCCCACACGCGGTGGCCGATGGCCACGTTGCAGGTGAAGGTGCGCTCGATCTCGCGGATGGCGGTGTTCTTGATCAGGTCATCGGTGCTGGCCAGCACCTCGCGCACTTTCGCCAGCGACGCCGCATCGTCCTTCACCGTCAGCACCAGGAACGCGGCCGAATGGGTCAGCGGCGCGGTGATCTGCTGCGGCTCGTTGTCGAGCGTGTGGTTGAGGGCGGTGATGGGTGCGGGCTGGGCGTTCACGATGGTTCCTGCTGGCTTGAGGCGGGCACATCGCCTGCGGCAATGTGCGGGCGATCATAGCGGAACGACCTTGCCGGCGACGGAGCGGTTCTCAGTTCGCGGTGGTCAGCCGACGGGCGCCAGCCACTCGTCGGCAAGGACCTGTGCCTGCTGCCCGCTGTCGGTGATCGAGTGCTGTGGCTGCTGCACCCACCACTCCCCCTGCCACTGCGGCCGCATGTGTCCGCGCAGGAACCGCTCGACGCGAAGGCGCTGCCCGACACGAAGGATGCAGGCCAACCGCGTGCGGTCCTGCGAGACCACCGACGCCTGCAGCTGCCAGCCATCCTCAACATCGCGCAGCAGATTCGCTCCATCGATCTCGATCACGTTCATGC
This sequence comes from Stenotrophomonas sp. 1337, assembly GCF_031455455.1. Taxonomy (NCBI): domain Bacteria; kingdom Pseudomonadati; phylum Pseudomonadota; class Gammaproteobacteria; order Lysobacterales; family Lysobacteraceae; genus Stenotrophomonas; species Stenotrophomonas sp. 1337. The sequence goes on along the minus strand of NZ_JAVDSR010000002.1, from coordinate 256,802 downwards.
TGTGGCTACGCCGTGGTCACGGTGAACTGCCGCGGCGTGCGCCACGCAACCCGGAGGTAGGGTCCCTCCAGCACACCGCCATCGCGGAGATGCTCGAACACATCGGCCGGACACCACTCCCTGCCCGCCGAGAAGGCAACGCCGAGATCACGCAGGCGGAGGAAGACGGCGGCCTTGGCTGCATCGTCGGGGACCGGCAGGGTGAGGGTGTCTCCCTCGCCAGCGGTGAAGCCCAGCGCCTGCAGCGAGGCCCGCGAGCGGCCATTGAACAGCACCACCTTGATGCAGTTGCCGTCGGCCTGCCTTACATAGGCGTCGATGTGCGTTTCCATTGGCGGATTGTAGAGGCAGACGGATCAGCTGGCGTCGCTCCACACCGCCAGCACGTAGCCGTCCAGATCGCGGAAATGGAAGCGACGGCCGCCGGGAAAGGCAAACACGGCCTGCACGATCTCGCCGCCCGCTGCGAGGATGCGCTGCTGCGCGTCGGCAAGGTCCACGCAGTACACGATGACCAGCGCGCCTCCTGAGGGCGTCACTGCCTCGTCGGCGACAAATCCACCTTTGAGGCGGCCGTCATCGAACTCGGCATAGGCCGGGCCGTAGTCGGTGAAGGACCAGCCGAAGACCTGCCCATAGAACTGCTTGCTGCGGGCGATGTCGGCGACGTTGAATTCGATGTTGTCGATGCGGCGTTCGGCAGAGGTGGTGTCTGCGTGGCTCATGGTGCGGCTCCGTGGTTGGAGCGCCCAGCATCGGTCAGGGTCGGGCCCGGGTCTTGAACGAAACGGCCATCAACGTCCCCACTGCTGGCGCAGCGCACTGGCCGTCAGGCCGGCAAGCTCGCGGGCGTCGCGGCTGAGGTGGGCCTGGTCGGCATAGCCCGCCTCCACGGCCAGCATCGCCAGACTGTGCGCGGGTTGGGTCTGGCTGCAGCGCAGGAACCGCTGCAGACGCAGGATCCGCTCCAGCGACTTTGCTCCGTAACCGAACTGCGTCTGGCTGAAGCGACGCAGGGTGCGCGGGCTCATCGCCAGATGTGCGGCGAGTGCGTCGATGCTGGCATCGCCTCTGGCAGCGTGCGCGAACAGCGCATGCGCGCGGCGTGTGTGCTCGTCCAGCACGGCGGCCGGCATGTTCCGCTGCAGGCTGTCAGCCACGCGCTGCAGGCGCTGGTCGGGCGCGGCGTCACCGATCCAGGCCGCAGCCTGCGTCGCCCAGCGGGCATTGAATTCGATCAGGGGCACGGCTTGGCCGACGATGCCGGACAAGTCGATGCCGAGCGCAGACGATGCCTGTCCAGGCCGGAACCGCGCGCCCAGCACCTGTGCACCGGGGGCCAGTTGCGGGTGTGCGGCGGTACGGTCCGGCCCCACCACGAACAGCGCACCGTCACGCCAGAGAATGTCCACGCATCCATCGGGCAGCACGGTGATGCTGCCACTGGCATCAGCAGGCAACTGGCTCTGCCAGAGCTGGCCGAACTGGCCACGCAGCGGCGCAGGCGCCAGGTGTTCCTGGTAGACCGAGCCGGTGCCAGCGGGAGTGGAGGGATCGCCCATGCCCCATTGTGGCAAAGCGATGCCGGAAAAAGAGAAGCCCGGCACGAGGCCGGGCTTCGCTGGCGTGTGGGAGAGAGATCACACGCCAGTTACACGCACTAACGACAGGCGTTTGTTACCAGCTGAAGCGCGGGCCCACGAACCACTCGCGGTCGCCGGCCTTGGCCAGCTTCACTTCGCCACTCAGGCCCCAGTTCTGGTTGAACTTGGCGGTGGCGCCGACACGGCCGTAGAACTCGCCGTCCGGGTTGATGCCGTGCTTCTTGCTGTAATCCTCGTAACCGGCCAGCGCATAGCCTTCCAGGTACGGGTTGAACGCGGTGCGCACGCCCACTTCAGTGGAGTAGCCGTTGAAGTCCAGGCCGTGCTTCATGTCGAACTTCTGGTATGCAACACGAGCCACCAGGTCGGTGTTCGGTGCGATGCCGTAGTTGTAGCCGGCACCGATGCGCCACTGGTCGACATCGTTCTTGAAGGTGTCGGTTTCCTGCTTGCTGTAATCACCGAAGATGTGGAAGTTCGGATGCACGGCGACCGAGCCCTTCACGCCCCAGCCATCAGCGTCGCCGCCCTTGGCATCGGTGTTCACGTAGCCGCCTTCAACGTAGTTGTACGACAGACCATCGGCAGCCGATGCGGCGAACGGCAGCGCGGCCAACAGACCCAGGGCAAGCAGCGAATTCTTGATCATCGGGATACACCTTTCATTATTTTGGTTTCGTCGAACGCCCCTCGGGAGGGGAGGGAGGAGAGGCGTTCGACAGGTGTGAATTATCCGTTTGTTGATGAAATCGGCCCTGAATATTGAACTGACCAGTACATGAATGAGGTTCCTGTTCAGGGAACTCTCGATGCGCCGCGTAGCAGCTCGCTGGATGCACTCCGACCTGCCAAGCTGCTTCGGTCATGGATCGCACGAGAGGACTTCGCTCACGGAAGCGCGGTGCGCGCGTCGATGTTGTGCGCCATGCTCATCTGCGCCCATTGAGAGGAACAACGCGAGTCGGCTTCAGGCTGATGAATTGGAGAGATTGAAGTGGCACAAGGACATCAACCGATGCAGCAGAGCTCGCTTGTTCCCGCTTGTTAAGGATTGCTGATTGCCCGACCTTCACAGGCCATCCACGTCTTCCAACTGCAGCTGAAAGCACTTCGCAGCGGCGGGAACAAACGCCGCTATATTCCAGACTCCCCAGACGAAGGAGGGAGTGGAATGTTCCTGACCAAGCAGCAAATCAACGCGGCACGTGCCGTCACCGTAGCCATCGTTGCTACCGTAAGCCTCGGTGCTTGCGCCACCTACAAAGACGAATTTGCAACGATCAACTCGCGTCTCGACCAGCTCGACGTGAAGGTGCAGGGCGCGGCGCAGAGCGCCGAATCCGCCAACCAGTCTGCACAGCAGGCCAACCAGCGTCTGGATCAGATCGAAGGCCGCGTGCAGCAGCTCGAAAGGGTCCCCGGCCGCAAGCCGCGCGGGTAACCGCTCTCCACCCACTTTGATGAACGCTTGAACCAGACACCAGTGGCCTTCACCGGCCACTGGTGTCTTTCAGCCTCTCGGTCGTCATCCGAAGGAGCCGTCCCATTCGTACGTACTCACTCCCTGCACGCCGGGCCGTATCGGCCACGCTGGCCATCGCGCTGGCACTGGCAGGAACCGGCGCAGCCAGCGCCAGGAACGCCAAGGAAGCCAAGGACGCACCCACGGAAACGGCGACCGCCGCCGATGAACTTCCGCAGGGCCAGGAAGTGTCCGATACGGTGATTGAACTGGCCGGCTGGGTCGTGGCCAGCAAGGACAACCAGGGCTATCCGTTCGCGATCATGGACAAGGCGGCTGCGCAGGTCCTGGTCTTCGGCGGTGACGGCAAGCTGCGCGGCGCAGCGCCAGCGCTGTTTGGTTCGGCCATCGGCGATCACTCGGCACCCGGCGTCGCCAAGCTCGCACTGAGCGCGATTCCCGGCCACGACCGCACCACCCCGGCGGGTCGTTTCATTGGCGCCTATGGCCCGTCCGAGGATGCCGGACGCGTGCTGTGGGTGGACTACGATTCCGCCGTTTCAATGCACCCGCTTCCCCCGGGCACCCCGAAAGAGAAGCGCAGTGAACGACTGGCATCGGCCACACCGGACGACAACCGTGTCACCCACGGCTGCATCAATGTCTCGCCCGGGTTCTACGAGAAGATCGTGCATCCCACGTTCGAGAAAGGCGGCGTGTTCTACGTGCTGCCGGACAAGGACTCGATCGAAGATACGTTCCCGGAGTTCGCGCAGAGTCGCGCGGCTGCGAAGGACGTAGATGAAAAAGACGCGCGACACGCCCGCAAATGAAACCCGGTTGAAGGCTGCGGACGTGGCCGCGGCAGACCGCTACGGAAGCTCCAGCCTGCGCATCTTGAACGTGAACAAGGTGCCGGCGGCCGCACTGGACTCCACCTCCAACGTGCCGCCATGGGACCGCGCGATCTCCGACGCAATGTAGATGCCGAGGCCGAGACCCGGCCGCGGACGCTCACTCTTTTCACGTGAGAATGGGCTGAAAATCGCGTCCAACCTCGCTGATGGAATGTGTCCCTCGTTGTGTACGTCGAGCGTGAGCATTTCCGGCTCGGAGTGGACGGTCAGCGTAATCGGGGACGAGCGCTCTCCGTGTACCGCTGCATTGGTGAGCAGGTTGGCCAGGAGCTGTGCCAATCTGCTCGGGTCGCAGACCACGTCGTCGTCTATCTTTATGTGGACCTTGATGTCCTGGCGACCAGTGACGATTGCCACCTCTTCCACAACCCGTTTCAGGTCTTCTTCCAGCGTGCTTGTCAGCTGCAGCGCGATGGGAATGCCGCCGCCCAGACGTCCCCTGGCGAAATCAAGCACGTCGTTGATCAGTCCGTCCATTCTGGCAACGCCGGAGGTGATGTGCGCGAGCATCCGTTGCTGGCGCTCAGTGCCCGCCTCACATGCCAGCGAATCTGCGGCGATGCTGATGGCCTGCAGCGGACTGCGCAGGTCATGACCCAGCACGGCAATGAACTGGTCGCGCAGGTCGGCGACACGATGCGCGTCGGAGAGCGCAGATTCCGCTCGCACAAGGCGATCTTCCTTGTCGAGGTAACTTCCTACCAGGTCGGCCAGCAGTTCCATGGAGCGTTGGACGTGGGCTACGTCGAAGTTGGCCGGTGCCGAATCAATCGCGCAGAGCGTGCCGAAGAAGCTGCCGTCTGGCCGATGGATGGGAACGGACGCGTAGCTCTCAAGTCCGTAGATCCGTGGCGTGTGATGCTGGGAGTAAATCGGGTGCTCGCTTGCATGCGCAAATACAACTGACGTCGCCGACTGCCTGATCTCGTCACAGATGGTGGTCTCAAGCACCAGTTGGCCACCGGGAACCAGCCCGAACCCCAGGGTGTCGAAGGTGGCGCACGCGGTCCAGGTTGTCTGGGTCACGCGGGCAATAGCCGTGAATCGTGAGCCCGTGATGTGGGCGACGGTCTCCAGGATTCGCGGCACGGCCTGGATTCGACCAATCTCGGCGATGTCGTCCAGCAGATTGGGGTCCGTCAGCTTCTGCATGGTCGCTCGTCCGGTGGGCACCGCATCATCCCATGGAACCGCTGTGTAGGTTGATGCGAGGGTGATTGCGGCCTTTTCAGGCTTGGTCGTGGCGGACACCGGGGCCCCCTGCGGGAGGTGAACGACCGATCTGTCCGAATGCAGACATTGCGCAGGTCAGGCCATCTCCTTGGTCTCGTGGTCGCGCCGATCGTCGATGACCGTTCAGAGCTTGATTTCCAGCGTTGCCCGATACAACAGCGCCGTCTTGCGGCGCCGCTCGATATCCGTCGAGCCGCTCTCGTCGAAGTAGGCGTTCCCCGAAATCATCGCCTGCTGCAGCAGTTGCCCACGCTCACGCGGAGCTTGCTCTTCCTGCTGATGCTGCATCGCACGTCAGGTTGAAGACAGAGGGCAACGAAACTTCCACTGCGGCCGTGACCCAGCTGCTGAAAGGTCTTGTAGGTGCTGGCTACGTGGACAAGCAGGAGGCAACCGACGACCGGCGCAAGGTGCGGGTGAAGCTGACGGCTGCCGGTCGAGCGCGCCACCGGCAGCGCGAAGCGAACATCCAGCAGTGGATGCAGCAGGCGTGGCGCAGTACTCCGAGGCCAAGCTGTCGGCGGCCACGCAGATCCTGCGCCAGCTGGGCGCGCTCCATGACGCGCTGTAGGCCACCCAGAGGGCTTTACACCAGCGCATCCACATTTATAATCGACCGGATGGTTAAATATGGGACCCGGTGATGGGCCGTCGCAAAAGTATTGATCCGCAGCAGCTCCTTGATGCTGCCGAGCGCGTTGTCGCCCAGGTGGGGGCGGCGCGCCTGACGTTGGATGCGGTGGCCGCCGAAGCCGGGGTCAGCAAGGCCTCGGTGGTCTACGACTTCCAGTCCAAGGCCGGTCTCATCCAGGCCGTGGTCGAACGTGCGGTGGCCCGCGACAACGCCTTCAACCGCGAGGCGGCCAAGGGGTTCAACCAGGATGCGCTGCTGCGCGGTCGTATTGCCGCAGCGGCCCAGCCCTTTCCCGAGGCATTCCAGCCGGTGGCCTTGGCGCTGTGCGCGGCCATGGCCCAGGATCCACAGCTGCGCGCACCCATCCAGCACAACCAGGCGCAGATCCTGGCCGAGATCCAGCAGCAGGCCACGCACCCACGCAGCGCGTTGCTGGCATACCTCGCGCTGGAGGGTATGAAGCTGCTGGAGTCGCTGGACTACGTGCAGTGGCCGGCCGCGCAGCGGCAGCAGCTGCTGCAGGACATTGGCGCGTTGATCGAGACGCCGCCGCGCTGAACCCGTTCTCTCCCCCGAGGTAACCCTGATGAGTTCTTCCACCCTCTTCCTGACCGGAGGAAGCGGCTACGTGGGCCGCAATCTGATTCGCCGCCTGTGTGCAGACGGTCACCACGTGCGTGCGCTGGTGCGCAGCCCCCAGGCGGCGGCGGTGGTACAGGCGCTGGGCGCCCAGCCGGTACACGGCGATCTGCTGGACCCCGACATCGCTGCGGCGATGGAGGGCTGCGCCGCGCTGATCCACGCGGCCGCCGACACCGACCACCGAAATGCTTCACCCAGCCAGTGGCAGACCAACGTGGAAGGCACCCGCAACGTGCTGACGGCCGCCCGTACTGCGGGTGTGTCGGTGGCGATCGTGCTGAGCAGCGAATCGGCACTGACCACCGGTGCGCCTTTGCATCAGGCGCGCGAGGACCATCAGTATCCGGCGCGCGCAGCAGGCATCTACGGCGCGAGCAAGGCTGAAGCAGAACGGGTGGCGATCACGCTGTCCACACCGCATTTCGCAGTGAAGGTGCTGCGACCAAGATTTGTCTGGGGCCGCGACAACACGACCGCTATGCCCTACTTGCTGCAGGCCGTACGCAGCGGCCGCTTCGCCTGGATCGACGGCGGGCACTACCTCACCTCGTCCACCCACGTGGACAACCTGGCTGAAGCGGTCTGCTGCGCCTTGACGCGCGGTGCGGGCGGCCGTGTCTACCACATCTGCGATGGTGCGCCCGTGCCGTTCCGCCGTCTGATTGGCGCTCAGTTGCTGGCTTATGGCGTACAACCGCCTGAAAAACAGGTGCCGCGTGCGCTGCTGCGTGTTTTCATCGGACTGGATGACCTGTTCCGCAGACTGCGGCTGCCTCTGCGTGCGCCAATGACCCGCCAGGAGTTCGCATCTTCAGCGGTGGAGGTCACACTGGATGACAGCCGTGCACGCAGCGAGCTTCGCTATCGGCCGGCGGTTACGCTGGAAGCCGGAATCGCGATGCTGCAGCGCCAAGTGGCCGAGCAAGGCTGATACTCATCGAGCGATCGGCGGGAGAGCCTCGCGCGGTGCGTGGCCGAACAGCCGACTGAACTCGCGGCTGAACTGAGAAGGGCTCTCGTAGCCCACGGCGAACGCGGTGGCGGAGATGCTGGTGCCGCCCCGCTGCAGCAGGCGACGTGCCTCGATCAGGCGCAGCTGCTTCTGGTACTGCAGCGGTGACAGGCCCGTTGCCGCACGGAAATGCCGATAGAACAGCGCGCTGCCCATGCCTGCACGGCTGGCCAGCGCGGCCGCATCAAGCGGTTGCCGGAAGCTGCGTTGCAGGGTGCGAATCGCGCCCGCCATCCGCCGTGCCAAGGGAGATGGCTGGGCCATCGCCAGCAGTGCTGGCCCTGCTTCACCCTGCAACAGACGAAACAGCAGCTCACGCTGCAGGGCAGGCCACAGCAGCCGCTGGGCGTCGGGCGTGTCGAGGGCCAGCTCCAGCAGACGCAGCAGACAGCTCAGTACGGGTGAATCCAGCGCTACCACACTGAATGGCGCAGGATGAGGCGCTTGGCCTGTAGGTGGGTTGCCCAACTGGCTCAGCAACTGTCGCAACAAGACGGTGTCCAACTCCACCACCAGCCCCAGAAAATGCGTCTGGTGGTTGCCCCGGGCCACCATCCCGCGAGCGGGAACGGGCTGACGGGTGAGTAGTGCATCGCCGGCGCGATATTCCAGCACCGCATCGCCCACCCATACCTGTTTGGCCCCCTGTAGCACCGCCGCCACCGCGGGACGGTACAGAGCCGGGGCCGGAGCGCGCGTTGATCCTGTACGCGCCAGCCAAGCGCCGGGCAGAAGTTCCAGCAGCGGCTCCGCGTCCAGGCTGCGTGCGCGCAGCACCGCCTGCGCCTGCAGCGCTAATGCACGCAGCGGGGCTTGGCGATCACAGGTAGCAGGGAAATCGGGCAAGGATCGTGTGCAATTGGGCAAGTGCGGACGGCACCCTCGGCGCAGCATGTCACGCTCCGTTTCACGAGACAAAGCCACCATGAACAGCGTACACACCCCGCGCACCATCGCCCTGGTTACCGGCGGCAGCCGCGGCATTGGCCGCAGCATTGCCCTCCACTTGGCCAGGCAGGGTAGCGACGTGATGATTACCTACCAGCATCAGCAGGTTCAGGCCGCCGAAACCCTGCGCCAGATCGAAGCCTATGGCGTACGCGCCGCGATGCTGCCGCTGGATCTGGATGCGATTGGATCACTGGAGACCTTCGCATCGGCTGTGCGGGCACAATTGCAGCGCTGGGGTGCATCGCACTTCCAACAGCTGGTGAACAATGCAGGGCTGCACGCACCATCGGCGTTCGGTGAGATCCGCGGCGATGACATCGACCTGCTGTACCGCGTGCATTTCAAAGCGCCACTGCTGCTGACCCAGTTGCTGGCGCCGCAGCTGGCCGATGGCGGCGCCATCATCAACATCTCCACCAGCCTGACCCGCCACGTGGCTGCGGGCAGCCTGGTGTACGCAGCAATGAAGAGCGCACTGGAAACCGCCACCCGCTATCTCGCGCTCGAGCTGGGACCGAGGGGCATCGCGGTCAACGCCGTAGCCCCTGGCGCCACCGAGACCGACTTCTTCGGCGGTGCAGTGCGCGACGATGCCGCCGTGAACCACTACGTGGCACAGCACACGGCGATGGGACGTACGGGTCGCCCCGACGACATCGGCATGGCCGTGGCAAACCTGCTGGCGGGAAGCAGTCGTTGGATCACCGGCCAGCGCATTGAGGCCTCGGGGGGAATGCTTCTGTAGGCGATGAGGTGACCGGACGATGTCCGATTCTGGCCGTAAGCAGACATCGGACGAAGTACGGGATTCCGGTTCTTATCGAGGGTGGAACGGTTGTACCAGACAGTTGAATTCTGGCGGCACACGCGCTTATCTCCAATCAATGTTCTCAGGCCAGCATCGACTGCTGGGCAAAGATTCCCGCCATTGCGCCCTGCGACGTTGCCTGGGTTACCGAGGGCAAGAAGGGCGTGGTGAGATCGCCCGCGGCGTAGACACCGGGCCTGCTGGTCTGGCCGCGCTCGTCAACCTTAAGGGTGATGCCGGCGGGCGTCTCGACCGTGGTGAGGCCCAGTGACTCGTGCAGATTTGCCGAAGGTCTATTCCGCGGATGCGCAAACAGGATGTCGACGGCCACCTTGCTGCCCGTATCAAGATTGACGGTAGTGATATGACCTCCATGATGTGCGATCTCGACCATCCGGCCATCGACGACGGATATGTTTCGATGCTCAAGGTCGACCCGAATGTCGGACGGAATGTGGTGACCATCAGCGATGACCGTCAATCTGTCGGTCCAGTCGAGGAACAGCCTGGCCTGATTGTGCGACTGCGGACCGGACCAGACGAGTCCCCAATGTTGTCCCGCAACCTCAAAACCGTCACAGTAGGGGCAAGGGACGACGGATTTGCCCCAGCATTCTGCAAAACCTGGAACATCGGGGACTTGGTCAACCACACCATAGCTTAGGATCAAGCGGCGGGCGTCAAGACGGATGCCATCCGCCGTCAGGACTGAGAAGTCATCGATCGTGCCGAGAATGCCTTCGGCACGTGCCTTGACCAGGCTGATCGCCGGATAACGGGCCAGCTGCAACCGTGACTCCGCCAGAATATCCAGTGGCGGCTTGTGATCGTGACCAAGCAGTCCATGCGAATGGCCGGCGAATCGATTGCGCGGCAGGTCGGTATCGAGAACGGTGACTTTCCGACGGGCGCGGCCAAGCTGAAGTGCGGCTGCGAGGCCGGCAAAGCTGCCGCCGATAATAATGACGTCATTCATACTGATAGCTCCGTGTTGGCAGTGGAAGGGCAGCAGGTGCTCTGGCTCATACCGTCCAACGATGCACGCAAAACGTGCCAGAGGATGCAACCCGGTTGCGATGATCTATCCAGGTGAACTTTACTGCTGAAAGGCCCGATGAAACACGCTCAGCATTGCGCCGGCATTGATCGCCGGCTGCGGCGCCACCTGCAGGGAATTTGCCTGCAGCAGCAACTGAAGGTACAGACTGGCGTGCTCTTCTGCCCTCTCCACTCCGTTGCGAACCAATGCCGAGCAAATGTATGCCCTAAAGGGGGCAAGGTAAGCGCTCCAGAGTTCGGCGTAAGGGGTTGTTCCAGTTACGGAATGGCGGAGCGCCCCGCAGAAGCGTCGACACACATCCAGCTGAGCCAGCTTCTGGATCTCCAGAGAGACATAGTCCAACTCCTCTTTAAGGTCCGCTCCAGGATGAGCACGTACGACGGGCTCGGGAAGGCTCGACGCGTGAAGATTCATGACGGCCGTGAAGAGGTGCGCCTTGTCGCGATAGTGTGCATAAACAGTCGCCTTGGTGTACCCCGCGAGATCCGCGATCTGCTGCATGCACGTATCGTCGTAGCCGGAGGACTGGAACGCTTCGGCGGCGGCTTCAAGAATGCACGCCCGGGTATGCGCGCGCGCGCGCTCCCAACGCTTCGCAGATCCATTCATCTCAGGAGCGCCCGCTATGCGCCTTGGCCTTGGTCAGCCCAAAGGCCCTTCGCAGGCTGGCATCCACTGGCGCGGCAGGCATGAAGCGCCGCAACTTCGCCAACAGCGACGCCTGGCCCGCGGGTGTGCGACGCATTTTCCACTTGCCGAGAGCCGCCTCGACGATGGTACCGGCCACGAGCGCTGCGTCCGTGCCCTCATCGGATGCGCGAGCGATCGCATCCAGTGCGAGTTCGCGCTCGAAGTCGTAGTCGGCGATGGATGTACTGGCTCGCTGTGTATTCATCTTGAATCCAGTGTTGGTAAAGGAGGGCTGCACCAGAGTGACCCGTATCCCAAACTGACGAACCTCGTGATCCAGGCTCTCCGACAGCCCTTCCAAGGCATGCTTGCTGGCCGCATAAACGCCCATGTAAGGCCCAGGGAGAAATCCGAGCACGGAACTCACGTTGATGATCCGACCGGCGCGCTGCGCTCGCATGGAGGGCAGTACGGCCCGAATGGCCCTGATCACGCCTAGGACATTCGTGTCGAACAACGACTCGACTTCAACTACTTCGGTCTCCTCCACTGCACCGATCAGGTTGTGACCCGCGTTGTTCACCAGAGCGTCAATGCGCCCCTCCCTCGCAATGATGGTGGCCACTGCACGATCAATGCTTGCCTTCTCGCAGACATCAAGCTGCACCAGCGTCACGCCCTTGATCGGCTGCGCATGTTCAAGCTGGCGAACGCTGCCATATACCACACAACCTGCGTGGGCCAGCGCCCTTGCGCTGGCTTGCCCGATTCCGGAAGAGACGCCGGTGACCAGAACAATCTTCTTTTCCATGGCTGCCTTCTGGATTGGATGCGCGTTCATGTGATGGAGTACTCCTCAGTGCGCAGGCCCGAGTGCCGGCTCGACTGCATCGGGTAGGGACGGCTTGATCTTGAACCAGATCGCGTACATCGCTGGCAGGAAGACCAGCGTGAGGACGGTTCCTGCCAATGTTCCGCCGATCAACGTGTACGCCAGCGTTCCCCAGAACACCGAATGCGTCAGGGGAATGAAGGCCAGAATCGCAGCCAGCGCCGTCAGGATGACTGGGCGCGCCCGCTGCACAGTCGCCTCGACGACCGCATCAAATGCACCCAGCCCTTCCTGCTCGTTCTGATGGATCTGCCCGATGAGGATCAGGGTGTTGCGCATCAGAATGCCCGACAGCGCGATCAATCCAACTAGCGCGTTGATGCCAAAGGGCTGCTGGAAGAGGAGCAGCGTAGGCACCACGCCGATGAGGCCTAGCGGACTGGTGGCGAACACCATGATCATTGCGGCGATTGATCGCACCTGAAGAATGATGATGAGTAGCGTAAGGGCGATCATGATGGGAAACAGTGGGAGCATCGCCGTCGTAGCTTTGCCGGACTCCTCGATCGCACCGGCCTGTTCGATGCGGTAGCCGGCCGGGAGCCGCTCGATCAGCGGCTGCAAATCCTTCAGGACTGCCGTCGAGACATCAGGCGGCTGGAGGCCCTCGGCAATGTCGCCGCGGACCGTGATGGTGGGTGTGCGATCACGTCGACGCAGGATAGGATCCTCCATGCGTACTTCTACGGTTCCCACCTGCGAGAGTGGGACGCGTTGACCGGCACTGCCGACCAACGTGAAGTCTGCAATCTTCTCGGGATCCAGGCGCGCATCGCCCGCTGCGCGGCCTACCACCTGCACGGAGCGAATGTCCTCGCGCACGTCGGTGAGCGGTGCACCACTGAGCAGAAACTGTAGTTGCGAGGCCACCGAGTTTGAGGTCAGGCCCACGGCATTGAGGCGATCCTGATTCAGCGCAAAGTGCAATGTCGGGGTGCGCGGACCCCAGTCCGTATTTACCGTGCGCATCATCGGGTTGCTGCGCATGATCAGGCCCACTTGATCAGCGAGCTCGCGCAACCTGTCCGGGTCCGGCCCCATGACCCGGTAGGCGACCGGGAACGGGGATGGCGGACCAAACACGATCTGGGTGACCCGTACCTGCGCTTCGGGTACCAGACCGCTGGCGATTGCTTCGCGCAACCGGAACTTCAGAACTTCGCGCTCCTTGTCATCACCAGCGAGCACCACGATTTTGGCAAACGACGGGTCCGGCAGTTCCGGCGCCATCGCCAGGAAGAAGCGTGGAGCCCCCTGACCGATGTAGGCGGTGACAATGCGCGCCTCTTCCTGCTTTGCCAGCCAGGCCTCGACTTTCGACGTTGCGGCACTGGTCTGCTGGATGGAGGTGCCATAAGGCATCTGCACCTCGACCAGTACTTCGGGCCGATCCGAGGTAGGAAAGAACTGCTTCTTGACCACGCCCATGCCGATGACGGCCAGCGCGAACAGGCCGACCACCGCGCCGGCGACCAGCCATTTGCGCGCGATTACGCGCGTCAGAAATGCGCGGAAGCGGTTGTAGTTGCGAGTGTTGTAGATGGCCTGATGCCCGCCCTCCACGGTCTTGATGTCGGGCAGCAGCTTCACGCCAAGATAGGGCGTGAACACCACGGCCACCACCCAGGACACGATGAGCGCTATGCCAACAATCCAGAACATGTTGCCGGTGTATTCGCCTGCGGTGGATCGGGCGAAACCGTTGGGCATGAACCCGATGGCGGTGACCAACGTGCCGGACAGCATCGGGGCAGCAGTGTGGCTCCACGCGTAGGCCGAGGCGGCCACACGACTGTAACCCTCCTCCATCTTCACGACCATCATCTCAATGGCGATGATGGCGTCGTCCACAAGCAGCCCCAGGGCCAGGATGAGCGAGCCTAGCGTGATGCGGTCAAAGTTCTTGCCCGTGGCGGCCATGATGACGAAGACTGCTGCAAGCGTCAGGGGCACGGCCGCTGCGACGACGATGCCGACGCGCCAGCCCATGCTGATGAAGCAGACCAGCATCACAACAAGCAGCGCGACAAAGAACTTGACCATGAACTCGTCGACCGCCGAACTGATGTTCACGGCCTGATCGGTTACTTTGGTGAGCGAGATGCCAAGAGGCAATTGGTCGTTGATCTTGCCAACCTCGGACTCCAGTGCCTTGCCAAGATCCAGTCCGTTCCAGTCGTCACGCATGACGACGCCCAGCAGCAGCGCAGGTTCCCCGTTGTTGCGAACGAAGAACGTCGCGGGGTCTTCATAGCCGCGCTCAACTGTGGCGACATCGGATAGCTTCAGAGTGTGCCCCCGCGCTACGATCGGCGTCTGACGGATCTTCTCCAGGCTATCGAAGGCGCCGTCCACCCGAACGAAGACCTGCGGTCCGCGGGTGTCGATCGAACCGGCAGGCGTCAGCAGGTTCTGGCTGTTGAGGGCCGTGAATATGTCCTGGGGGGTGACGCCTACGGTAGCCAACCGATCATGCGAGAAGGATACGAAGATGCGCTCGGGCTGCTCGCCAATGATGTTGACCTTCTTGACACCAGGCACGTGCAGCAGCTGCTGTCGCAGCACCTCTGCATCGCGTACCAGAAGCCGCTGTGGCTCGCCTTTGGCTTTCAGTGCGAAAAGCGCGAACGTCACGTCTGCATATTCGTCATTGAGAATCGGCCCGATAACACCTGCCGGTAGTCTCGCTGCCTCGTCTCCTAGCTTCTTACGCGCTTGGTAAAACTCCTCCTGCACCTGCGAGGGCGGCGTCGCATCGCGCAGGGACAGCATCGTGAAGGCCAATCCTGGCCGCGTGTAGGTTTCGGAACGGTCGTACCAACGCAGTTCCTGCAAACGCTTCTCCAGCGGCTCGGCTACCAGGTCCTGCATTTCCTGCGCCGTTGCCCCTGGCCACGCAGTGACGACGGTCATCTGCTTGATCGTGAACGGGGGATCCTCGGCACGGCCAAGCTGGAAGAAGGCCAGGACCCCCGCCACCGTGATCAGGAACAGTAGAAAGACGGTTATGGGGCGCTCGCGAACTGCCAGTGAGGAAAGATTGAAGCGGCCTTCGCTCATGGCTGAGCTCCATTGCGTGCGTCCTTGCCCTCATCCAAGGGCGTGACCACCTGGCCATTCCTTATGAGATGAGCGCCAAGCGAGATGACCTTCTGCCCGGATTGCAGATCGCCCTTGACCTGCGCCATGTCATCCGAGAGTCCCACCACTTGAACGGGGCGCCAGACGGCCTTGACGGGCTTGCCCTCCAGTACCCAGACCCCGTTCCCTTTCCCGGGATCAAACAGGGCGCCAATCGGCACCAGAAGTGGAGCAGTCGCTGAGGCGTTAACTGCGATTTCCACCGTCACCGTGGCGCCCAGAGGAGCCTCTGCCAGCGAGCCGTCCAGGACGTAGCGGGCCTCATAGGTGCGTGTCAGCGGGTCAGCCGCGTCAGAGAGCTGCCTAAGTCTGGCAGGTACTGGACTTCCGCGATCCCCGTAGAGTGTGGCCTGCCCGACCGTGCCCAAGGCGGGGCGCAGTGTCTCGGGGAGCTGCACGATGGCTTCGCGCTCTCCTGCTCTGGCCAGTCGGACGACGGGTTGGCCGGCGCTAACTACCTGGCCCGGCTCGGCCAGCGTCTCCATGACGACTCCGTCAGCATCGGCTAGCAACTCTGCGTAGCGATTGGCATTGCTTGCCACCTGCGCTTGGGCTTTGGCGGCACTGAGCTGGGCGCGTGCTGCATCAGCTGCGGCCTTGCTCTGGTCGTATGACGAGGCCGAGATGGCGCCCGTACCGAGCAGGGTGCGATACCTCGCCTCATCGGCAATAGCCTGCCGGGCTTGGGCTTGTGCGGCTACGACGGCCTGCTGCTGTGCCTGCGCCGACAGCTGAAGGTCGGCCGGGTCGATTCGCATCAGGACCTGCCCGCGCCGGACCTTCTGTCCAGCATCCACCAAGCGCTGCGATACCTTCCCTGAAACGCGGAATCCGAGATCGCTCTGGACCCGCGCCGCTACCGTTCCTGTGAATGTGCGAGACGCAGCGCCGTCCCCCCCCACAGTCGCCGTGCGGACCAAGGGCGCCTTTGTTCTAGGGTCTGGCGGCGCTTCAGTACCGCAGCCGACCAGGGCAACGGCAAGTGCAATGAATAATGAATTTTTAACAATCTGCCGCATGGGAGTTCCGTCGATCCGACCTGGACGGAACTTTGCTACGGGTGACCAAACTAGTCAATAGTCACTGGGCGGCCTCTTCAGGGAGACAAGCTCCGCAGAACGAGGCTGCAAAGCAGCGTGGGGGCCTGATCGTTGTGGTCAAGACTATGCGGCAATAGGAGAGGGTTCAGGTAAGGGCGCAGCACGAGATAGATGGCGTCGGTCGTTTCATCAAGAGGCGTCTTGCGCTCAAAATCACCTGAATCCCGACCTTGCAGCAGAAGCTGCTGAAGCAGAGCGCGCAGTCTGTCTTCGTATGCCAGCACGGAAGGCCAATGCTCTGCGGCAGCCGACTGCGCGATCTCATAGAGCTTCCGGTCCTGGGAGAGGAGCCGCTGGTGAGCCTCGGTTGATGCCTTGAAAAGCTTCCTCATCCGCTCTGCAGGCTGCTCTACACCCTCGAGCGCCTGACCGATTTCCTGTTCAAGTTGTGCCAGACAGTTGGAGCAGATCGCCTCGCCAATGGCCTGCTTCGATTCGAAGAATTTATAGACGTACGCCTTTGAAAAGCCGATCGCCTTGGCCAAGTCAGAAACGGTGGTTTTCTCGTACCCGTAGTGACTGAAGTGTTCAGTAGCCGCAACAACAATCTGGTTGCGGATATCGTGAGTGGCCGGCCCACGGCCGGGACCAGCTGGGGCAGTTGCAGTGTTCATCTGCGGAGCTTAACCAAGCTTCCATGAACCATCAACGTGTGACGCACTGCGGATACTAGTCACTTAATTGCTCGCATGCGCGCTTTTGGCCGAAAGCGGACATCCACGACACTGCTCCATGGAGCGGGGTACACGCAGCGACGAGCCGCATGTGATGTGCCTGTGCCCTCTGTATTCCGGCCTACCGATGAACTAGAACGTGTGCTCTGGACCTGGGAATTGACCACTGCGGACATCGTCCATGTATGCACTGGCCGCTTCAAGCAGCACCGTGCGCATGTCAGCGTACTGCTTCACAAAGCGGGGAAGCTTCCCAGTGCGCAGTCCAGCCATGTCCTGCCATACAAGTACCTGCGCGTCGCACTCACTTCCGGCGCCGATACCGACGGTCGGGATTTTTACCGATGACGTGATGCGTTGAGCCACTTCTCCTGGAATCATCTCCAGCAGTAATGCGAACGCTCCTGCTTGCTCCATTTCCTGGGCAAGTTCAACCAGTGCATCTGCCGCTTCCCCCCTGCCCTGTACGCGATATCCGCCGAGCTGGTGTTCGGCTTGGGGGGTGAATCCGATATGCGCCATGACGGGGATGCCGCTGCTGGTGAGCTTCGTCACCTGAGGCACCATTTCCGAACCACCTTCCAGTTTGACCGCGTGTGCGCCGCCCTCCTTCATGAAACGCACGGCGGTATGGAAGCATTGCTCTGTAGAGCCCTGATACGAGTCGAAAGGGAGGTCGGCCAGCACCAAGGACCGTTTTGCTGTGCGGGACACGGCGCGTACCAGGGGCAAAAGCTCATCAACCGTTACGGGCAGCGAAGTCTCGTAGCCAAATACGTTGTTGGCGGCCGAATCTCCTATCAGTAGAACCGGAATTCCGGCCTCTTCGAAGACTGCTGCGGTGTACATGTCGTAGGTGGTAAGCATTGCCCATCGCTCTCCTCGCTCCTTCATCTGCTTGAGATGGTGGATGCGGACTCTCGGCTGGTGAGTCGATGCAGCCGATGGTGAAGTGCCGTAGGGGGAGATCTGTTCGCTCATGGGGATTTCAGTACGTGGGAAGGGGGGCATAGGCACTGCCGCACTGGTCAGCATGCCGCGCCAGTCCGATGTTCCGGCTTGTGGGCAAGGCGGATTCTCGGGGAGCACACTGGTTCAGGGATGGTATTCCCATGAAGGCTGAAATTGGCGCCTGATTGTTGCGGCCCATCGCCCGGCAGGGGCAAAATATTCCCCATGGACGCATATGACCGAAAGATTCTTGCCGAGCTGCAGCGAGACGGCCGAATTTCAGTTACCGATCTGGCCGCGAGGGTCGGCCTGAGTCTTTCCCCTTGCCACCGTCGTCTTCGGGCGTTGGAGCAGAGCGGGGTCATCCGAGGCTATCGAGCCGAGCTGGATCCTGCGGCACTCGGACTCGGGTTCTCAACCATCGTCTTCGTCACTCTCAAGGAGGGCGACAAGCGAGCGGTGGAGGCATTCGAAAAAGCTGTTGTGGCGTTGCATCAAGTCGTCCAGGCTCAGCGACTCTTCGGCGATCCCGATTATCTGCTGCAGGTACTGGTCAAAGACCTATCAGCGTTTCAGCGTCTTTACGATGCCGAGCTGTCGTCGCTGCCCGGTGTGCAGAGACTCACCTCCACCCTGGTGATGAAGCAGGTGGTTGCCGAGCGCCCGCTCTTTCCTGGTGGCACGCAATAACAGCCGCTTCACCTAAATTCCTCAAGCGTTGATGCTGTCCGCTTCTGGCCGGAAGCGGAAGCTGGCGTGTGCATGCCATCCGAGTCAGATATTGGTCAACCCGGCCGGGCGCTACAGGTTGTGGAAATGTCCGGATTACCTGGCAGGTCGCCTTCGGCAACTGTGCCGCCGAGCTGATGTGTAATCGCTGGTTGACAAGGTAGAACGATCGTTCTACCTTGGCGCCATGGATAAGACAACGACCGACACCCGACTGAAGATCCTGGACACGGCGGAGGCGCTGATTTACCAGAACGGGATACATGCGACCGGCATGGATCTGCTGGTGAAGACCTCTGGCGTTGCGCGCAAGAGCATTTACCGACACTTTGAAAACAAGGACCAGGTTGCCGCAGCCGCATTGAACGCGCGGGACGTGCGCTGGCTCAACTGGTTCAGGCAGGAATGCGACAAGGCCGGCAGCCCGGAAGCGCGCATCCTGGGCATGTTCACGGTGCTCAAAGGTTGGTTCAAGTCCGAGGGCTATCGCGGCTGTGCCTTCATCAACACGGCAGGTGAGGTCGGCGATTCGCACGACCCGATCCGCAGGATCGCCAAGCATCACAAGCAGAAACTGCTCGATTACACGCTGGAGCTCACCGGGCAACTGAACATCGCGCAGCCGGCCGTTCTGGCGCAGCAGCTGCTGCTTCTGATGGAAGGCGCCATCACCGTATCGCGCGTGATGGGTGACTACGACGCCGCAGACACCGCAAGGGACGTTGCGCAGTTGTTGTTGAAGCAAGCCACGCGCTAACGCCGCAGTAACCGAAATCCCGCCGCAGTACCCCGTTCATCCATTTCCACTGGAGGCCCCACCGTGTCCGCAGAAGCACCCCGTCCCCCCCTTCCCCCGTTCACTCTCGAATCGGCGATCCAGAAGGTTCGCTTGGCAGAAGATGGCTGGAATTCCCGCGATGCCGACAAAGTGGCGCTTGCCTATTCGCTCGACACCCAGTGGCGAAACCGCGCCGAGTTCACCAACGGCCGCGAGGAAGCCCGGCAGTTCCTTGCCCGAAAGTGGAAGAAGGAGCTTGAGTACCGCCTGATCAAGGAATTGTGGGCATTCACCGGCAACCGCATCGCCGTGCGCTACGCCTATGAATGGCGCGACGACTCTGGAAACTGGTTCCGCTCCTATGGAAACGAGAACTGGGAGTTCGGCGCGGATGGTCTGATGGAGCGCCGCTTCTCGTGCATCAACGACATGCCCATCAAGGACAGCGAACGCAAGTTCCACTGGCCACTGGGGCGCCGCCCGGATGATCACCCGGGGCTGTCCGACCTGGGCATGTAAGTTGCGGAGCCAACGTGAGGAAGGCCTGCGGGCGTGAATGCGCCCGCGGGCTTTCCATGTCAGCGCGCGGTGCTCCTTCGCTTCAGGGTCCGGCTACGGCTGCACTTCAGCGCGGAACGCGATCTCGATCAACTGTTCGGGGAAGGCGAGCGCGGAAACCCCGATGAGGTTGCTGGCCACCTGGGGAACAGGCTGGCCATAGACGGCAGGCCTGACCTTGCTGCTGGCGGCGAACGCCGCAGGCACATCAATGACAAACAGGGTTTCCTCAACCACATCCGCCAACGATCCACCCAGCTCGGCCAACAACACCTGCGCGTTCTCGTAGGTGCGCTTCATCTGCGCTTCCATGGTGTCGAAGTTGACAGGCTTTCCATCAGCGCCCAGAGCGGCCGGCGCCACCAGCTGTCCCTCCGGCGTGTGCGAGAGCTGGCCCGACACGAAGATCGAATTGTTCACGCGCACGGCCTGTACATACCCATAGGCCGATTCCCACGGTACGCCGAAGCTGGCCGTCTTGCGGTTGGAGGTACTCATTGCGTTGTCCTTCCAAGGATAAGGTCGCCAGTCTGCCGGCAGGCTCGGGTCCCCGCCTGCCCCGAACGGGTGAGGCAAGCGTGATCGTGAGCCTCGTGCTTCTGCGGCTGGCCGGAAGCTGACACAGACTTCGGTTGCGCCATCCA
Organism: Stenotrophomonas sp. 1337; assembly: GCF_031455455.1. NCBI lineage: Bacteria > Pseudomonadati > Pseudomonadota > Gammaproteobacteria > Lysobacterales > Lysobacteraceae > Stenotrophomonas > Stenotrophomonas sp. 1337. The sequence continues at coordinate 236,382 of NZ_JAVDSR010000002.1, read as the reverse complement.
TGCGCCGTTTGTTCAATCCAACGCGTGCTCGGCCAGACATGATCTATCGGTCCCAATGCAATCCCGCACCGATGACAGATTCCGATACGTGCCGTTCGCCAGTCCAAAGTACCTTCCGACGTTGTGTCATCGGTGGAGAACGAAAGGACAGATCGGCACCACCGCAGGTTACGGAGGGGGCGATAGCCTTCTCCACCCTGTCTTCCCTGGCCGCAGTATTGAGCGATGAGAACCGCCGGCTGTTGCGACTGCTGCGCGAACTTCAACCCAGGTCGCTCACCGAACTGTCCGAGCACTGCGGGCGCAAGGTTCCAAGCCTTTCTCGTACCCTTCGGATGATGGAAGGCTATGGGCTGGTTGAACTGAAGCGGGTCGGGGCGTCTGTGGTGCCATCTGCCATGGCCACGCGCTTTCTCATAGAGCTCGACTAGCCCCACGCTGTATCGCCGCATCGCGGAGTTCTGTCGCTATTGCCTCGCTGAGGTGTCAGCCAACTACGCCGGCAATCACGACCCATGTCGCATATTCCTCTATCGCTGAGGGCCCTTGCGCCATCGGCGTCTGGTGCGGCTTAACAGCGTGGGAGAATGCCGAAAGCGTCTTGCATCAAGCGTTGAATGCAACTCTTCTGATTGGCACTGAGCGTCGGCACAGGTACAGATGACGAGCCGCCTCATCTGGGGTGGCCGGGCCTCGAAAACCCGTATCGACAATGAAGTGATTGCGCTTGCCGGCCGACGCCACCTCGCGTGGCGTCGGTCGGCAATCCGTCTGCCGGCTGCGGCGGGCGGAGCGTGGAGGCCTTGTGCCTGCCGGTTCATTGTCCCGGTTTTCGAGCCACGTCTCCGCCCGCCACCATTGTGTGGCGGCTACCGTCTGTCCTGCACGGAGCCCCAGCCATGACTGCACCGGAATTCCCCCGCCCCCATCCCTATCGCGCAGCTGGCGATGCGTCATCAGAACAAGCATCTGCGATCGATCCCAGAGCTTTCATCGCCACGCTGACGCGGATTGGAAAAGGCGCAGCCGCCGACGGCCAGCCGTGGCCGGAGCGTCATCAGATGCCCGGCCGCCGCATGGCGCTGGCCGATGCGGACTGCGCACTGGCGGGCCTGCGCATCGCGCTGGAAATGCTGCTGGCGGCCGAGCGCGTCCGCCAGAACGGACCGGACGACGAATACGTGGGCGATCGGGTGATGGAGGGTTTGATGATGGCGTGCCTGGCGCTGACCGCGCAGGTCAGCGCGCGGATGCGGCCTGAGGCGTAACGCCGGAGAATCTTCCGGCGTTACCGCCGGTCATTCGCAGGAATCGCCTTCTTCCTTCAACATCGCCTCGTCCACCGGCCGCTCGCGCTCGATGAGGGCGCGCTGCTCCGCGTTCGGCTCGCCCAGCCACCACACGTTGCAGCGGGCGGTAAGGCGGCCGACCATCTTCGAGTGCGTCGGCGAATACAGCATCGCCAGCGCGGTGGTCGAGCACTGGTGTGCCTGACAGGCGGTGTAAAGCCACCACGGCTCGCCCTGCAGCACCATCAGTTCGCCAGGACCGCTGGGACCGCTCAGCAGGCGTTCGCGCAGCGAGGGGACGTTCTTGTCGGGCGATTCGGCCGCCGCAGTGTTCTTCATCAGGGCGTCGAACGCGGCCAGCACCTTCGGGTCCTTGCGGCCGCAGTCGTCCACGGTGTTGCCGCCGACCAGGGTGAAGAAATAAGTCGCCAGCGGATTGTCCGCGCAGGTGAGTTCGGCGCCGGGGGTCTCACCTTCCGGCTCGCCTTCGTTGTCCCACACCGACGGGTCCACGCCGTCTTCGACGGAAGGTGCGTGCTCGACCACCGTGGTCGTGGCGGCGGGGGCTTCCGTCGGCGCAGCAGTAGCGGCGGGTGCAGCTGCGGTGCCTGCTTCCGGTGTCGCTGCCTGCGTGCACGCAGCCAGCAACGCGACCAGCCCTGCCATTCCCATCATTCGAGACGTCATTCCCTGTCCTGTGTCCATTCGCCCAGCCGGCGACCGCGTGATTCTACCCGCCAGCCAAGGTGGATACTCTGGCAATCACGCCTTCCATCACCGCCAGGATGCAGACGTATGTGCCATTCAAGACTTGCCGTGTTTCTCATCAGTGGCCTGTTGCTGGCCGGGCCTGTTGTTGCGCAGGAGCCCACCGCATCCTCGCCCGCCGCACGTCTTGCCGATGTCCCCCTGCCCGCCACGCTGGATCGCGTGCTGCGCGATTACGAACAGGCGTGGCGCACCGGTGATGCGAAGGCGTTGGCGAGGTTGTTTACCGAGGATGGTTTCATCCTGCAGAGCAACCAGCCGCCCGTGCGCGGGCGCGCGGCGATCGAGGCGGCGTATGCCGGCCAGGGAAGCAGCCCGTTGCGGCTGCGTGCGCTGGCCTATGCCGCAGAGGAATCCACCGGTTACATCATTGGTGCCTACACCTACGGCAACAACGCAGGCGATACCGGGAAGTTCACGCTGACGTTGAAGCGCGTGGCGGGTGGGCCATGGATGATTTTTTCGGACATGGACAACACCAACGCGCCGCCGCGGTCGCGGTGATGGGCGCTACAGGTTCCACAGTAGATCCACGCCATGCGTGGATGGCTTTCGCGCACGCGCAAAAAAACCCCGGCGCTGGGCCGGGGTTTTTCGATTCACTTGAACAGCGTGTCCGGATATTCCGGTTTCTGTTCGCGTGCCAACAGCGCACGCAATCCTTCTTCCGGGGTCTGCTCGCCATGCAGCACGGCGCGCACGCGGTCGGAGATGGGCAGGTCGATGCCATGACGGCGCGCCTGTCGCATCACTTCGTCGGCGGTCTGCACCGACTCGACCACCTGGCCGATTTCGCGGATGGCGTCCTGCAGCGTCTGCCCGCGGCCCAGGGCCAGGCCCAGGCGGCGGTTGCGCGACAGGTCGCCGGTGCAGGTCAGCACCAGGTCGCCCAGCCCCGCCAGGCCCATCAGCGTTTCCGGCTTGGCGCCGATCGCTGCCGCCAGGCGCAGCATCTCGTTGAGGCCACGGGTGATCAGGCCGGCACGGGCATTCAGGCCCAGCTGCATGCCATCGGCCACGCCGGTGGCCACGGCCAACACGTTCTTCATCGCACCGCCCAGCTCGGCACCGACCATGTCGTCGCCGGTGTAGGCGCGGAACGCCGGACCGTGCATCGCCTCGGCCACCGTCTGCGCGAACTCGGGCACGTCGCCGTGCACGGTGATCGCGGTCGGCAGGCCCAGGGTGACTTCCTTGGCGAACGACGGCCCGGTGACAACGGCCAGCGGCACGTCCTCGCCCAGCACTTCGCGCGCTACTTCATGCAGGAAGCGGCCAGAGCCGGGCTCGAAGCCCTTGGTGGCCCAAGCCACACCGGCACCGGCCGGACGCAGCGGCGCCAGCGCGCGCACGGTTTCACCGAATGCATGCGACGGGGTCACCACCAGGATCCAGGCGGCACCTTCCACCGCCGACGCGAGGTCGGTGGTGGCGCGCAGCGATTCCGGCAACGGAATGCCCGGCAGGTAACGCGGATTCTCGTGGCGCTGGTCGATGGCCTCGACCACGGCGGCATCGCGCCCCCACAGCACGGTCTGGCGACCGTGGCGGGCGAGCAGCGTCGCCAGCGCGGTTCCCCAGGAACCGGCGCCGAGTACGGCAATCTTGTCAGCGGTAGTGCTCATCCGTGACGTCGCGGCCGGGATCAGGCGTTGCCGGCCGGCTCGGAGTCAGCCAGCGACGGTGCGTCGCCCTGCTCCTGGCGCTGGCGCAGGGTTTCTGCGTACAGGCCTTCGAAGTTGATCGGCTGCAGGAAGAACGGCGGGAAGCCGCCGGCCTGGATCAGGTCGCTGACCAGCTGGCGCACGTACGGGAACAGGATGTTCGGGCACTGGGTGCCGAGCAGCACGTCGATCGACTGCGGGTCCAGGCCGACCAGGCCGAACACGCCAGCCTGCTTCACTTCGGCCACGTACGCGGTGCGCTCGCCGGCCTGGCAGGTCAGGGTCACGGCCAGCACGACTTCAAAGGCATTCTCGCCCAGACGCTGGACCTGCTGGTTCAGGTTGAGCTGCAGTTCCGGCTGCACCTGGTCGTTGAAGATCGACGGGGCATTCGGCGACTCGAAGGAAACGTCCTTGACGTAGATCTTCTCGACGGTGAACGCGGGGCCGGTGGCGGCATCGACCGGCGCGACAGCGCCGTTGGTGGTCTCTTCGGACATTTCCAGTAACTCCAGTGAATGCAATGAAAACGATGGTCGAATTACTGCGATGGGGGCGGCGGAGGGCGCAAACAAGGCCACATCCGCCACCGCCTGCTATCAGTTGCGGCCCTTGACCAGCGGCAGTTCTGCCTGCTGCCACGCGGGGATGCCGCCGTCGAGCACGAAGACCTTCTCGAAGCCGGCCTTCTTCAGCGCCTTGGCGGCGGTCTCGGACGCGTTGCCGCTGCGGCACACCAGTACCACCGGGGCCTGCTTGGCGTTGGCCACCAGCTTGTGCTCGGGGCCGAACGCGCTGGCCTGGGCACTGCGGCTGCCGGCGATGTGGCCCTTTTCGAAATCAGCGCTGGGCGACAGATCAACCACCACCGTGCCGCCCGCGTTGATCAGCTGGGTCAGTTCGGCGGGCTTGATGCCCTTGAAGCCCCGGAACAGGCGGCGGATTTCGGTGACGATGAGGGCCACGGTCAGGCCGACCAGGGCCGCGGACAGCATCGGGTTTCGGCCTGCGAAGGCCAGCAACTCTTCGTAATTCACTCAGGTCACGGGTCGATTAAGCGGGCGCCGATTGTCGCACAAGCCGGACGCGACCCGTCACTGCCCCTGCCAGAGGTCCGGCAGGCCCGCGCTTTGCCACCAGCGCTTGGCTTCCGGATCCCAGCGCCAGCGCTCGGTCACCACCACGGTGCGCTCGGCCTGGGTGTTCTGGTTGATCACCCCGATTTCGACCCGGCGCTCGACCTGGCCGCCGTCCAGCGATGCGCTGCTGCGCTCGCGGTAGGACGACACGCGCAGCTGCGCATAGCGGTTGAGTTCGAACTCGGTCGGCGGCTTGGACTTGCGCAGCTGCGGGTCCAGATAGGCAATGGCGTCGTCCATGCTGCCCCAGCGGATGGTGGCACCGTAGGCGATCTGGGTCTCTTCCAGCAGCTTGCGCTGCTTGCGGCTGAGGTCGTCGGCGGCAGCGCCGGCGGCGGCGCTGAGCAGCAGCAGGGAACACAGGAGGATCTGGATGAGGCGGCGCATCGGTGGGTTCCGCAGGGCGTCAGCCTGCCATCCTACCCTTTGGCGAAGGCAACGAAGCGACCGCTGAATTCGGCCGCGGCCTTGCCGTCGGCACCGGGCTGGGTGGCGACAATGCTGATGCGGGCCTTGCCGCGCTGGCGGAAGGTGGCCAGGAAGGTCTCCCAGGCGCCGCTTCCGGCCGCTTCGGCATGGGCATGCAGGTCTTCATAGACCGGTGCCAGGTAGCGCAGGTTGCTGTCGGCCACGTAGACCTCGGCGTCGTGGCCGGCCAGGCGCAGGCGCAGGCTGACCAGCGCCCAGCCGGACAGGGTCAGCACCGAGGCCAGGCTGCCACCGAACGCATTGCCCTTGTCATTGACGTTGGCCACCAGCGGCGCGGTGATGCGCAGCACGCCGTCGGCATAGCCATCCAGGCGGATCTGCATCGCGCGGACCGCCGGCATGCAGTCCAGCACGTCCTGCAGGGCAGCCAGCGAAGAGGTCAGGGCATCAACAGCCATCAGCAGCAACCACGACAACGAAGGGCCCGCATAATGACGGTAATGGCCAACCATACGATACCCACTGGCTGGACCCTGATCTCGCTGCGCCCGCAGGGCCAGCAGGCGGCGCTGCGCCATGCCGCAGCAGGGCTGGGAGGCCGTACCGTCGCGCTTTCGCCCTGGCGGCTGCAGCGTGTGCAGGGCAGCGCCGCGCGCCAGCAACTGCAACGGGCGCTGACCAGCGATCGGGTGGTGTTCACCAGCCCGGCAGCCGTGGCCGCAGCGGCCAGCCTGCTACCGCTGGCGACGGCGCAGCGCAGCCCGTGGCTGACGGTGGGCGAAGGCACCGCGCGTGCCCTGCTGGCCCATGGCGTCGCTGACGTCCATGCGCCCCAGCGGATGGACAGCGAGGGCCTGCTGGCGATGCCGGTGCTGGGCGATGTGCGGGGCATGCAGATCGGGCTGGTGACCGCACCGGGAGGCCGGGGCCTGATTGCCGCTGAGTTGCAGGCCGCGGGCGCGCAGATCACCCGCGCTGATGTCTACCGACGGCTGCCACTGCGCTTGTCACGGCGCATGCTGGCGCGTTTGGCCCGTTCTCCGACGCCTTGGCTGCTGGCCATCAGCAGTGGCGAGGCATTGCAGCGTTTCTGGCAGCAGCTGCCTGCGCACTGGCAGCAGCGGCTGCGGGCGAACGCGATCGCGCTGGTGGCCAGCGACCGGCTGGGCGCGCAGGCGCAGGCCCTGGGGCTGACCCGGGTGGTGCGCAGCGAGGGCCCTACCAGCGTTCAGTTGATGGCCGCTGCACACACTGCGCTCACCGGCCCGGCAGCGACCTGAACAGGCGCCCGGCAGCGGCTTGCCGGTGTCGTCGGCAACAGTGATGCTGTGCACAACGCTGCCTGCCGGATCTGTTCCGGCATTGCCGCCGACAAGGAAGCCCGATGAACGACACTCTGCCGCCCGCTCCATCGCCCCATCGCCCCATGCGCTGGCTGCTGCCGCTCGCCGTGCTGGCGGTGCTGGGCGCCGGCGGCTATGCCGGCTACCACTATTGGCAGAAGCAGCAGAGCGACCAGCTGGCGCAGGCGCAGACCACCGCCGTGCAGCTGAAGGGGCTGGAGGCTACGGTCGAGGCCCTGCGCCGCGACCAGCGTGCTGCCAGCCAGCGCTTGCAGGATGCGGCCACCACCAACCGGGTGCTGCGCGACGAAGTGCTGGGCCTGTCGCAACGCAGTGCCCTGCTGGAAGAAAACCTGGCCAAGCTGGCCGACAGCGCCAACCAGGGCCGTCAGGCCGTGCAGCGCGATGAGGCCGAACTGCTGCTGACCCAGGCCGCACAGCGGCTGGCCTTCGCCGATGACGTGGAAGGCTCACGCCGGCTGTATGCGCTGGCCGCCACTGCATTGGCCGATCTGCCCGACAGCGACGGCCTGAACCTGCGCCAGGCACTGGTGCAGGAACGCAACGCGCTGGATGCGTTGGGCGCTGGCCCGCGCGTGCTGTCACTGCAACGCCTGGACGCGCTGGGCAAGGCCCTGCAGGGCCTGCCTTCGCAGATCGCGCAGACGTCGGCCAACAACACCGCAAAACCGTGGTGGCAGGCCGCGCTGGCGCCCTTCGTGGATATCACCCCGAGCCGCCTGAACGGCCCGCTGACGTCGGCCGAGCGCGCCACCATCGATACGGCGCTGCAGCTGGAACTGACCCTGGCCCGCGCAGCGATCGAGCGCGGCGACGGCAAAGGCCGCGATGCCGCGCTGAACAGAATCGATCTCTGGGCGCAGCGGCGCTGGCCGGATTCACCGGACCTGCGCGCGCAACGTGCTGAACTCCATGCCCTGCGCTCGCTGCCATTGCAGGCCGATGACACCGTGCTTGGCAGCACCCTGCAACAACTGCGTACCCAGACCGACCGGAGGTAAGCCCGTATGAAACCCCTGCAATCACTGGTCGTGCTGTTGCTGGCCGTGGCCATTGGCGTAGTTGCCGCGCAATGGCTCGGCACCGATGACCTGAACCGCTACGGCGAAGTGACCCTGCGCTATGGCGGCTACGACTACCACAGCAACCTGCCGAAGGTAGCGCTGCTGTCGGTGATCGGCGTGCTGGTGCTGTGGCTGCTGTGGAGCCTGATCGCCGCACCGTTCCGTGCCTGGGGCCGCTACCGCCGCAAGCAGGGCCGGGTGCGCCTGATCGATGGTCTGCTGGCCTATGAGCATGGCCAGTGGCAGCGCGCCGAGAAGCTGCTGGATGGCGCCGCCAAGGATCCGGAAGTGAGCGGGGTTGCCCTGGCCAATGCCGTGCGCAGCGCGCAGGTGCGGGCCGATGCACCCGCTGCAGAGGCGCTGCTGCAGCGCCTGGGCGAAAGCGATGCGACCTTGCAGGCACTGCTGCGTGCCGAGCAGCTGTTGGCCAACGATCTGCCGGTGGATGCGATCAACGCATTGGATGTGGCGGCGATCCAGCCGCTGCCGCCGCGTGGTCTGTGGCTGCGTACCGAAGCGCTGGCACGTGCTGGCCGCGCGCACGAGGCTTACGGCCAGCTGGGCGCGCTGCGCCAGACCAAGGTGCTTCCGGCCGAGGCCAGCAGCGAGCTGGAAGCACGCCTGGCCGCGCAGGCACTGCTGGAAGCGGGCGACGTCAACGCCCTGGCTGCGCAGTGGGAAGCCACGCCGAAGGCGCTGCGACCGACCCCGGACGTAGTTGCCGCCTACGCCACTCGTGCAGTTGCACTGGACTGGGACGAACCGGCACTGCTGGCGCTTGAGCAGGCGCTGGACCACCGCTGGGATGACGAACTGGTGGCCGTGTATGGCCGTCTGCCGGCCGAACGTCTGGCCACGCGCCAGGCCAACCTGCAGCGCTGGCGCAACGTGCATGACGACTCGGCGGCCCTGCGCCTGGCCCAGGGCCGCATCGCGCTGGCGCAGCAGCAGTGGGACGCGGCCGATGCGTTCCTGCATGAAGCCATCGCCGCGGGTGCCGGTGCCCCTGCATGGGAAGCGCTGGGCGAAGCCTTCGCGCAACGTGGCGAACACGTGCTGGCCGCGCAGTGCCTGGCCAACGCGCTGCGCCTGCAGCGTGGCGAAGACAGCGTGGCGCTGGTGCGTGCACCGGCAGCGGTGGTTGACCCGCCGCGGCATGCGACCGTCGAGGAGCAGTCGATTGCACCGCTGCCGCCGGTGTACGACGCCAATGAAGAGCGCGACGCGTTCGGCAACCCGCGGGTGCCGTGACCCGCTTCGGTAGACGCCAACCTTGGTTGGCGTGTGAGCCCACCGGGATAACAAAAACGCCGCCCATCGGGCGGCGTTTTCAATTCCAACGTTGCCGGCCAGCGGCCGGCACTACCGTGGCGTTCAACGTTCGACGATCGCCACCACGCCCATGCCGCCGGCGGTGCAGATCGACACCAGCGCACGGCCACCGCCGCGCTCGGCCAGCTGCTTGGCCGCCGTGGCGATCACGCGTGCACCGGTGGCGGCGAACGGGTGACCGGTGGCCAGCGACGAACCCAGCAGGTTGATCTTGTCCGGGTCGATGCGGCCCATCGGCGCATCCAGGCCGAGGCGGTTGCGGCAGTAATCCTCGCTCTCCCACGCACGCAGGGTGCACAGCACCTGTGCGGCGAAGGCTTCGTGGATCTCGTAGATGTCGAAGTCCTGCAGGGTCAGGCCGTTGCGCTTGAGCATCTCCGGCACGGCCACGGTCGGCGCCATCAACAGGCCTTCGCCGTGCACGAAATCGACGGCCGACACGTGTGCGTCGCGCAGGTAGGCCTGCGGCTCGTGGCCATGTGCGCGTGCCCACTCTTCGCTGGCCAGCAGCACCGCGGCTGCGCCATCGGTCAGCGGGGTGGAATTGGCGGCGGTCAGGGTGCCGCGGCCGGATACCTTGTCGAAGGCCGGCTTCAGCGTGGCCAGCTTCTCCAGCGAGGTGTCGGCACGCAGGATGTTGTCGCGCTCGACGCCGCGGAACGGTGCGATCAGGTCATTGAAGAAGCCGCGCTCATAGGCTGCGGCCAGCTTCTTGTGCGAAGACACCGCCCACTCGTCCTGCGAGTCGCGCGAGATGTTCCACTCCTTGGCCATGTCCTCGCAGTGGTCGCCCATGCTCTTGCCGGTACGCGGCTCGGCCACGCCCGGAAACTCCGGCTTGAGCTCGGCGAACTTGAAGCCGGAGGTCAGTGCGCGGATCTTGTCGCCGGTGCTCTTGGCACGGTTGGCCGCCAGCAGGCGCGCGCGCAGCTTCTTGCCGTAGACGATCGGCACGTCGGACGTGGTGTCCGAACCACCGCCGATGCCGGACTCGATCTGGCCCAGGGCGATCTTGTTGGCAACGGTGATGATGCTGTCCAGCGAGGTGCCGCAGGCGCGCTGCAGGGTGATGCCGGGGGTCAACGGCGACAGGCCCGAGGACAGCGTGGCTTCGCGGCCCAGGTTCCAGTCGCTGGAGTGCTTGATGACCGCACCCATCGCCACTTCGCCCAGCTGCTGGCCGTGCAGGCCGAAGCGCTCGACCAGCGCTCCCAGCGTACGCACCGACATGCCGAGGTTGCCGACATCCGAATACGCGGTGTTCTGCCGGCAGAACGGAATGCGGACGCCACCGAGGATGGCGACGGGACGAGCGTTGGGCATGGAGATACCTGGCATGGATGAGGGTGTCTGCAACATGGCCTGCACGACAGAGCAGGCATAATGGGGCCAAGTGTAGCTGCCGCCCTGTGATGGGCCAACCGTGGAACCATGAGCAAACCCGACCCTGCGATGAATGCCCTTGGCGTGCTGGCCCTGGAACTGGCCGGCGGCGAAATCCCCCGCCAGGCGGTGCTCAGCGCTGAACAGGCCGGTGAACTGGCCGAACGCGTCGGCCGCGACCTGTCCAAGCTGGTGCCACAGGTGGCCGAGCTGGACCTGGTGTTCGCCGCCGCCCATTTCGATCCGGCCGAAGTGCTTCGCCCCGGCTGGCCGATCCATCGCCGCCTGGAAGAACTGCAGATGCGCGCGCCCGGTAGCAACCAGGGCCCGCGCGTGCTGGCCTTCGGCGCCGATGCCAGCGGTGATGTGCCGCTGCCGTTCCAGGCCGACGCTACCCTGGTAGGCGGTGGCCTGCGGGTGGTGCCGTTCCTGCTGACCGGTACCGACGTGGCAACCACGACAGCCGTGGCCGATGCGCTGGAAGAGGTGCTGCTGGCCAATGGCATGGCCCATGCCGATACCGCGCTGATGGCACAGAACACGTTCGGTGCACGCGTGGAGCACGCACGCTATTTCACCGTGAACGATCTGGCCGCGATGATGTCGATGCAGTACGACAACCAGGGACTGGCCGCGCTGTGGCCGCTGATTGAAACCGCGATCATGGCCCCGGGCCAGGACGAGTGGCTGAGTGACGCACCCGAGCCGTTGCTGCGCTATACGCAGGGCGAAGCGCGCATGGCGCTGTTCGACCCGGCCGGCTGGTGCGCGCATTACAACCACGGCAAGGGCGACTGCGAGCGCCTGCAGGGCATCTACGAGCAGTTCCTGATGCGCCAGCGGCAGATGGCCGCGGTGCTGGAAGCGCACGGTGTGCCGGTGCTGTTCGTGCATTGCGAAGCCGGCCAGGACGCGCGCGAACTGCTGGCGCGCTGACGACCAGGTAATGCCGCCGGGCATGGCCCGGCGCTACCCACGGAATACGGTAGCGCCGGGCCATGCCCGGCGGATCAACTGAAAAACGCCGGCTTGCGCCGGCGTTTTCGTTTTCTTACGGTGCCTTGCTGATCACCGCGCACGCCAGTCGCGCGCCGGCGTTGCCGGTCGGCTGGGTCTTGTAGTCGTCCGCGTCGGCGTGGACGATCAGGCCGCGGCCGATGATGTCGAAATCATCACCCTTGCCGATGTTGACGTTGCTCGACACCGGACCATCAATGGTGGCTACGCCCTTGTCGTCGGCCTTGATGTTGGGCATGTCACCACCGTGGTGCGGATCAGTGGCCACGTTGCCGTGGTCCTGCTTGCCCGGATTGAAGTGGCCACCGGCGCTCATGCCGTCCGGCGCGCTGCAGTCACCCTTCTCGTGGATATGGAAGCCGTGCTCGCTGCCCGGCTTCAGGCCACTGATCTGGCCGGATGCGTGCACCTTGCCGTCGACCAGCTTGAAGGTGATCGAGCCCTTGGTTTCATTGCCCTGGGTCGGTGCCAGTTCGGCAGTGGCCGAGGCATCGGCTGCCGGGGCCGCTGCGGCAGCCGGTGCAGTGACCGGGTCGGCCGGCGCTGCCGAACCTTCGGCCGGGGTGGTGGCCGGGGCTTCGGCTGCCGGTGCTGCCGGCTGCTGGTTGCAGGCGGCAAGGCCCAGTGCAGCGATGGCCGCGAACAGCGAAGTGTGGATCAGACGCATGGAAACTCTCCTTGGGAAATGCCGGTGGTGTGATCAGCGGGTTACCCGGATCACGCCGCAGGCGATGCGGACGCCGGCATTGCCGGCGGGCTGGCTGCGATAGTCGTCGGCCCTGGCATGCACGACCAGTGCACGCCCGGCGATATCCGTGGCGGCGCCTCCGCCCAGAGTAACGCCCTTCAGATGCACATCGATGTTGGCGCGGCCCTGCGCGTCTGCCTGCAGGTTGTCGATGTCACCGAGGTGGTGCTTGCCGCTGCCTGCACGACCGTGCGCGACGCCGGCGGGATTGAAGTGGTTGCCGGCGCTGCTGGCGTCCACCGCGCTGCAGTCACCGCGCTCGTGGATGTGGAAGCCGGCCTGCTGCATCGGCTGCAGGCCGCCGACCAGGCCGGTCAAGTGCACGCCACCGCTTTCGGTCTTCAGCACCAGACGGCCGCTGACGATGCTGGCCGAGGCTGGCGCCAGGTTGGCTTCGGCCAGCTGGGCCACGGGCGTGGTGACCACCGGCGGCGGTGTGGGCTGCGGCTTCTTCGGTGCGCTGCCACAGGCAGACAGGAGCACGGCAGCGGACAGCGGCAGAAGGGCGAAGGACAAACGCATCGAGGACTCCTTGCAGGTAACACTACGGACGGCATCGTCCATGGAGGATCAACAGTTCGGCAAGCGGGTGCGAGGATCGCGTGCAGGCACCGTTCAATGGCCGCCGCGGCGGCGACCGGCGCCCAGCTTGCGGGTAAGCGTATTGCGGCCGAGGCCCAGGCGCGCGGCGGCTTCGGCGCGACGACCGTGGGTGATCTGCAGGGCGGCCTCCAACAGGGCGTGGTCGACCCGTTCGCGCACCTGCGCGTGCAGGCCCTCGGTGCCCTCGGCCAGCTGCCGGCGTGCCCATTCGGACAGCAGCGCTTCCCATTGGCCCGGGTCACCGGCGGCCGCGCTGCTGCGCCGGCTGCGGGTGCGGTTGAGCGCGGTATCAACATCAGCCACACCGATGGTGTCGGCGGCGGCCAGTGCGGCCATGCGCCAGCACACGTTTTCCAGTTCGCGGACGTTGCCCGGCCAGTCGTGCTCGCGCAGCGCCTGCAGGGCGGCGGCGGTCAGCCGCTTGGGCGGCGTATCGAGCCTGCGCGCGGCAGCCGCCAGGAACGTGGTGGCCAGTTGCGCGATGTCCTCGCGGCGCTCGCGCAGCGGCGGCAGCTGCAGGCGCACCACATCCAGGCGGTGCAGCAGATCGGCTCGGAATTTTCCCTGCGCGACCAGCCCTTCCAGATCCTGGTGGGTGGCGGCGACCACGCGCACATCGACACGGATCAGTTCGCGTCCGCCCACGCGGAAGAATTCGCCTTGGGCGAGCACGCGCAGCAGGCGCGTCTGCAACGGCAACGGCATGTCACCGATTTCATCGAGGAACAGGGTGCCGCCGTTGGCCTGCTCGAAGCGGCCGATGTGGCGCCGCTGCGCGCCGGTGAACGCACCCGCTTCATGACCAAACAGCTCGCTTTCCAGCAGCTCGGCGGGAATGGCGGCGGTGTTCAGCGCGACGAACGGATGCTGCGCACGCGGTGATTCGCGGTGCAGCGCGTTGGCCACCAGCTCCTTGCCGGTACCGGTTTCGCCGATGATCAACACCGCCAATGGCGCCTGCGCGAGGCGGCCGATGGCGCGGAACAGCGCGCGCATCGGTGGCGTATCGCCCACCAGTTGCGGCGGCTGGTCGCTGGCGGCTTCTGCCGCGGGCGTCGGCGCGGCCATGGCCGGCGCCACCGCAGGCAGCACGCGCTGGGCCAGTGCCACCGCGTCGTCCAGATCGAACGGCTTGGACAGGAACTCGTGCGCACCGCCGCGGAACGCACCGGCGGTACTGGCGACGTCGGTGTAGGCCGACATCACCACCACCGGCAGCTGCGGCAGCGCGGCCTTCAGCTTGTCCAGCAGCACCAGGCCATCGTCGCCGGGCATGCGCACGTCGGTGAACAGCAGCGCAGGCGGCGGGCTATCGGCCAGCGCCTGCAGTGCGGGAGCGGCGCTGTCGAAGTCGACCACCTGGTAGCCGGCCTCGCGCAGCGCGGTGCACAACACGAAGCGCACGGCGCGGTCATCGTCGACCACCCAGATGCACGGCGGGGACACGGAAGACTCAGACATCGCGCGGGGCCTCCTCGGCGGCGGCGGTGCCGTTGCCGATCGGCAGCAGCAGGGTGAATACGGTATGGCCCGGGCGCGACCGGTAGGTCAGCGTGCCGCGATGCTCGCGCGCGACCTGCTGGGCCAGCGCCAGGCCCAGGCCGGTGCCTTCGGCGCGACCGCTGACCAGGGGCAGGAACAGATGTTCGGCCAGTTCTTCGGGCACGCCACGGCCGTCGTCGGCGATTTCCAGCCGCAACGCCAGGGTGTGCAGCTGCTCGGCGATGCGCACACCGTGTTCAACGCGGGTGCGCAGGGTGATGTTGCCGGCACCGGCCTGGATGGCATTGCGCACCAGGTTCCATACCGCCTGGGTGAGGCGGTCGGCGTCGCCACCGAATTCGGGGATGCTGGGGTCGTAGTCGCGCTGCAGGCGCACCGCCCAGCCGGCCTCGTTCTCGGCCAGGCGCAGCACCCGCTCCAACGCGGCGTGGATGTTCAGCGCCGCGTGTGGCGCGGCGGGTGCTGGTGACAGCAGCTGCTCGAGCAGGCCATTGAGCCGCTCGATCTCCGAGCCGATCAGGTCGATCAGTTCGCGTTCGCTGGCATCGCGCTGCGCCGCGCGGCGGGCCAGCAGCTGTGCGGCGCCCTTCAACCCGGCCAGCGGATTGCGCAGTTCGTGCGCCAGGCCCTTCAGCGCTGCGCTGAGCGCGCTGGGCAGGGCCTGGGTCGGGTCGAGCCCGGGGAACTCATCGACCGGATGCGCCTCCAGCAGCCAGCCGCCATCGTCGCGGCGGCTCATCCAGCCTTCGGCAAAACGCGCGGCTTCGCCTGGCAGCGCCAACGCCAGCCGGTTCAGGCGCAGGCTGTCGCGCTCGTCGCGGGCCAGGAAATGGGCCAGCGCCTCACCCTGCACTTCCAGCGCGGCCAAGGGTTGACCGAGCAGGCGCCGGCCGCTGACGCCCAGCCAGCGCGCGAAGGCCGGGTTGCAGCCGGCGATGCGGCCATCGGGCCCGGCCCAGGCCAGCGGCGTGCCGAGGGCATCGAGGGACGGCGGGGGTGCGGGGTCGGGCATTGCACCAATGTAGTGCAAAACGTGGGTGTGGGGTCAGAGCCCTTTCCGTCAGGAAAGGGCGCTGACCCCTGCAGGTCGAGCAAGCTCGACCACTACCGGCTTTGCGGTTACAGCTTCATGTTGAGGCCGACGAAGACCGCGCGGCCCGGGGCGGGCGAGAACATCGGCCGGGCGCTGTCCCAGAAGAAGCTGTCGTACCACGCGTAGGCATACTCGCGGCCGGTCACGTTCTTCAGCTGCAGGTCCACGCTCCAGGCCGGGGTGATCTGATACTTCGCGCTGAGGTCGAGCACGGCGAAGCCGCCGAACTTGCCAGTGGCGTTGCGCTCTTCCAGGTAGTAATCGCCCTGCGCGCGCGCCTGCAGGCCCAGTTGCAGGGCATCGCTGGCCTGGTAGTCCAGGCCGAGGTTGCTGATGTGGCGCTGGGTGGCGGCCACTTCGCGTCCCTGCAGGGTCACGCCAGCGGCGCGGTCGTCGCGGGTGATCTTCGCCTCCTGGTAGGCATGCGAGGCCCACAGCGTCCACGCGTCACCCAGCTGCGCGCTGATCTGCGCATCCACGCCGCGGCGGCGGGTCTTGCCCAGCATGACCGTGGTGCCGGTGGCCGGCATGTTGGACACTTCGTTTTCCGCGTCCTGCTGCCATACCGCCAGCCGGGCCTGGCTGCCGGCGAAGGGCTGGAATTTCAGGCCCAGCTCCATGCCGGTGTTGGTGGAGGGCTGCATCGGTGCCTGCCCCGGGGTGAGGTAGGCCGGCGCGGTGGAACCAGTCAGCACCTGGAAAGTACGGCCCCAGTTGGCGTAGATGTGCGTGTACTCACCCAGGCTGTGGATGACACTCAGTTTGGGCTGGCCGATGCTGCCGTAGTCCTGCAGGCGGCCGGTGGCGCCGTTCATCAGCCGGGTGTGGCCGCTGAAACGGTCCACGCGGTAGGCCGGCACGATCTTCCACGCTTCGACCGGCTGGTAGATGGCCTGCACGTAGGCGCCCCAGTTGTCGAAGCTGTGGCGGTCGTTGTTCTGCACGCGTGCCGGTACCTGGCTGAAATCGGTGGGCTCGGCGTAGGCGTAGCGCTCGCGACGGTAGCCATTGTCCTGCTGCTCGTAGTTCAGCCCGCCTTCCACGGTAAGCATGGGGCTGGCCTGCCAGGTGAGCGTGCCGAGCAGGCCTGCCTGGCGCTCGTCCCAGACACGACGCTGGCGCGGCAGGTTGCCGCTGGGCAGGTCACTGAAGGTCACACGACGGTCGTCTTCATAGCGGTTGTAGTACAGCCGCGTGCCGAAGGTCACCGCGTCGGACAGCTTCATGTCCAGGTGCGCGGCGAACTGACGCATGTCGCGGTCATCGCCGTCATTGGCGTTGCGCAGGTCGCTGCCACGGCGGCCCGCATGCAGCTCTTCCGCGGTCATGAAACCGGGTTCGTCGGCCTCGTGATGGTAGGCGCGCGCGGTCAGGCCGATGCGCAGCCCCTCCTCCAGCGAGCCGAAGAACCACTTGCCGCCCAGCGCGTATTTCTTCGAGCTGTCGTGGTCGCGATAACCGTCACTGGCCTGGGTGCCGACGAAGTAGTTCTGCGCGAAGCCGTCGGCTTCGCGGCCCACCGCCAGCTGCACATCGCGGGTGTTGTAGCTGCCATAGGCCAGCCGCGCGTCGGTGTAGGTTCCGCCCTGGCGCGTGCCGAAGTTCACGTTGCCGCCGATGTTGTGCAGGCCATAGCGCGGATCGTTGGTACCGCGCACCACTTCGATGTAGCTGATCTCCAGCGGGAACAGCATGTCGATGAAGCGCTGGTTGCCGCTGTTGACGTTGCTGGGGATACCGTCGATCAGCGTCTTGATGGCATTGAGGTAGCCCTCGCCGTTGAAGGCGCGGAAGCTGACCTTGCCCGACTCGGCGCCCTGCCGGGTTTCGGTCAGCTGGATGCCGGGCATCTGCCCGAGCAGTTCCCAGCTGTGCGACACATTGCGGCTTTCGATCTGGTCCGCGCCCAGCACGTCCACCGAGGTCAGCACCTGGTGTGCGCTCAGCTGCCCCTCGCTGTGCTGGTGCACATCGACCTTGCCCAGGGTGAGCGCTGCGTCGGCGGACTGGGCGAATGCTTCAGGGGCGAACGGGGCGGCCGCGAGCGCGGCCACCAGCGTGGGAGTCTTCATCAGGGGGCGGGCGGGAGGTTGGAAATGAAACTTTATAACATTTCGATTCCGCCAGCCATCCGATGACTGCAGCTCCCTCGACCTTAGACGGGGTAGCCGGTGGCTTCCCGGGCCTTCTTCCAGGCGATTTCAAACTCGCGCGCGCTGATCTCGTCGTCTTCGTCGAAATCCATGAACGACACCGGCTGGTCGGCCAGCACGAAGCGGTCATCGCTCTGGCCGGTTTCATCGGCCCACACGACCTTGGCCCCGTAGATTTCCACCTGGCGCACGATCTTCTCGCCACGGGCTTCCATCAGCACGTTGCCCTTGCCCAGGCCCGATTCGGCCCAGTGCTTGTAGTACTTCTTCGTGTTGGATTTTGCGTTGTTCTTTGCGTATTTCATTGCATGGGTCCTGGCCGCATGCGCGACCGGAAAGTTCGGAATGGCGCCATTATCAGGCATATGGGGGTCAGATCCCTTTCCTGCGGAGGGGGATCTGACCCCTGCTGACCTACTGCGGCAACGCCACACCCTTCGGCCACAGCAGCCACAGGTTGCCCTGCTGCTTCATGTCGCCGGCCAGCTTGCCGGCGGCATCGCCGCTGCCCCAGTACAGATCGGCACGTACCTCGCCGGCAATGGCGCCACCGGTGTCCTGCGCGGCCACCGGGCGTACCACCGGCGTGCCGTCCGGGCGCGTGGTGGACAGCCACAGCAGGCTGCCCAGCGGCACCACGGTGCGATCCACCGCCACGCTGTAGCCGGCGGTCAGCGGCACGTTCAACGAACCGCGCGGACCTTCCGGGCTGTCCGCGCTGCGCACGAAGAACACGTAGCTGGGATTGCTGCGCAGCAGTTCCGGTACGCGCGTCGGATGTGCCTTCGCCCACGCGCGGATCGCGTCCATGGTGACGTCTTCCTTCTTCAGCTCGCCCTGCTCCACCAGCCAGCGGCCGATCGCGCGATAGGGATGGCCGTTCTGTTCGGCATAGGCCAGCCGCACCTGCTTGCCATCGGCCAGGCGCACCCGCCCCGAACCCTGGATCTGCAGCAGCTGCAGGTCCATCGGATCGGTCAGCCAGGCCAGCACCGGCGCCTTGGCCCCCTTGCTGGCGATGCTGCCGGCATCGTCGTAGGGCTTGAGCACCTTGCCCTCCACGCGACCGCGCAGGCGCTTGCCCTTCAGTTCGGGATAGACGCTGTCCAGCTGCACCACCACCAGATCATCGGGTGTGCCGTACACCGGCACGGTGGCGGTGTCGGTACGGGTGAGGCTGCCCGGATAGATGGGTTCGTAGTAGCCGGTGATCAGGCCGTCGGCGCGATGGCCGCCGGCGCGCAGGGAATAGACATCGAGATCGCGCTGCAGGAATGCGCGGATCGCGCTGGCGTCCTTGTCGGACACGGTGCTGGCGGTCGCGCAGGGCTTGGCCCAGGTCGCATCGTTCTTCAGGCGGGTGCAGCTGCTGCGCCAAGCGGCGAAGCCGGCCTGCAGGTCGGCATCGGTCACGGCCGGGAGAGCCTTCCAGTCGACCTTGGCGTAGGTGGCGGCAGCGGGCTTGGCAGCGGCCGGCGCTTCAGGCCGGGTGCCCGTGGTGGCGCAGCCGGCAAGCAGGGCAACGGCCAAGAAAGTGAGGAGCGCGCGCGGCGACGTAACAGTGATCATCGTCGCAATGTAGTGGGGCCGA
Organism: Stenotrophomonas sp. 1337; assembly: GCF_031455455.1. Taxonomy (NCBI): domain Bacteria; kingdom Pseudomonadati; phylum Pseudomonadota; class Gammaproteobacteria; order Lysobacterales; family Lysobacteraceae; genus Stenotrophomonas; species Stenotrophomonas sp. 1337. The sequence goes on along the minus strand of NZ_JAVDSR010000002.1, from coordinate 217,242 downwards.
TGGTGGCGCGGCAACCTTGGGTAGCGCCGGGCCATGCCCGGCGAGAAGCGGATCCCGCGCGGTGCGCTCGCCGGGCATGGCCCGGCGCTACCGGCTACGGGGTCTGCAGCAACAGCGAATGCAGGATGCGCGCGTCTTCGGCGTCGAGGACTTTCGGCAGGGTGTCGCTGCCACGGAAACGGCGGTGGAACGCCCGTACCGCTGCTTCGCGGTTGTCGAGCGGATAACCGAAGCGCGCCAGCGCGGCCCATGCATCGAATCCTTCCGGCGCAGCACCATCGGCAGCGCGCGGCCACACGCCGAAACCGGCTTCGGCCAACTGTTGCCACGGGAAGAAGCGGCTGGGATCTTCCTTGCGCGTCGGCGCCAGGTCGGCGTGACCGATCACCTGTCGCGGTGGGATGTTGAGCCGGTCAGTGAGGTCGCGCAGCAGCACGATCAGCGCTTCGATCTGCGCGGGGCTGAAGGGCGTACGGCCGTCATTGTCCAGCTCGATGCCGATGGACGCGGAGTTGAGGTCGGTGATGGTGCCCCAGCGCCCGGAGCCGGCGTGCCAGGCGCGGCGCTCATCGGCCACCAGCTGGTAGCGATGGCCATCGGCGCCGATCAGATAATGCGCACTGACCCGCCCGCCGCTGTTGGCGGTACGCAGCGTGTGCAGGCTCTGCTGCACCGATTTCTGCTCGGTGTGGTGGATGACGATGATGACCGGCGTGCGCGCGTTCTGGTTCGGCGACGGCACCCAGGTGGCAAGCGGGTTGCGGGTTTCCTGCGGCGTGGAGGCACAGGCGGCCAGCAGCAGGCAGGCCGAGAGCATCAGGGAAGTGCGGATCGGGTGCATGCCCCGATTGTGCGCGATAAGCCCGGACGATGCAGTAGAGCCACGCCATGCGTGGCTGGGCCACCGACCGTGCCGACCAACGGTCGGCACCCACCAGAGCGGGAGTAGAGCCACGCCATGCGTGGCTGGGCTACCGACCGTGCCGACCAACGGTCGGCACCCACCAGAGCAGGAGTAGAGCCACGCCATGCGTGGCTGGGCCACCGACCGTGCCGACCAACGGTCGGCACCCACCAGAGCGGGAGCAATCCAGCGCAGGAGCAGTGCCAAGCAAGCTTGGCAACTACCAGAGTAGATGCAGTGCCGACCAACGGTCGGCACCCACCAGAGCAGGAGCAGTCCAGCGCAGGAGCAGTGCCAAGCAAGCTTGGCACCTACCAGAGCAGGTGCAGTGCCGACCAACGGTCGGCACCCACCATGTAGATGCATCAGGCCTCGTAGGCCGATTCACCATGCGAGGTCACATCCAGGCCGGTACGCTCGGCCTCCTCGGTCACCCGCAGGCCGACCACCACCTTGACCAGCAGCAGGATGGCTGCGGTCACCACGGCCGACCACAGCACGGTGAGGCCGACGCTGACCACCTGCACCCACACCTGGTGGCCGATATCCAGATCGGCCTTGGTGCCGCCCAGCGACTGCGCGCTGAACACACCGGTGAGGATCGCACCGACGATGCCGCCCACGCCATGCACACCGAACACGTCGGCGGTGTCGTCCACCTTCAGCAGACGCTTGAGGCCGGTCACGCCCCACACGCAGACCACGCCGGCAACCAGGCCGATGACGATCGCGCCGAGCGGGCCGACGGTACCGCACGCCGGGGTGATGCCAACCAGGCCTGCCACCGCACCCGAGGCCGCGCCCAGTGCCGACGGCTTGCCCTTGCTGATCGCTTCCACCAGCGTCCAGCCCAGCACCGCTGCAGCGGTGGCCAGCACAGTGTTGAGGAAGGCCAGCGAGGCGACGGTGTCGGCGGCGGCGGCAGAACCGGCATTGAAGCCGAACCAGCCGACCCACAGCAGCATCGCGCCGATATAGGTGAACGGCACGTTGTGCGGCTTCAACGCGGTCTGCCCGTAGCCCAGCCGCTTGCCGACGAACCATGCAGCCACCAGACCGGCCACGCCGGCGTTGATGTGCACCACGGTGCCACCAGCGAAATCGATCGCGCCCAGTTCGCCCAGGTAGCCGCCGCCCCAGACGATGTGCGCCATCGGGATGTAGCTGAGGGTGAACCACAGCGCCGAGAACAGCAGCACCGCGCGGAACTTGATGCGCTCGGCGAAGGCACCGACGATCAGCGCGGTGGTGATGCCGGCGAAGGTCGACTGGAAGGCGACGAACAGGTAGTCCGGCAATCCCTTGATCGGCGTGTTGCCCACCGACTCCGGGGTGAAGCCCTTGAGGAAGGCGAATTCGGTGAACGAGCCGAAGAACGGATTGCCGGCGCTGAACACTGCGCTGTAGCCATAGGCCACCCACAACAGCAGCACCAGCGAGAACACCACCAGGATCTGGCTGAGCACCGACAGCACGTTCTTCGAACGCACCAGGCCGCCGTAGAACAGGGCCAGGCCCGGTACCACCATCAGCAGCACCAGCAGGGTGGAGGTGAGCATCCAGGCGACGTCGCCGTGGTCATAGGCGGGCGCGGCCACTGCTTCGGCAGCCGCAGGCGCAGCGGCCGTCGGGTCCTGCAAGGGCTCGACGGCCACGGCTTCGCTCTGCAGCGGCGTGACCTGGGCCTGGGCATGTGCACTGCCTGGCCAGACACCGGCGGCCAGCGCACTGAACAGCATCAGCAGGCACACCAGATGGAACCGGGCTTGCCACCCGGTGAAAAGGCGCATCTTCATGGGGGAGTCTCCGGAAGGGGGCTTACAGCGCGTCGGCGCCGATTTCGCCGGTGCGGATGCGGATGACCTGCTCGACAGCGGTCACGAAGATCTTGCCGTCGCCGATCTTGCCGGTGCCTGCAGACGACTGGATCGCTTCGATCACTGCGTCGGCACGTTCGTCGGTGACCACGGTTTCGATCTTGATCTTGGGCAGGAAGTCGACAACGTACTCGGCACCGCGATACAGCTCGGTGTGGCCCTTCTGGCGGCCGAAGCCTTTCACTTCGGTCACGGTGATGCCCGACACGCCGGCATCGGACAGGGCCTCGCGGACCTCGTCGAGCTTGAACGGTCGGATGATGGCGGAGATCAGTTTCATGCGCATGTCCCGATGGTGGATGGGGCCAGCGCGCGAACGCGCGATGGCATCAGGCAACCACGGGCCATCGTGGTGATGGCCGTGGCTGTTGCACCGGACACGAATCGGGCCGGGACAGCCGTGCCTCTCTCCTTGCACGGCCGACGCGGGAGGGAGGGCGGCCCATGTCGCGTGTCCGGTCTCTCTCTTGCCCCTGGATCTGCGGGCCAAGGGCCCGCGTTTCCAATGCAGCGGACCAACGGTCCGCTCTACCACGGCGGGCCGGAGCCCGCCCTGCGGCTCCCCAGCCGCAAAGACGGATGCGATGGCGGCGGGTGGGAGGGGTTACCCACCGCCATCGCAGCCGGTCAGCTGGCGTAGTACAGCTGGTATTCCAGCGGGTGGGTCGCCGCGCGGAACTTGGTCACTTCCTGCATCTTCAGCGCGATGTAACCGTCGATGAAGTCATCGCTCATCACGCCACCGGCCTTGAGGAACTCGCGGTCCTTGTCCAGCGCTTCCAGCGCCTGGTCCAGCGAGGAGCAGACCTGCGGGATCAGCTTCTCTTCTTCCGGCGGCAGGTCGTACAGATCCTTGTCGCTCGGTGCGCCCGGGTCGATCTGGTTCTTGATGCCGTCCAGGCCGGCCATCATCAGCGCGGTGAAGGTCAGGTAGCCCGACTGGATCGGATCGGGGAAGCGCATTTCAATGCGGCGCGCCTTCGGGTTGGACACCCACGGAATGCGGCACGAGGCCGAACGGTTGCGCGCCGAGTAGGCCAGCATCACCGGGGCTTCGAAGCCCGGCACCAGGCGCTTGTAGCTGTTGGTGCCCGAGTTGGCGAAGGCGTTGATGGCCTTGGCATGCTTGAAGATGCCGCCGATGTACCACAGTGCCAGCTGGCTCAGGCCGCCGTAGCCGTCACCGGAGAACAGGTTGGTGCCGCCCTTGGACAGCGACTGGTGCACGTGCATGCCGCTGCCGTTGTCGCCGACGATCGGCTTGGGCATGAAGGTGACGGTCTTGCCGTTGCGGTGGGCGACGTTCTTGATGACGTACTTCATCCGCAGCAGTTCGTCGGCCTTCTGCACCAGGGTGCTGAACTTGGTGCCGATCTCGCACTGGCCGGCGGTGGCCACTTCGTGGTGCTGCACTTCCACTTCGATGCCGACCTGTTCCAGGGTCTTGCACATCTCCGCACGCAGGTCGTGCAGGGTGTCGGTCGGCGGAACGGGGAAGTAACCGCCCTTCACGCCCGGACGGTAGCCGCTGTTGGCGCCGTCGTACTTGGCGCCGCTGTTCCAGGCGGCTTCTTCCGAATCGACCTTGAAGAAGGTGTTGCCCATTTCATTGGCGAAGCGGACCGAATCGAAGATGAAGAATTCCGGCTCCGGGCCGAAGAACGCGGTTTCGGCGATGCCCGAGGACTTCAGGTAGGCCTCGGCGCGCTTGGCGATGCCGCGCGGGCAGCGGCCGTACGGCTGCATGGTGGCCGGGTCGAGGATGTCGCAGCTGATCACGATGGTCGGATCGGCATAGAACGGGTCGACGTAGGCGCTGGCGGTATCGGGCAGCAGCACCATGTCCGATTCGTTGATGCCCTTCCAGCCGGCGATCGAGCTGCCATCGAACATCTTGCCTTCTTCGAACAGCGACGGCTCGATGATGCTGACCGGGAAGGTGACGTGCTGCTCGACGCCACGCATGTCGACGAAACGCAGATCGACGAACTCGATCTGGTTGTCCTTGATCAGCTTCTCAACGTTTTCCACGGACATCGGTACGACCTCGGATGGGAATGAATGCCTGCTGAGGTACAGCAACGACCGTGCCAACTTTTCGGCCTTCACAAGTTGTTGATTTCAAAGCGCCTGCCCCAGCGCGGTGCAGACGCACATGCACCAAACGGGTGCGCGGATTACCGCACGCACCCGTTTGGTGCGGCGTGGATCGTCTATTCTCTCGGGCTTCTTCCGCCGCCAGCGCCCGCACCGTCCATGTCCGACCTGCTCTCCGCCCTGCTGCTGGGCATCCTCGAAGGCTTGACCGAATTCCTGCCGATCTCCAGCACCGGCCACCTGCTGATCGCCCAGCACTGGCTGGGCGCACGATCGGACTTCTTCAACATCATCATCCAGGCCGGTGCGATCCTGGCCGTGGTGCTGGTGTTCCGCCAGCGCCTGCTGCAGCTGGCCACCGGCTTCGGCCAGCGCGAGAACCGCGAGTACGTGTTCAAGCTCGGCGCGGCCTTCCTGGTAACCGCAGTAGTCGGCCTGGTGGTGCGCAAGGCCGGCTGGTCGCTGCCGGAAACCGTCAGCCCGGTGGCCTGGGCGCTGATCATCGGCGGCATCTGGATGCTGCTGGTGGAGGCCTATACCGCGCGCCTGCCCGATCGCGACCAGGTGACCTGGACGGTGGCCATCGGTGTTGGCCTGGCGCAGGTGCTGGCCGGCGTGTTCCCCGGTACCTCGCGCTCGGCCTCGGCGATCTTCCTGGCCATGCTGCTGGGCCTGAGCCGCCGCGCGGCCGCTGCCGAGTTCGTGTTCCTGGTCGGCATTCCCACCATGTTCGCCGCCAGCGCCTACACCTTCCTGGAACTGGCCAAGGAAGGGAATCTGGGCAGCGAGAACTGGACCGACGTTGGCGTGGCCTTCCTTGCCGCAGCCATCACCGGCTTCGTCGTAGTGAAGTGGTTGATGGGCTACATCAAGTCGCATCGCTTCACGGCGTTCGCGATTTACCGCATCGCCCTGGGCGCTGCATTGCTGCTGTGGTTGCCATCCGGCAGCTGAACAGCGCCGGGGCAGGGGAACCCCGTTGCCGGCCCCGCTCCGTTTCCCCCTCGGTTCCCCAAGGAGAATCACCATGAACCGCAAGCTCACCCTGCTCCTCCCGCTGGCCCTGCTGGCCGCCTGCAGCCAGACCCCTGCCCCGGCCGGTACCGGCGGTGACGATCTGGCCCCGGCCGCGGCCAAGGCCGGCGACCAGAAGGCGCTGGCACACCTGGATGCGCAGCGCCTGCAGAGCCAGCACTGGCTGCTGCAGCAGGCCACCGCGGCCGATGGCAAGCGCATCGATGCGCTGTTCGCCCGCGAAGACAAGCCGGTCACCCTGGACTTCGTTGATGGCCGCCTGTCGGTCAGCAACACCTGCAACCGCATGGGCGGCGGTTACACCCTGGCCGATGGCAAGCTGAGCGTGAGCGCGATGGCCTCGACCATGATGGCCTGCACTGACAAGGCGCTGATGGCGCTGGACGAAGCCGTCTCCAGCCGTCTGCAGGGCGAACTGAAGGCCGAACAGGATGCCAACGGCGTGCTGACCCTGACCACCGCCAAGGGCGACGTGCTGGTGTTCAACCCGGAACCGACCGCTGAAACGCGCTATGGCGGCGCCGGCGAAACCGTGTTCCTGGAAGTGGCTGCGAAGACCGAGAAGTGCTCGCACCCGCTGATCCCGGATTACCAGTGCCTGCAGGTGCGCGAAGTGAAGTTCGACGACAAGGGCCTGAAGCAGGGCGAGCCGGGCAAGTTCGAGAACTTCTACGGCAACATCGAGGGTTACACCCACGAAGACGGCGTGCGCAACGTGGTGCGCGTGAAGCGCTACGAAGTGAAGAACCCGCCGGCCGATGCGCCGTCGCAGGCGTACGTGCTGGACATGGTGGTCGAGTCGGCCATCGAGAAGAAGTAATGCAGAAGGGCGGCCGCGAGGTCGCCCTTCTTCGTTGTGGGTAGGGCCGGCCGCTGGCCGGCGGCTGCACACAGCTCAGGCGACCTGCGGAACATGCCGGCCAGCGGCCGGCACTACCCACATGCATCAGGGAGATCGGCATGAAACGGACGTACATGCTCACACTGGCCTGGCTGGCCATCGGCATTGGCATTGGCAGCAGTGCACGCGCCGCCAGCACACCCACCACCGACCAGCTTGAAGCCCATCCGTGGCAGCTCACGCGCGCCACCGACGCGCAGGGCAAGCGTATCGACGCGTTGTTCGTCAGGGGCCGGGCGCCGTACACGCTGCGCTTCCAGCCCGGCTACATGAGCGAGTTGAACCTGTGCAACCAGGCCAGCAGTCATTACCACCTGCAGGACGACCGGCTGATCCTGGAGAGCGGCATCCGGACCACCGCGCTGTGCATCAATCCCAAGGTGGATGCGCAGGAACGGCGAGCCGAAACGCTGTTTCACGGTCGCGATACCGCACCCACCCTCGCGTTGGACGACACCGGTGCATTGGTCGTGCGCAATGCCAAGGGCGAAGTGCTGGTGTTCAAACCCGCGCCGCAGCCGGCGAAATGAAGAGGGCGGCCACTGGCCGCCCTTCTTCGCTGGTGGGTAGAGCCGGCCGCTGGCCGGCTGCCACGTACAGCGGATGCCGGCCAGCGGCCGGCACTACCCGAAGGCTGTTATCAGGCCAACGCCGGGTTCAACGTATAGGTGCCGTGCAGCGCCGCTTCGGCCAGTACGTGGCCGTGCATTGCACGGTACGCATCGGCGGCGGTGAAGCGTTCCGGCAACGACAGCGTGGCCACATCCAGCGCAAACACGCGGAAGAAGTAGCGGTGCACGCGCTCGTCGTTGAACGGCGGGTACGGGCCGTCGTAGCCGAGGTAATCACCGGCCATGTCCGGATTGCCGGCGAACCAGCCGGTGAAATCATTCAGGCCCTGGCGGCTGCCGGCCGGGCCGGCCGGCGCGGTCTTGCCCTTCACCACGAAACCATCGCTGCAGCTGCCAGCGGCGATCTCCTGCACCGAGGCCGGAATGTCGGCCATCACCCAGTGCACGAAATCGCCGCGCGGCTGATCGCGCGGCACGCTCATGTCATCGCGGCCGACCGTCTCCGGCACCGTTGGCACGTCCGGGTCCACGCACACCAGCAGGAACGAGCGGGTGCCATCGGGCACGCCGCTCCAGGCCAGGTGCGGGTTGCGGTCGGGGGCGAAGCCGGCGGCATCGCCGGCGGCGAACTCACGGTCGATCGGCGCACCGTTGACCAGGCTGTGACTGCTCAGTTGCATCAGATGCTCCTCACTCTTCCGGGTAACCCAAGCGCACCGCGACCGGGGTGAGCTGGGCGAAAGCGGCGCCCATCACGTCGCGATACCTGCGCCAGTGGCCGGCAGGCAGGCGCGGTGCACCCAGCTGTGCAGCCGGCGGCATCGGACGCCCGAACACGCGGCCCAGCAGGTCGGCCATCGCATGCGCATCGTTGCCGATGTCGTCGATGCGCAGCAGCACGTGCGGATACAGGTCTTCCTCGTGCAGCGCGGCGATCTGGGTCAGCGAACGCACCAGCCACTGGCTGGCTTCGGCCATCGAGGTCATCGCCAGCGGCGCGGCGGCACCATAGGCGATCCAGTCCAGCAGCATGTCGCGCGGGTCGCGCAGCACCAGCAGCAGGCGACCCTGCGGCAGCTGCGGGCGCAATGCCCACAACAGCGCGTTGTCCCACCACAGCAGCCAGTCGATCACGGTGTCACTTTCCAGGCCGCGGGCGGGCAGGTGCTCGCGCCAACGCTCGACCAGGCGTTCCGGGCTCAGCACGCCCGACGCCAGGTCCTGCAGCGTGTTGTAGTTCTGGAAGGCATCGTCCGGTGGCGTGGCGGTGTAACGATCACTGCGCAGCACCGGGCTGGCAGCGGCCAGGCCGGTTGCCACCCGCTCCACGCCCGAACCCGGGGCGCCCCACAGGAAGATCGGCGCCGAGCCGCTGTCGCGCGTCGCTTCGTCGATGCTGGCCATCTCCGGCCAGCTCGGCGGTGCCTTGGCCTGCGGCGGCAACGGCAGCCGCTGCGAAGCCTGGTCGGTCTGCAGCGCCATCCACGTACGCAGCGCTTCTTCCGGCTGCCCGGCGCGATCCTGGATCTCGCCCAGCCAGGTCCGCAGATCCGCGCGGTGTCCCTCCGGTGCCTGTGCGATCAGGGCCTGCACGCGCTCCACGGCGGCGGCCGGGTCACGCTGCAGCAGCCCCTCGACGCGACGGCTTTCACCGCTGACGCGGCCCGGTTCCAGGGTGGTGATGCGCTCGGCGATGGCTTCGCCCTGCTCATGCTCGCCGGCCATGTCATGCAGGCGCATGCGCGCTTCCAGCGCCGGCAGGTGGCCAGGCATCGCTGCCATCCAGCGCTCCACGACGGCTACGGCGCCGGCACTGCCGACGTCTTCCACGGCCAGTCGTGCCAGCCACAGGTCATGCAGCTGGTCATTGCTTTCCAGAGCGTCATCCAGGCGTGTGCGGGCTTCATCTTCGCGGCCCAGGCGCTGCCAGGACATCAGCAGCAGCTGCAGCACCTGGCGATCACCCTGCAGCGATTGCAGCAGCGGCAGCAGGTGCTCCAGCGCCTGCAGCGGCTGGCCACTGCGCAGTGCCAGTTCGCCGGCCAGGCGGCGCATCGGCGGCACGTCCAGCTCCGGCTCCTGCAGCGCCTGCTGCATTGCCTCGGCGGCGGCCTCCACGTTGCCCTGGCGCAAGGCCAGCTGCACCACCATGCCGTGCAGCGAGGACATCTTCGGGTTCAACGCCAGCACGCGACGGAACGCCTGCTCGGCAAACGCCAGCATGTCCTTGCCCAGATAGGCAAAGCCCAGTGCGTACAGCACGCGGGTATCGTCCGGTAGCGCCTGGCTGGCCGCCGACAGCAGGGCCAGCGCACGGTCGGCGTCGCCGCGGCGCAGCGCGACCATGCCATCGATGGTCAGCAGTTCCGGATGGTCCGGCTCCAGCCGCGAGGCCAGGGTCGACAGCCGCTGGGCCTCGTCGAAATCGTTGCGGCCCACCGCCAGGTGCGCCTGCATCAGGTAGGCCGGGAAGGCGTTGGGGTCCAGCCCGGTGGTGCGCAGCAGGGCTTCATCGGCCCCGTCGAACTGGCGCAGTGCCAGCAGCAGGCCGGCGTGCTGCAGGTGCAGCTGCGCATCATCGGGGGCCAGCTGCAGCGCCTGCTGCAACGCCTCCATTGCGGCCTCGGCCTGGCCCTGCTGCTGCAGCGCAAGCGCCAGCCAGCGGTGGGCCTCGGCCTTGCCGGGTTCGTCACGGGTCCACGCCTGGGCCAGCTGCACGGCCTGGCCGGCATCGTTCTGGCGCAACGCTTGGAGGATCTGGTCTTGCATGGCCGTCCGGTTCAAGGTCAAACCCGCATTGTAGCGGGCCGCGCGCCGGTGCCGGTTCAGCCCGGCAGGACCCGCCGCAGGCGCTGTGCGACCCAGCGCTCGGAGAACCCATCGCCGCGCCAGTTTTCCAGGAAGCCACAGTGGCCGCCCCAGCAGGCGGTTTCCAGCCGCGCCTGCTGCGGCAGCTGCCAATCGCGGAAGGTCGCGTAGGGGATCACCGGATCGTCCTGCGCCATCAGGATGTCAGCAGGTACCTGCAGCGTGGACAGGCGGTCGCCGGCGATGGAGTAGCCATCGAAATAGGCCTGCAACGAACCGAACGTGGTGTGCCGCTCGACCAGCCAGGCGGTCAGCGAACGGATGTCCATGTTCAGCACACGGTCGTCGCAGTCGCTCAGTTCGGGGAACAGATCGCGCTTGCGCCGCAGCGAGCCGGCCCACTTGCGGCGGAAGTACCAGTCGTACATCGCCGGGCCGTTCTCGATGTTCTCCATGGTCAGCCCGGGGTCGAGCACCGGGCAGACCGCGGCCACGTGCTGCAGCGGTACACCGGCGGCCGGCGCGCGCAGGGCCAGCCGCAGCACGAAGTTGCCGCCCAGTGAATAGCCGGCTGCAACCAGCGGCAGATCGGGCCAGCGCTGGGCGACATCGCCTGCGGCATGCACCACTTCGTCGATGAGGTTGGAGTGGAAGATGCCGGGATTGAGGTGATGGGTGTTGCCGTGGTCGCGGAAATTCAACCGCACCACGTCGAACCCCTGCTCCAGCATGCGGGCAGCGGCCATGCGCATGTAGCTGGATTCGGCGCTGCCCTCCCAGCCATGCAGCAGCAATGCGATGCCGCGCGGTTCGCGCCCTTCGACATGGCTGTGCCAGCCCTGCAGGCGCACACCTTCGCCACCATCGAGGATCAGCTCCTCGCTGACCGCGCCGGTGGCGGCCAGCAGCAGCAGGCCGCGCTGCAGGCGCATGCGGCTGGAGCTGAGCATCGACTGCAGGTGCGGATTGCGCAGCCAGCGCGGCGGCTGATAGTCGGACGCGGTGAGCATCGGCGCATCAGCGTCGAGGGTCGGTGGCGGAGACACGGCCACCCTCGCCTCAATCCCCGCTCATGGCCGCCACGATGCGCGCGCGCGAAGTTTCCGCGATGCGCCGACGGCCTTCCAGGTCCTGGGTGCCGATCGGCTCCAGGAAATGCACTTCGGTATGCCGCGCCGGCTCACCGAGCAGGCGCAGGAAATTGGCGAAGAAACTCTCGCCCGGGCCGAAGGCCACGATGGTCTGTGCATCCCCGCGCACGCCGTAGATCAGCGCCACCGGCTGCACCGGCACGCTGGTTTCGACGGCGGCCTGGAAGATGCGCGCATGGAACGGGCCAACGTCGTGGCCGCCGCGGGTACGCCCTTCCGGGAACACGCCTACCGCCTTGCCGGCGCGCAGGCGGTCGGCCATCACCTGCATCACCCCACCGAGCGATTCGGTGTTGCCACGCTGGTGGAAAATGGTCTGGCCGCGCGCGGCAAGCCAACCGACCACCGGCCAGCTGGCGATCTCGCGCTTGGCGACAAAGCCCATCATGCGCTGGCTGTGCAGGATGGAGATATCGACCCAGCTGACATGGTTGGCGACGAACAGCACTGCGCCCGGCAGCGGCTGGCCGACGCGCGACAGGCGGAAGCCGAAGATCCACATCAGGCCGCCCTGCCACCAGTTCACTACCTTGGCGCCGAAGGTGGCATCGCCCACGCGCAGCTCGCCCCATGGCGGAAGCATGCCGATCAGGATCAGCGGCAGGAACACGGTGATGTGGACCAACAGCAGCGGTACGCGGTACAGGTAACGGCACACACGCGCCACGCCGCCGCGGGGGGCCGGAGTGGGGGAAGTCATCCACGCACGATACCGGAGGGCTGCCATCGCTGCCAGCCGAATTCGGCCATAAGTCTCATTGACGGCGGCCATCGGCGGGGAACGCTGGGTTCCGCCGCCGTCACCGATGCCGCGACGGCTCAACCGTGCCCGGCCGCCACCACGGCCAGGGTCAGCCGCGAGATGCAGACCAGCCGGCCCTGCTCGTCCTCGATGCGGATTTCCCACAGCTGGGTGCTGCGGCCCACGTGCACCGCGCGCGCGGTGCCGGTGACCGTACCCGAACGCACGGCGCGTACGTGGTTGGCGTTGATCTCCAGGCCCACGCAGACCTGCTTGGCGGTATCCACGCAGAGGTTGCCGGCGCTGCTGCCCAGGGTTTCGGCCAGCACCACCGAGGCGCCACCGTGCAGGATGCCGTACGGCTGGCGGGTGCGCTCATCCACCGGCATGGTCGCCTGCAGCCAGTCCTCGCCAGCGGCGCTGAAGACGATGCCGAGGGTATCGATGGCGGTATTGCGGCTGAGTGCGTTGAGCTGCTCGATGGAAACGGCTTCGCGGAATACCTGGGTCATGCGGCTACCTTCAGAGGATGGGAACGAGGCCGGCGCCGAATGCGGTCAGCATGCGCACCAGCAGCCACTTCGGCCCGACATTGACCTCGGGGAAGTCGCCCACCGCGACATAGCAACGGTGGAAATCGGCGCTCTGCCGCGGCAGTGGCTGCGGGCAGTCCGGGCCGGGCTTGAATTCGTAGTCGGTGGCGTAGCGCCACGGCCAGAAGTCGAGGATCGGCAGCGCCTCGGAGGCCTTGCCGACGCTGTAGTTCAGGCCGGACAGGACCGGCGGCTTGGCACGCGGCGCCACCGTCCAGGAGTTCTGCGGGTGGGTATCGCGCAGGATGCTCTGGGCCAGCTGCTCGGCGAAGGCCGGATCGTCGATGATCACCGCGCCTTCGGTGTTGTAGTTCTCGCTGCGCGGATCGAAGTTATGGGTGCCGACCACGCCGATGCGGCGGTCGACCACCAGCGACTTGGCATGCAGGCCCATGCGCGCGCCCTTGCGGGTGACCGGCAGCGGCTTGTTGACCGCCTTGCTGCCCAGGAACGAGGGGCGCGTTTCGGTACGCAGCAGGCGGGTCTCGACTTCGCTGCCGGCAGCACGCCGGCGCGCACGGGCATTCTCATACGCACTGCCGGTACGCGGATGGATCACCCGCGCCGGCCGGTCGTCCACATCCGCAGCGGCCACCGCATCACCACCACTACCGCCACCGGCATTGCTGCCCGCCGCGCTGCCACCGAGCAGCGGATTGCGGCCGGTATCGCTGCCCGGCGCTGCGATCGGGTCGGGCAGCAGGTTGCGGTAGTCGACCGGGGCATCCAGCGGGAACGGCTTGAATTCGAAGATGTTGAAGCCCAGCTCGCGCATGTTGCGCCGCTTGTACTTGTAGGACAGCGCATACACGATCGGGTTGTCGGTGGCGGCCAGGCTGTTGCTGGATACCACCACGCGCGGCGGCTGCGGGCGCTTGCGCAGCTCGCGGAACAGTTTCTGTGCCGGCTTGGACAGCACCAGGTAGGGTGTCTGCAGGATCACTTCGTGCTGCGCACTGGAGATCAGTGCATCCAGCTGCGGCTCGGTGACATGCTGCCCGGCCAGTGGGGCGTCGGCGCGCTCACGCCGGTGCTTGCGCGGCAGATCGGCCACATAGCGCACCGAGGCGACCGGCAGGGCGGTATCCACGAACGAACGGGTGACGAAGGCGACGTCGTTGGCTTCCTCGCTGACCCGCTCCACCCGCTCGGGCCTGCGGAACTGCGCCGGCGGCAGCAGCGGCACGCCCTGCTTGAGCAGGGTACGGCCGACATCGTTCAGGCGCTCGGCCGGCACGCTGCGCTGCGCGCGCCAGAAGGCATCGAAGTTGGCCGCCATCGCGCGTGCTTCGGGGCCGGCGATCAGCACGTCACGGTCGCGGAAGTTGTATTCGCGGTCCCAGTCGTAATAGTCGTCCTGGTAGTTGCGCCCACCGACCACGCCGATCGCATCGTCAACCACCAGCAGCTTGTTGTGCATGCGCTGGTTGAAGCGGCGGAAGCAGCACAGCACGCTGCCGGCATAGTCGAAGTAGTTCAGACGGGCCTTGCCGAAGGTCGGGTTGTAGACCCGCAGCTGGAAGTTCTCGTGGGCACCGGCCAGTGCGCCGAGGATCTGCAGGTCGGAGATCGCCGAAAGCTGGTCGATCAGCAACCGCACCTTCACCCCGCGCCGCGATGCCGCCAGCAGCTCGTCGATGACCAGGCGGGCGCTGTCGTCCTTGTCGAAGATGTAGGTCTGCAGGTCGATGCTGCGGGTGGCGCTGCGCAGCAGGTTCAGGCGCGCGACCAGCGCACCTTCGCCCTCGTCCAGCAGGGTGGCGTAGTGCCGCGGCTGGTCCGGGGTCGATTCGCTGAACGCCCGGCCGGCCAGTGCCCGCAGGGGCGAATCCAGCGCGCAGCGGTCGGCCTGCTGGCAATCGACCTGCGTCGAGCGCGCCTGCACGGCAATCGCCTCGGCGCGATCACGCTGGGCATGCGACAGCGACGCGCAGCCGCTGCCCAGCAACACGGTTGCCAGCGCCAATACACGCAGCAAAGGATTCACGGTTTCGGCGCCTCGCTGAGGCGCGCACGCAATACGAAAGTCACTCGGTCACTCAAGGCAAGCTGCCAGCTGTCCATGCCATACCGACCTCGTTGCACGGTACCGCGGCTGACGACGTCGCAATCATAGCCGGGTCGGGCACATTCCGCTTTCTCGACCTTGAGCGTCTCCGGATGGCTGACCCCGCGCAGGGTCAACCGGCCGTCGATACCGCCGCCCTCGGCAACCGTCTCCGGCCAGTACGGCAGCGAGTCGAACTCCACGAACGGGTAACGACCGGCGTCGAAGAACTCGGGGCCGCGCATCCAGCCGGTATAGCGGTCCTTGCCGGGAATCTCCACGGTGCGGGTGAACATCTTCAGGTGGACCTGGTGGCGGCCATCGGACAGCACTTCGATACGCCCCTCGAAACGGGGGAACACGCCCTCGATGCGCTGGCCGAAGCGGGTGCGGACTTCGAAACCGATCTGCGAGCGCACCACATCCAGCTGCAGCGTACGCGGCGGTTCGGCCACGACCGCCGGCAGCGCGGTCGGTGGCGGTGCGGCAGCCCAGGCCGGGCCGATCGCCAGAACGACTGGCAGCAGACAGCGGCCCGGCAACGCCAACCTCATCGGCTCACGGCCACCAGAAGGCGTTCAGGCTGGCCACGCCCGGCTCGATCGTCGCCTCGCGGGCGAACCCGAGCACGGCCACGCCGCCCGGCGGCATGCCACGGTAATCACTGCTGGTGCCATCGGTCATCAGCGCCACCAGCTGCTCCAGCCCGGGGTTGTGGCCGACGATCAGCACCCGGTCCAGGTCACGGCGCTCGTCCACCAGCGCGGCCAGGGTGCCGGGGGTGGCCTCGTAGATGCGGTCTTCCAGGCGCTTTTCGACATAGCCGATGGCTGCCATCACCGCTTCCAGGGTTTCGCGGGTCCGCCGCGACGGTGAACACAGCACGCAGTCCGGCAGCAGGTTGTTCTCCTTCAGCCACTTGCCGGCGGCTTCGGCTTCAGCGAGCCCCACCGGCGACAACGGCCGGTCGAGGTCGGCCTGGCCGGTGGTGGCCGGTTCGGCGTGGGCGTGGCGGAGCAGGATCAGTTCGCGCATTGCGGGATTCCAATGAAGGGATGGAGACCTACGGCTGTTACAGCTTCAGCCAGGACAACAGGGGTTCCCAGTCGGCCTGGTGCTCGCGCACCTGGGCGGAGCGGTAATCGAAAAGACTGCGGCCCAGGCCGGTCATGACCACATAGCTCTGGCTGTCGCGCAGCTGGGCGACCACCGGATAAGGCCAGTCAGCCAGCATCTGCAGGGCCTGCTGCGAGGTCTGGGTCCAGGGCTTGGTGCGGTTCAGCACCAGCCCGACCGGCAGCTTGCGGCTGTGCACGCGCGGTACCTGGGCCAGGCTGTTGAGGAAGCCGACGATGGCTTCGATGTCCAGTGCCGAGGGCAGCACCGGCACCACCACGGCATCGGCAGCGTCGAGGAAATGCGGGATATCGTCGGCCAGCGCGCCGGCCGGTGCATCGATCACCACGGTATCGGTACCGTCGGGCAGCTTCTGCGCCCATTGCTTCTTGCGGTACACGTCGATCGGCAGCACCGCGCTTTCCAGCCCGGCCCGGCGCTGTGCCCAGCGGGTGCTGGAGCCCTGCGGGTCGGCATCGGCGATCACCGTGGCCTTGCCTTGCAATGCCGCGTACGCGGCCAGGTGGGTGGCGATGGTGGTCTTGCCCACCCCGCCCTTGGAACCGGCCACCAGGATCGTCTTCATGCCAGCCTCGCTTCCGGGTACGTGCCCCGAGCGTACACCGCCGATGGTGACGGAAGGTAGAGCCGTGCTGAACCAGTGCCCCCGGCCTTTGCTATCGTGGCGCCCCCGAAGGATCGAACCGCCATGAGCGAACTGCAGGACCTGAGCGCGCTGATCCGCGCCAACACGCCGTTGATCGTGGTCGAGACCCAGGATGAGGGTCGCATCGTCGAGCTGTTCCGGCAGACGCTGATGCATGTCTGGCGGGCCCTGCACCGCTGGTCGATCACCGAGGGCCTGCGTCGCATCGACCTGGAGCGCGAGGACGAGCCGGTCGGTCCGCCCGATGCCAGCGCCGCATTGCAGATGATCCGCCAGGCCGACCAGCGCGGCGTGTACCTGCTGCTCGATTTCCACCCTTACCTGGGCTACGCCAGCCACCAGCGTGCCCTGCGCGACCTGATCCAGCGCCGCCACAGCGAACCGCACGTGCTGGTGCTGATCGGCGCCAAGGTGGAACTGCCCGCCGAACTGGAAGCCCTGGCGGTGCGCTTCAACCCGCGCCTGCCCGACGCCAATGCACTGTTGAAGATGCTGCGCGAGGAAGCCGATGCCTATGCACGCGAACACGGCGGGCGCCGGGTGGAAGTGGACAGCGAGGCGGTCAAGAAGATCCTGAAGAACCTGCAGGGCCTGAGCCTGGTCGATGCGCGGCGCATCGCGCGGCAGCTGATCTATGCCGATGGCGCGCTGCGCGACGACGACCTGCCACAGTTGGCGCGGCTGAAGTTCGAGCTGCTCAACCGCAGCGGCCACCTGTTCTTTGAACATGACAGCGCGCGCTTCGGCGATGTGGCCGGCGCCAACCGGCTCAAGCGCTGGATCAACCAGCGTCGCGTCGCCTTCATCGCCGGCTCGGCACCGGCCGGGCTGGACCCGCCGCGCGGCATGCTGCTGCTGGGCGTGCAGGGCTGCGGCAAGTCGATGCTGGCCAAGGCCACCGCCGCCGGCTTCGGCGTGCCGCTGCTGCGCCTGGACGTGGGCGCGCTGTACAACAAGTACCACGGCGAGACCGAAGCCAACCTGCGCCAGGCACTGGCCTCGGCCGAGCAGCTGGCGCCGTGCGTGCTGTGGATGGATGAGATCGAAAAGGGCCTGGCCACCGGCACCGAGGATGGCGGCGTGTCGCGCCGCGTGCTCGGCTACCTGCTGACCTGGATGGCCGAGCGCAAGGCGCCGGTGTTCATCGTGGCCACCGCCAACCAGGTGCACGAGCTGCCGGCCGAGCTGCTGCGCAAGGGCCGCTTCGACGAGATCTTCTTCGTCG
Source organism: Stenotrophomonas sp. 1337 (assembly GCF_031455455.1). Lineage (NCBI taxonomy): Bacteria > Pseudomonadati > Pseudomonadota > Gammaproteobacteria > Lysobacterales > Lysobacteraceae > Stenotrophomonas > Stenotrophomonas sp. 1337. The sequence goes on along the minus strand of NZ_JAVDSR010000002.1, from coordinate 199,507 downwards.
ACCTGCCCTCGGCCGATGTGCGCGTGGAACTGCTGCGGCTGCACTTGGGACGGCGCCAGCTCAATGCCGACGACTTCGCGCTGCCGGCACTGGCCGCAGCGGCCAACGGGTTTTCCGGTGCGGAAATCGAGCAGGCGATCGTGGCCGGGCTGTATTCGGCGCATGCCGAAGGCCGGCCGCTGGACACCGAGCTGCTGATGGGCGAGATCCGCACGACACGGCCGTTGTCGGTGCTGATGGCCGAGCAGGTGGCGGCGTTGCGGGAATGGGCGTCGGGGCGCACGGTGTCCGCGGACGACTGAGGGTCGCCGCCACCGCGTCCATCCACGCGGGGCGTGGATTCCCTGTCGGTCAGGGTGCGGTGTCTGGGCTCCAGCCAGCGGGCGGGGTCAGCGGCAGACCGTTTTCCTGCAACAGGCGGCTGATGGCTGCCGTCGTGCCTTCGCGCGCGGCGCGCTGCAGGTAGCCGGCGGGCAGCCCCCGCCGCCGCGCACTCAGCTGTTGCCACTGCAGCCAGTCAAGTGCGCGCTGGGCATCAGGATCGGCGGGCACCAGCCGCAGCGCCAGTTCCTGCAGACCCAGATCGCCACTGGCTGTCATCTGCGTGGCCAGCCTCCTGCACGTTGCGCTGTGCTGTGCCTGCCCGCACAGCGCAATGCCGGCGAAGTCCCACAAGGTGCGTTCCTCCAGCGACCCCAGCAGGGCGTCTTCGACGATCTGCCGCGGGCTGCGGTCCGCCTCCTCCAGCGGCGTGTCGGACAACGACACCCCTGCCAGCGCCTGCAGCTGCATCGCCAGCAGCCGCCGCGTCCCATCACCGAACGGTTGCCGTTCCGCGGCGGCGCGCAGCTGCTGTGTCGCCATGCCGACTTCTTCCAACCGCCAGGCCACCTGCACCGCCTGCCACGCGCCCTCGCCGTTGTCCTGATCGTCCGCACGCTGCGCCTCCAGCAGTGCCGGCAACAGCCCGGCACCTGTGGGCGCAGCCGTGGGCAAGCCAAGATTGCGACCGACGGGGTCACCGCAGGTGAGCGTGCCCTGGCACAGCCGCAACAGGCGGTGGCGGTGGAAGCGGTGCGCTGGCGCGGCCTGCCAGGCGTCCAGGAAAACCGGCGTGAGTGCATCGGCATCGGTCAGGCGCTGGCCGTCGGCCTGTACGCCCAATGCCAGCGACAACTCGGCCCCCTGCCAGCGCTCGGCCGGGACATCGCTGGCCTGCAGGGCGGCGATGCGGGTGACGACCGGCTGCAGCCAGTCCGGCACGGACCGGTCCTGAGCATTCAGTCCCCCTGGCAGCAGCAGCGACAGGAACAACAGCAAGGTAGCGCGTTGGCGCATCCGGAGCTCATGGCAGCGAAGGGCCAACCATTGTAGGCCCCCTTGCACGCCGCCAGCGGCCGGCCGCTGTCAGGGCCAGGCTGGAGGTGCGGCCGCCCAGGCCTGCTGTACTTCACCCAGCGTGGCACGCTCGTCGTCGCGCCATTGCGGCAACAGCTGCGCGTAATGACTGCTGTCGCGCCATTGCCCCGGCTCGGTCCGTACGGCGGCGGCATACCACTTCACCGCCTCCTGCTGCTGGCCAGCCCGCCACAGCGCCAACGCATAGCTCGGCGGTACCCAGCCCGGATTGCTGCGCAGGGTGCTGGCAGCGGCCTGCCACTGTTCCAGCGCGGCCAGCGCCTGGCCCTGCCGCAACAGGTCCCAGCCATAGTTCCAGCGTACGCTGCGGCCCAGCGCGCTCTGCACCGGCGCCTCGGCCAGTGCCTCGCGATAGAGCTTGTCGCCCAGTTCCGCGCGCCCCTGCGCGATGGCCACCGACGCCAGCTGCGCCGTGGCTTCCAGCCCCTTGCGGCCACGCTCGCGATGCTTCAGCAGCTGTGCCACCAGGTCTTCGCCTTCACCCTGCACCACCGTGATCGGCGCGGCAGCGGCGTCGCTGTCGAAATAGAACTCCTGCGGTGCCGGCAATGCCGGCGCGGCCCACACAGTGGCCGCTCCCGAAACCAGCAACACGCCGGCCAGGAACTGTCCTGCAACTGACATCCCAATTCCCCCAAGGTTGAAACACCAACCCTCCCTCTCTCTCCCCGATCCTAACCCCAGCACGGCCCCGGCGCGAGTGCCGGGGGCCCTGGCCCCCCACTGTTACAATTCGCGCCTTTCCCGCCGCGTGCACCTGCGCGGCCGGTGCCAGCCGATCCTGACAGGCCAGCCATGACCAGTACCGCGCAACTCACCTCGCCCGCTTCCGCCGACCTGCTCGACCGTGATTACACGCTCGACCACAAGTACACCCGCAACGAAGGGCGGATCTACCTGAGTGGCGTGCAGGCGCTGGTGCGGCTGCCGCTGATGCAGCGCCTGCGCGACGAAGCTGCGGGCATCGACAGCGCCGGTTTCATCAGTGGCTATCGCGGCAGCCCGCTGGGCGGCTTCGACCTGGAACTGTGGCGCGCGCGCAAGCACCTGGAAACGGCCAAGGTGAAGTTCACCCCGGGCCTCAACGAGGACCTGGGCGCCACCATGGTGTGGGGTACCCAGCAGACCAATCTGTTCCCCGGTGCCAACGTGCAGGGCGTATTCGGCATGTGGTACGGCAAGGGCCCGGGCGTGGACCGCTGCGGCGACGTGTTCAAGCACGCCAATGCCGCCGGCACGTCGCGCCATGGTGGTGTGCTGGCACTGGCCGCCGATGACCATGCCTGCCGCAGCTCGACGCTGCCGCATGGCAGCGAGGACGAATTCGTCAGCGCGATGATGCCGGTGCTGAACCCGGCCGGCGTGCAGGACATCCTCGACATGGGCCTGCTCGGCTGGGCGATGAGCCGTTACACCGGGCGTTGGGTCGGCTTCAAGACGATTGCCGAGACGGTGGAATCGTCGGCCTCGGTCGAGGTTGATCCGCTGGCCCGGCGCATCGTGCTGCCGGAGGACTTCGACATGCCCGCCGGCGGCCTCAACATCCGCTGGCCCGATCCGCCGCTGGACCAGGAGATGCGCCTGCACCGCTATGCGGTGAAAGCCGCGCAGGCCTTCGCGCGTGCCAACGGCATCGACAAGGTGGTGATGGACGCGCCGCGTGCGCGGCTGGGCATCGTCACCACCGGCAAGAGCTACCTGGACGTGCTGCAGGCACTGGAATACCTGGGCCTGGACGAGCAGGCCTGCGCCGACATCGGCATCCGCGTGTACAAGGTCGGCATGACCTGGCCGCTGGAACCGGAAGGCATCGCGCGCTTTGCGCAGGGCCTGGAAGACATCATCGTGGTGGAGGAGAAGCGTGCCTTCATCGAGCGCCAGATGAAGGAGCAGTTCTTCAACTGGCCGGCCAGCTGGGGCCAGCGCCCGTCCATCGTCGGCAAGTACGACGAGGCCGGCGAGTGGATCCTGCCGTCCACCGGCGAACTGACCCCGGCCACCATCGCCGGCGTGATCGGTCGCCGCATCCAGAAGTTCTTCAACAACGAATCCATCGAGCAGCGCCTGCAGTGGATGCAGGAGAAGGAAGCCGAGCTTGCGTTGCCGCGCGCCAGCTTCCCGCGCGTGCCGCACTACTGCTCCGGCTGCCCGCACAACACCTCCACCACCGTGCCGGACGGTTCGCGTGCGCTGGCTGGCATCGGTTGCCATTACATGGTGACCTGGATGGACCGCAGCACCGACACCTTCACCCACATGGGTGGCGAAGGCGTGACGTGGGCCGGGCAGGCCGCGTTCACCGACACCCAGCACGTGTTCCAGAACCTGGGCGACGGCACCTATTTCCATAGCGGTTCGCTGGCCATCCGCCAGGCGATCGCCGCCGGCGTCAACATCACTTACAAGATCCTCTACAACGACGCGGTGGCGATGACCGGCGGGCAGCCGGTGGACGGCCCGTTGAGCGTGCCGGACATCGCAAAGCAGATGCGGGCCGAGGGCATCCACACCATCATGGTGTTGTCGGACAACATCGCCAAGTGGACGCGCCAGCGCGAGCATTTCCCCAGCGACGTGGAATTCCACGACCGCAGCGAGCTGGATGCGGTGCAGAAGCGCCTGCGCGAAGTGAAGGGTGTTTCGATCCTGATCTACGAACAGACCTGCGCCACCGAGAAGCGCCGCCGCCGCAAGCGCGGCAAGCTGGAAGACCCGGCCAAGCGGGTGATGATCAATTCGCTGGTCTGCGAAGGCTGCGGCGACTGCGGCAAGAAGAGTTTCTGCGTGTCGGTGCTGCCGAAGGAGACCGAGTTCGGTCGCAAGCGCGACATCGACCAGTCCAACTGCAACAAGGACTATTCCTGCGTCAACGGCTTCTGCCCGAGCTTCGTCACCGTGCACGGTGGGCAACCGCGCAAGGGCAGCAAGCGCGATGCCTCCACGCTGCTGGACAACCTGCCGGCACCGGTGGTGCGCGGCACCCTGGAGCACCCCTGGAACATCCTGATCACCGGCGTTGGCGGTACCGGCGTGGTAACCATCGGCGCCCTGCTGGGCATGGCCGGTCACCTTGAAGGCAAGGGCGCCTCGGTGCTCGACCAGACCGGCCTGGCGCAGAAGGGTGGCGCGGTGACCACGCACATCCGCATCGCCCGCCGCCCGGACGACATCCATGCGGTGCGCATCGCCGCTGGTGAAGCCGATCTGGTGCTGGGCTGCGACATGGTGGTGGTCAACGACTACTGGGCGCTGTCGAAGGTACGCGCTGGCCGTTCGCAGGTGGTGCTCAATACCTACGAAGCGATGCCGGGCACCTTCACCACCCGCCCGGACATGCAGTTCCCCGCCGCCGACATCATCGCCGGCGTGCGCGTGGCCCTGGGTGGCGAGGAGCCGCTGCTGCTGGACGCAACCCAGCTGGCCACCGCGCTGCTCGGCGATGCGATCGCCGCCAACCTGTTCATCCTCGGCTACGCCTGGCAGCAGGGCCTGGTGCCGCTGTCGTTCGAGTCGCTGATGCGCGCCATCGAACTCAACGGCGCGGCCGTGGCGATGAACCAGCAGGCCTTCGCCTGGGGCCGCCTGGCCGCGGTCGATCCGCAGGCCGTGCAGCAGGCCGCCGGCCTGGTGCGTAACCGCCACACCGACACCGAGAACACGCCGGGCCCGCTGCATGCGCTGCCGCCGGGCGAATGGGAAGGCAACGAGTGGGGCGCTACCGCCGCACCGCGCAACACCGGTGACGAGCGCGAGCTGCGCGGGCTGCCGACGCACGGTGGTGATGTCGCCTTCCTGCCGCTGGACGACGCGCGCCTGTCGCGCTCGCTGGACGAGATGATCGAGCGCCGCTCGGCCTTCCTGACCGACTACCAGGATGCCGCCTACGCCAACCGCTACCGCAGCCTGGTCGAGCGCGTACGCGCGGCCGAAGCCGAGCGCATCGGCGGCTCCACCGCGTTGACCGAAACCGTGGCCCGCTACCTGTTCAAGCTGATGGCGTACAAGGACGAGTACGAAGTGGCGCGTCTGTACACCAGCGGCGATTTCCAGCGGCGCCTGCAGCAGCAGTTCGAAGGCGATTACCAGCTGCGTTTCCATCTGGCACCGCCGCTGTTCGCCAGGAAGGACGAACAGGGCCGGCTGCAGAAGAAGGAATACGGCCCGTGGATGTTCAAGGCGTTCGGCCTGCTGGCGAAGCTGAAGTTCCTGCGCGGTGGTCGCCTGGATGTGTTCGGCCGCACCGAAGAGCGTCGCATGGAGCGCCAGCTGATCACCGATTACGAGGCGACTGTGCAGCAGCTGATCGACGGACTGGATGACGACCGCCTGGCACTGGCGGTGGAGATTGCCAGCGTGCCCGAGCACATCCGCGGCTTCGGCCACGTCAAGGAAGCGCACTTCGAGAAGGCCAAGGCCCGCGAAGCAGTGCTGCTGGCGCAGTGGCGCAACCCGAAGGCGCTGCATATCGTGCAGGTGGCTTGAAGGGAGTGCCGGCCGCTGGCCGGCCTCTGCCTGCCCCACGCATACCGTCGCTTCATGACAACGAACGCTGACATTTTGTAAATAGTCGCCGTTCGATTACATTCGACGAAATGTCATCGAACGGCGACTATTGCCTGGATGTCGTCGAGCGCATACATTCGCGGAATGGACGTCCTCCGAACTTCCCGAGACCTGGGCGTGGTCATCCGCCAACGTCGCAAGACACTCCGCTGGGATCAGGCGCAGTTGGCCGAACGCGTGGGAGTGAGCCGGCAGTGGGTCATCGAAATGGAGAAGGGCAAACCCCGGGCCGAACTGCAACTTGTACTGCGGACACTGAATGTACTCGGCCTGGTACTGACCGTCGGTAACGTCGAGGGCGAGTCATCCGTTGCTGATTCGTCGGAAATGCCTCTAGTGCTGCCCGATATCGACACTATCGTGGATGGCAACCGGCTGTACCCGGATGAACGTCGCAAGGCAGGTGTGCCGATCGATGGTCGTAACCGCAGCAAGGATCTCTGAGAACCTCTTCTCCCTGGAAACCGCGCTTCCGGCATGGACCTCAACGTACTCCTTTCCAACAGAGTGGCTGGATACCTTGGGCAGGATGCACATGGGCATCCAACGTTCCGTTACGCGGACAGTTGGCGCCAGACGCCGGGGGCCTATCCCTTGTCTCTCGCACTTCCGTTGGCGCAGGACAGTGCGCCCAGCGCAACGCTATCGGCGGTGTTGTGGGGACTGCTTCCGGACAACGAGGTACTGCTGCAACGATGGGCCTCGCGATTCCATGTATCAGCCCGCAATCCGGTCGCATTGCTCTCCCACGTGGGTGAGGACTGCGCGGGAGCCGTCCAGTTTGTGAGAAGTGAACGGCTCGCGGCCGTCCTTTCGGGCGAGAGCGACAGGCAGGAGCCACTGTCCACGCATGAAATCGCCCAACGCCTGCAGCGTGTACGTGTGGACCAAGCCGCAGCACGCCGACTCGATGATGTCGGACAGTTCAGCCTGGCCGGGGCGCAAGCCAAGATCGCCCTGTTACAGCGCGACGACGGGGGCTGGGAGATTCCCGCCGGTCGTATTCCAACGACCCATATCCTCAAGCCACCCAGCGGCGACTACGACGGATTCATCGAGAATGAGGTGTTCTGCCTACGTCTGGCCAGACACGTTGGCATGTCCGCCGCGTTTGCTGAAATGATCTGCGTGGAAGACGCACAGGCAATCTCCGTAAGGCGATACGACCGCATACGTACGGCGGCTGGATGGCAGCGTGTACACCAGGAAGACTTCTGCCAGGCTCTGGGCGTGATGCCCCAAATCAAGTATCAGAATCAGGGTGGACCCGGTCCTGCCGATCTTGCACGAGCGCTATGGGATCACTCCAGTCAACCGCGCTCGGATGTCGAGGCACTGCTGCAGGCACTGCAATTCAACTACCTCATCGGCGGCACGGATGCGCACGCGAAGAATTATTCGCTGCTGATAGGCGCCCAGGGAAGGGCCCGCCTTGCCCCTCTGTACGATATCTCCAGTGCCCTGCCCTACACCGAACTTGAGCACCGCAAGATCAAGATGGCGATGAAGATTGGCAGCCACTACCGCTGGTGGGACGTCCGCTTGATGGATTGGCGGTCTACCGCTGAGGCAATGAGACTTGATGCAGACAAGGCACTGTCTGGATTGTTCGACATGGCCAGCCAACTTCCCACGCTCGCGCGACAGTTACATGCGGAACTCCACGCGGAGGGGATTTGTCACCCGGTACTGAACCGCTTGCTCGATGCCATCGATATGAGCTGTCAACGCTGCCTGCGGCAGTTTGAACAACCCGACGCCTGATCACCCCAACCGCCACAGCAGCAGGCGGTTGTTGGACGGCATCGCCACATCCCCCAGGCGGGTAAAGCCGTTGTCGGCGGCCAGTGCCTGCACCGCTTCGCTATCGCGGATGCCGCTGCGCGGATCACGCGCCTTCAGCCACGCATCGAACTGCGCATTGCTGTCGCTGGTGTAGCGACCGCCGTAGTTGAACGGGCCGTACACCGCCAGCAACGCGCCGTGGCGCAGCAGGGGTGGCAGTGCGGCAAACAACGCCTGCACGTGCTCCCAGCTCATGATGTGCAGGGTATTGGCACTGAATGCAGCGTCGAACGTGCTGCCTTCCGGCAAGCTCAGGCCGGGCGCTGGCGGCAGTTCCACCTGCAGCGCCACCGGTGGCAGCAGGTTCAGCAGCGCCGCCTCCGCGCGCCAGGACTCGATGCCGGGCAGATGATCCGGATGGTCGCTGGGCTGCCAGCGCAGCCATGGCCAGCGCTCGGTGAAGAAAGCAGCATGCTGGCCGGTGCCGCTACCGATCTCCAGCACCCGGTGGCGATCTCCCATCCACGGGTCGAGCGCAGCGGCGATCGGTTCGCGGTTGCGTTCGCAGGCTTCTGAATACGGCTTGCTCGACATCGAGACGGCGTCCAGGCGGGGTCGGCTTCATTGTGCACGAGGGGGGTATTGCTCGGCAGGGCTGCGCCCTGCACCTGCAGAGGCCGCGGCAACTGCCAGAGCAACAGCAGAAGCTGGCTCCTGCGGGATGGCGGGGGGGGTCCGGTGGCGGGGGACGCCGTAAACCCATCCTTGGGGGCTTGGCCGCGGCATCCATGCCGCGGACACCCCCGCCACCGGCCCCCTCCCGCCTTCGACAGTTTTCCGCGATCTGCTGGAACGGCTCTTGGGGTCAGATCCGTTTTCCTGCGGAAAACGGATCTGACCCCAGATTTATTTCGATACCTGACAGATGTGTCGACCAAGGTCGACACCTACCAACAGCCACGGAGATCTGTCAGAGGTGGGGTGGTGTGGGGTGGCAGGACCGTTGGCGCCATGGATGGCGCCATCGAGCCCCCATGGACGGGTTTACGGCGTGTCCTGCCACCCCACACCGCCCCACCATCCCACGGAGAGCCCGCTTTTGACGTTGACGTTGCTGCTGAGGTTGCCGGCCAGCGGCCGGCACTACCGCAGGTGCAGGGCTACAAGCCCTGCCGAAACCCTCCCCGACCATGACTGCAGTCACTTGCCCGAATGTCCGCCGCTGGCGAAAGTCGAGGAGTTGACGTGATCGGATCGGTCCTTTGCCGGCCGCACGGAAGTGAGAGAGAGACGCTGTGCAACGACGTGAGTTCCTGGCATTTTCCGCTCTGGGCCTGGCGGGCCTGGCCCTGCCGCATTCGCGGCTGATCGCCGCCGAGCAGTTGCTGGCCCCGGTCGACCCGGCCAAGCGCCGGCGCCTGGCCGAGGTCGCCCTCGCTGCCGCGCGTTCGGCCAAGGCCAGCTACTGCGACGTGCGCATCGGGCGCTACCTCAACCAGTCGGTGATCACCCGCGAGCACCAGGTCGGCAACGTGACCAACCGCGAATCGTCCGGTGTGGGCGTGCGGGTGATCGTCAACGGTGCCTGGGGTTTCGCCGCCACCCACCAGCAGACCGAAGCGGCGGTGCGCACCGCCGTCGAACAGGCCACCGCCATCGCCCGCGCCAATGCCAGCATCCAGTCCCGCCCGGTGCAGCTGGCGCCCACCCCGGCCGTCGGCGAGGTGCGTTGGCAGACACCCATCCGCCGCAATGCGATGGAAGTGCCGATCCAGGACAAGGTCGAGCTGCTGCTGGCGCTCAATGCGGCCGCACTGAATGCGGGTGCCGACTACATCAATTCCACCCTGTTCCTGGTCAACGAGCAGAAGTACTTCGCTTCCAGCGACGGCTCGTTCATCGACCAGGACATCCACCGTATCTGGCTGCCGTTCACCGCCACCGCCATCGACAAGGCCAGCGGCAAGTTCCGCACCCGCGCCGGCCTGTCCTCGCCGATGGGCATGGGCTACGAGTTCCTTGATGGCGATGCACGCGGCAAGGTGCAGCTGCCCGGTGGCATCACTGCGTACCGTGATTCCTATGACCCGGTCGAGGACGCCATCGCCGCCGCCCGCCAGGCGCGCGAGAAGCTGAAGGCGCCCTCGGTGAAGCCCGGCAAGTACGACCTGGTGCTGGATCCGTCCAACCTGTTCCTCACCATCCACGAGAACGTCGGCCACCCGCTGGAACTGGACCGCGTGCTCGGCTACGAGGCCAACTACGCCGGCACCAGCTTCGCCACGCTGGACAAGCGCGATGCCGGTTTCCGCTGGGGCAGCGACATCGTCACCTTCTTCGCCGACAAGACCCAGCCGGGCAGCCTCGGCGCGGTCGGCTACGACGACGAAGGGGTGAAGACCCAGCGCTGGGACCTGGTGCGCGACGGCATCCTGGTCGACTACCAGGCGACGCGCGATGAGGCGCACATCCTCGGCCGCGACGCCTCGCATGGCTGCAGCTATGCCGACTCGTGGTCCAGCGTGCAGTTCCAGCGCATGGCCAATGTCTCGCTGGCGCCGGGCAGGACGCCGCTCAGCGTGGAGGACATGATCAAGGACGTGGAGAACGGCATCTACATCCATGGCCGCGGCTCGTACTCCATCGACCAGCAGCGCTACAACGCGCAGTTTGGCGGCCAGCTGTACTACCAGATCAGGAACGGAAAGATCACCGGCATGGTCGAGGATGCGGCCTACCAGATCCGCACGCCGGAGTTCTGGAACGCCTGCACCGCCATCTGCGATGAACGCGACTTCCGCCTTGGCGGTTCGTTCTTCGACGGCAAGGGCCAGCCCGGCCAGGTGTCGGCGGTCTCGCACGGTTCGTCCACCACCCGTTTCAACGGCATCAACATCATCAACACCGCGCGCAGTCTCGGCGCTTGAGCCACCCGTCCTTCATGGAGAGCAGCCTTGCACAGACGTGACTTCCTGGCCCTGACCGGGCTTACCGCTGGCGGCCTGATCGTGCCGTCGTTCTTCGGCAAGGCGATCGCCGCCGAGCAACTGCAGTCCAGCCTCGACCCTGCGCTGAAGAAGCGCCTGGCCGACGCCGCCCTGCAGGCCGCGCGCAGCGCCGGCGCTACCTACTGCGACGTGCGCATCGGCCGCTACCTGCGGCAGTTCGTGATCACCCGCGAGGACAAGGTGCAGAACGTGGTCAACACCGAGTCCACCGGTGTGGGCATCCGCGTGATCGTCAACGGCGCCTGGGGCTTTGCCGCCACCAATGCGCTCAGCACCGCCGACGTGGCCCGTGCCGCGCAGCAGGCCGCGGCGATCGCCAAGGCCAACGCGGGCGTGCAGACCGCGCCGGTGCAGCTGGCCAAGGCACCGGGCGTGGGCGAGGTCAGCTGGAAGACGCCGATCCGCAAGAACGCGATGGAGGTGCCGATCAAGGAGAAGGTCGACCTGCTGCTGGACGTCAATGCTGCGGCGATGGGCGCCGGTGCCAGCTTCGTCAACTCGATGCTGTTCCTGGTGAACGAGCAGAAGTACTTCGCCTCCACCGACGGTTCCTACATCGACCAGGACGTGCACCGCATCTGGGCACCGATGACGATCACCGCCATCGACAAGGCCAGCGGCAAGTTCCGCACCCGCGAAGGCCTGTCCGCACCGATGGGCCTGGGCTACGAGTACCTCGATGGCGCGGCTGCCGGCAAGGTGCTCACGCCCAATGGCGTGGTCAACTACGGCTCGTCCTACGACATGAAGGAAGATGCCATCGCGGCGGCCAAGCAGGCGCAGGAGAAGCTGAAGGCGCCGTCGGTGAAGCCCGGCAAGTACGACCTGATCCTGGATCCGTCGCACACCTGGCTGACCATCCACGAGTCGATCGGCCACCCGCTGGAACTGGACCGCGTGCTCGGCTACGAAGCCAACTACGCCGGTACCAGCTTCGCCACCCTGGACAAGCGCGAGCAGCATTTCCAGTACGGCAGCGAGCACGTGAACATCTTTGCCGACAAGACCCAGCCGGGCAGCCTCGGCGCGGTCGCGTACGACGATGAAGGCGTGAAGTGCAAGCGCTGGGACCTGATCAGCAACGGCAAGCTGGTCGACTACCAGACCATCCGCGACCAGGCCCACATCCTCGGCAAGACCGAATCCGATGGCTGCTGCTATGCCGACTCGTGGTCCAGCGTGCAGTTCCAGCGCATGGCCAACGTGTCCATGGCGCCGGGCAAGTCGCCGCTGAGCGTGTCGGACATGATCAAGGACGTGGAGAACGGCATCTACATCATCGGGGATGGTTCGTTCTCGATCGACCAGCAGCGCTACAACGCGCAGTTCGGCGGCCAGCTGTTCTACGAGATCAAGAACGGAAAGATCACCCGCATGCTCGAAGACGTGGCCTACCAGATCCGCACGCCGGAATTCTGGAATGCCTGCAGCGCCGTGGCTGATGAACGCGACTACCGCCTGGGCGGTTCGTTCTTCGATGGCAAGGGCCAGCCCGGCCAGGTCTCGGCGGTCTCGCACGGTTCGTCCACCGCGCGCTTCAACGGCATCAACGTCATCAACACCGCACGCAGCCTCGGCTGACCGGTCAGGAGCCCTTACACCATGAGTATCTTCACCGAAGCCCAGGCCAAGGCCATCCTCGACAAGGTCATCGCCCTGTCCAAGGCCGATGAGTGCACGGCCGTACTGGCCGGTTCCATCAACGGCAACATCCGTTTCGCGCTGAACAACGTGTCCACCAGCGGCATCGTCGACAACACCGAGCTGGCCGTCACCGTGGCCTTCGGCAAGCGCGTGGGTACCGCCTCGATCAACGAGTTCGACGACGCGGCGCTGCAGCGCGTGGTGCGTCGCGCCGAAGACCTGGCCCGCCTGGCCCCGGAAAACCCGGAGTTCATGCCGGCCATCGGCAAGCAGACCTACCGCCCCAGCCCGACCTTCAGCGAATCCACCGCCGCCATCGATCCGGCCTTCCGCGCCAAGGTCGCCGCCGATTCGATCGCGCCGTGCCGTGGCAACGGGCTGATCGCTGCAGGCTTCCTCGAAGACGGCCAGGGTTTCTACGCCACGGCCAACAGCAATGGCAACTTCGGCTACCAGCGCACCACCAACTTCGACTACACCTGCACCGTGCGCACCGAAGACGGCCGTGGTTCGGGCTGGGTGGGTCGCAACCTGAAGGACGCTGCCGACTTCAAGGCCGACCAGGACATCCGCATCGCCATGCGCAAGGCGACCGAGTCGCAGGAAGCCAAGGCACTGGAACCCGGCAAGTACACGGTGATCCTGGAGCCGGCAGCAGCCGCCGGCCTGATCAGCTTCATGATGAACTTCTTCAGCGCACGCTCGGCCGATGAAGGGCGCAGCTTCCTGTCGAAGAAGGGCGGTGGCAACAAGCTGGGCGAGCAGGTCTACGATCCGCGCGTGAACATGCATGCCGACCCGTGGCACCCGGACGCGCCGGTGCTGCCGTGGGACAACGAGGGCATGCCGCGTGAGCGCATCGCCATCATCGAGAACGGCAAGGTCGCCAACCTCGACTACTCGCGCTTCTGGGCTCAGAAGCAGGGCAAGACCGCCAAGGCCACGCCCGGCAACCTGCTGATGAGCGGTGGCGAGAAGAGCACCGCCGAACTGGTGCGCGGCACCCAGAAGGGCATCCTGGTCACCCGTACCTGGTACATCCGCATGGTCGATCCGCAGACCGTGCTGCTGACCGGCCTGACCCGCGATGGCACCTTCTACATCGAGAACGGGCAGATCAAGCATCCGGTGAAGAACTTCCGCTTCAACGAATCGCCGGTGATCATGCTCAACAACATCGAAGAGCTGGGCAAGCCGGTGCGCGTGGCCGGTGACGAGTCCAACTTCGTGATGATGATTCCGCCGATGAAGCTGCGCGATTTCACCTTTACCTCGTTGTCCGACGCGGTCTGATGGATCGACGGGCCTGCCTGCGCTGGTTGGCCGCTGCCGCTTCGGCGGCGGCGCTGCCAGCATGGGCGCAGGCAGGCCCGCGCAGTTCGCGCTACGACTTCTGGTTCACCCGCCTGCAGTACGACTCCGGCGACTGGGACGTGGACGCGCGCATGCCGTCCAACCTGATCACCTCGCTGATCGACTACACCTCCCTGCGGGTGGACCCGCAGGAACGCGTGGTGGCGTTGGCCGACCCGCGCATGCTGGAGGCGCCGTTCTGCTACCTGGCCGGGCACACCCTGGTCGAGTTCAACGCCGCCGAACGGCAGAACTTCGTGCGCTACGTGCGCAATGGTGGCTTCGTCTTCGTCGACGACTGCAACCACGATATCGACGGCCTGTTCGCCACCTCGTTCGAAGCGCAGATGGGCCGGCTGTTCGGGCCGAAGGCGCTGCAGAAACTGCCCAACAGCCACGCGCTGTACCGCAGCTTCTTCCGCTTCCCCGACGGCCCGCCCGCGACCAGCTTCGAGCTCAACGGCTGGGGCGATGACCTGGTGCACGACTACCTGAAAGGCATCGAGGTCGATGGCCGGCTGGGTCTGCTCTACAGCAACAAGGATTACGGCTGCGAGTGGGACTACGACTGGCGCAACAAGCGTTTCCTGGCCGAAGACAACACCCGCTTCGGCGTCAACATCGTGATGTACGCATTGAACAATTGAACGGACCACGCCCATGACCTCCCCCGACCTCGATTCCCTGCTGCCGCGCCTGCATGCGCTGCGCAGCGCCCTGGCCCACGCCGTGGTCGGCCAGCACACCGTGGTCGAGCAGCTGCTGATCGGCCTGCTGGCCGGTGGCCACTGCCTGCTGGAAGGCGCGCCGGGGCTGGGCAAGACCCTGCTGGTGCGCTCGCTGGGGCAGGCACTGGAACTGCAGTTCCGGCGCGTGCAGTTCACCCCGGACCTGATGCCCAGCGACATCCTGGGCACCGAACTGCTGGAAGAAGACCACGGCACCGGTCATCGCCATTTCCGCTTCCAGCAGGGCCCGATCTTCACCAACCTGCTGCTGGCCGACGAGCTCAACCGCACCCCGCCCAAGACCCAGGCGGCGCTGCTGGAAGCGATGCAGGAGCGTACGGTCAGCTACGCCGGCACGACCTACACGTTGCCGGCGCCGTTCTTCGTGCTGGCCACGCAGAATCCGATCGAACAGGCCGGTACCTACCCCTTGCCCGAAGCACAGCTGGACCGCTTCCTGCTGCATGTGCTGGTCGATTACCCCAGCGAGGAAGAAGAGCGGCAGATCCTTGAACAGACCACCGGCGGTGCCACGGAAAGCGTGCCGAAGGTGATGGATGCCGAAGCGGTGATCGCGCTGCAGGCGGCGGTGCGCCAGGTGCATGTCAGCCCCGACGTGCTGGCCTGGATCACCCGCCTGGTCCGCGCCAGCCGCCCCGGCGATGGCGCACCGGCGGCGATCAACCAGTGGGTGAAATGGGGCGCGGGTCCGCGTGCCGGGCAGTCGCTGGTACTGGCCGCCAAGGCGCGCGCCCTGCTGCAGGGACGCTTCGCCGCCACCCGCGAGGATGTGCAGGCGCTGGCGGCACCGGTGATGCGCCATCGCCTGCTGCTGTCCTTTGCCGCCGAAGCCGAGCAGAAGCGGGCCGACGATGTGGTCGCCGCACTGCTGCAGGCCGTTCCCTTCCCGGGTTGATCCACTGGTGACCGCAGGCACGCCGCTGCTGCTGCCACCCGACCTGCGTGCGCGCCTGCGTGCGCTGCGCCTGCGGCCACGCCTGGCCAGCGGTGCGAGCGGCATCGGCCAGCATGCCAGCCGCAGCCGCGGCGCCGGCCTGGAATTCGCCCAGTACCGCGCCTACGAGCCCGGTGACGAACTGCGCCAGATCGACTGGAAGCTGTATGCGCGCTCGGACCGCTTCTTCGTGCGCGAATCCGAGCGCGAAAGCCCGATCACCGTCTGGCTGCTGCTCGATGCCACGGCCTCGGCGGGCCAGTCCGACCATACAGCGCCCGGACGCAGCCGCCTGGATCACATGCGGCAGCTGGCTGCCTGCGTGGTCGAGCTGACGCTGCAGCAGGGTGATCGCTTCGGCCTGCTGGCGATCAATGGCGAAGGCCTGCAGCTGGTGCCGGCCGCGCATGGCGCGCGCCAGCGCGACCGCGTGCATCTGCAGCTGCATGCCCTGCAGGCGCGCGGCGCATGGCCGGCCGCAGAGCGGCTGCGACCGCTGTGGGAGCGCGTGCGCCCCGGCGATCTGCTGCTGGCCATCGGCGATGGCTTCGACGACGCGGGCATCGTGCTGCTGGAGCAGCTGGCCAGCGCCCGCCGCGAGGTGATGCTGCTGCAGGTGCTGACGGCCGACGAGCGCGATTTCCCCTTCGACGCAGGCCATCGTTTCCGCGATCCGGAAACGGGCGATGAACTTCTCGGCGATGGCGCCGCGATCCGCGCCGACTACCTGCAGCGCTTCACCCAGGCGCGCGCCGCGCTGCAGTCGCGCCTGCAGGCCAGTGGCATCGCCTGCGCGACCGGTTGGCTGGATCAGCCGCTGGACAAGCCTCTGCAGGCGCTGTTCGGCCGCAGGGGCGGCGCATGAGCCTGCTGTTCCCGCTGGGCCTGGCGGCGCTGGCCGCATGGCTGCTGCCACTGCTGATCCACCTCGCCCGCCGTCATCCCTACATGCCACTGGATTTCGCTGCGCTGCGCTGGCTGCGCGCCCAGGTACGACCGCGCCAGCGCATCCGCTTCGATGATTGGCCGCTGTTGCTGGTGCGCCTGCTGTTGCTGGCCGCACTGGCCCTGCTGCTGGCGCGCCCGGCGCTGACCGGTCCTGCGCCCGTGCCAGCAGCGTGGACGGTGGTGGCACCGGGCCTGGACGCGACCGCGCTGCGCGGCAGCACCGATGCGCGCAACTGGCATTGGCTGGCGCCGGGCTTCCCCACCATCGACCAGCCCGCGCCGGCAGACGCTGCTGCCCTGCCCAGCCTGCTGCGCGAGCTGGACGCGCAGTTGCCGGCCGTCACTGCGCTGACCGTTCACGTACCCGACCCCTTGCCCGGCCTTGACGGTGCCCGCCTGCAGCTGTCGCGCGAGGTGCAGTGGCAGCCACACGCGCTGGCCGTCACCGCGCCGCCACACGCTTCCCCGGCACCACGCCTGCGTACGCGCAGCGATGCACCGGCCGCTGCGCTGCAATGGCTGGGCGCGTTGCAGCGCGCGTGGAGCACGCAACCATTGGCGGCCCCCCTGGCCGACGACGCGTTGCCTGCCCGCGGCGAGATCGGCGTATGGACCGCCACCGATGCGCTGCCTGGCACCTGGCAGCGCTGGCTGCAGCAGGGCGGCACGGTGCTGACCGCTGCGAAACCGCCAGCGGGTGCACCCGTACTGCTGCGCGATGCAGACAATGCACCGCTGCTGTGGCAGCAGCGCATCGGCCAAGGCCGCCTGCTGCATCTGCCCGGCGAATGGAACGTGGCCCGCAACAGTGCACTGCGCGATGACGGCCTGCCGCGCGACCTGCTGCAGGCCCTGCAACCGCCATCAACGCCGCAGCTGGGTGATGCGCAGGACCAGACACCACGCCAGGCGGCCCTGCCCGCCGCAACGCCGCCCCTGCGCGAACCCACCGCCTGGCTGCTGCTGGTGATCGTGCTGCTGTTCGCGCTTGAGCGCTGGATGGCGAGCAGCGCGCGACGCAGGGCTGCACCATGAAGGCGCTGCAACAGGCATGGCAGCGCGCACGTCGGCGCCGCGCGGCGATCACCCTGCTGCTGGGCCTGCCGTGGGCGCTGGCGTCAGCGGCACTCGCGCTGCGCGTGTCCGGATTCGATATCGCCTGCGTCGTGGCGACCGTGGCCCTGCTGATCATTGCGGCCGCCGCGACGATGCGCGCCCGGCAGCTGGACCGACGCTGGTTGCAGCGCAGGCTCGATGCCAGTGGCGCCAGCGAAGACAGCGCCGATCTGCTGTTTGCCGATGGCGCTGCGCTCAACCCACTGCAGCAGCGCCAGCGCACGCACGTGCTGGCTGCGCTTGAACACAACCTCCCCGAGCTGCGACCACGCTGGCCACGCAGGGCAGTGGCGCTGTGCTGGATTGGCGGCATCGCCGTCGCTGTGCTGGCACTGGGCTGGCCGCACAGCGACGCACCGCGCCCAACGGCGCCTGCCTCGCCGCAAAGCAGCGCCAAGGCCGGTCCATTGCGCCTGCAGTCCACTCGACTGCGCATCGACGCACCGGCCTACACCGGCCAACCCACGCGTACGCAGAACGCACTCGACGCCAAGGTCGCCGCCGACAGTCGCCTGTCCTGGTCACTGCGCTTCGACCGTGCACCCAGCAACGCCTGGCTGCAGTTCCACGACGGTCGACGCCTGCCGTTGCGCGAGCGCAATGGTGAATGGCAGGCGCAGGACGTAGCGCGTACCCCGGTGCTGTATCGCGTGGTCAGCGAACCGGCGCTGGCCGACACCCGCCTGCATCGGCTCGACGTGGTCGCCGACCGTGCGCCGACGGTGCGCGTGATCGAGCCTGCCACCAGCCTGGTGCTGGGCACCCCCGGGCAACGGCAGTGGACGCTGCGCTTCGAGGCCAGCGACGATCATGGCGTCTCCGCGCGGGCGACGCTGTCGATCACCATCACCCAGGGCAGCGGCGAGAACATCACCTTCGTACGCCGCAGCGTGACGCTCAGCGGCAGCGGCGAGGTGAAGGCACGGCGCTTTGCCCATACCCTTGATCTGGCCGCGCTGGGCGCACAGCCCGGCAACGATGTGATCGCCCAGCTGGAAGTGCGCGACAACCACGCGCCGGCAGCACAAATCGGCCGCAGCAGCAGCGTGATCCTGCGCCTGCCCAGCGCCGAGGCCGTGCTCGGTGCCGAACTGGAAGGCCGCATCAAGAAGACCCTGCCCGCGTACTTCCGCAGCCAGCGGCAGATCATCATCGACGCCGAGGCGTTGATCCGCGAACGCCGGAGCGTAGCCGCCGATACCTTCGTCAAGCGCAGCGATGCGATCGGCGTCGACCAGCGCATCCTGCGCCTGCGCTACGGCCAGTTCCTGGGCGAAGAAAGCGAGGGCGCGCCGAAGCCACCGCCGACCAGCGACCTGCCCACCAGCGATACGCCGGCGGCAGACGCACACGATGACGATCATGAGCACGGTCACGGCGCCGAGGCCGGCGCACACGACGAGCACGGCCACGACCACGGTGGCGCAGCCAGCGGCAATGACACGCCACCGGTGTTCGGCAGCGCCACCGACGTGCTGTCCGAGTACGGGCATACCCACGACCACGCCGAGGCGGCGACGCTGCTTGACCCGCAGACACGCGCCACCTTGAAAGCCGCGCTGGACCAGATGTGGTCGGCCGAAGGCGAGCTGCGCCAGGGCCGCCCCGAGCAGGCCCTGCCGTTTGCCTACAAGGCGCTGGCGTTCATCAAGCAGGTGCAGCAGGCCGAGCGCATCTATCTGGCGCGCGTCGGCCCGGAGCTGCCGCCGATCGACGAGAGCCGGCGCCTGAGCGGCGACCGTGCCGGGCTGGCCAGCCGCGACCTGCCGCTGGCCGCGCGCACGCCGCCCGATCCGGCCGTCGTCGAGGCCTGGCAGCGATTGGGCGACGAGGACGGCACGCCCGATCTGGACATGCTGGCCGCCTGGCAGCAGCGCAACATCGCCTTCCTGCCCGATGCACTGGACCTGGCTGCCGCCATCGAACAACTACGCATCGATCCCGGCTGCACCGAGTGCCGGCAGCGCCTGCGCGCGCAGCTGTGGCGCGCACTGCAGCGGCCACTGCCGCAGGTGATGCGACGCCGTGCGGCCGATGCCATGGGGCAGCGCTACCTCGACGCGCTGGACGCACAGCCATGAGCACATCGGCATTGAACGTGTGGGTCGCAGTGGCGCTGGCGCTGATCGTGCTGGTCGCCAGTGCGCGCCAGCTGCGTTCGCCCACGCAGAGGCGCGGCCGTCTTATCGCCGTGCTCACGCTGCAGGCGGCCGCCGCTGCGCTGCTGTACGTCTGCCTGCTGCCGCCCTCACAGCGCGCTTCCCTGGCCGGCCTGGTGGTGATCGGCGCCGGGGCCGACAAGACGGGTGCACTGCCCACCGGCGACACCCGGGTGCTGCTGCCGGAAGCAACCGATATGGCCGGTGCAGCGCGCGTGCCGGACCTCGCCACCGCACTGCGCCGCTATCCGTCCTCCACGGTGACACTGATCGGTGCGGGCCTGGCCGCGCGTGACCGCGATGCCGTGCTGCCCGCCGACACGCGCTGGCAGGCACCCCCTGCAGCCAACGGGTGGATCGCCCTGCAGCCGCCCGTGGACACCGCTCCCGGTGCGCGCTTCGATGTGCACGCACAGGCACGTGGGGTAGACCGCGCGCAGGCCGAACTGCTGGACCCGGCCGGTGCGGTGGTCGATCGTGCACCGCTGGCGGCGGACGGCCATGTGCAGCTCAGCGGCATCGCCCGCGCCGAAGGCCGCAGCGTGTTCCAGCTGCGCCTGCTGGATGCGCAGGGCCATGTCGCCGACAGTGTGCCGGTGCCGCAGCAGACACTGGCCGCCGCTCCGCTGCGCGTGCTGGTGCGCTCGGCTGCCCCCGGCGCCGAACTGAAGTACCTGCGCCGCTGGGCCACCGATGCCGGCATCCGCGTGCAGGTGCAGGCCGAGACCGGCGCAGGCCTCAGCCTGGGCGACGGCAACGTGGCGTTGGACGCGTCCACGCTGGCGCGCAGCGATCTGCTGCTGCTCGACGAACGCAGCCTGGCCGCGCTCGGTGCCGCTCAGCTGGCGGCCGTGCGCCAGGCCCTGCGCGATGGCCTGGGCCTGCTGGTGCGCAGTACCGGCGCGCCATCAGCCAGCGCACGGCAACGCCTGCGCGATCTCGGCCTGCCCGTGCAGGGCGATGCCAGCAGCCAGGTTGCGGCGATGCCCGGCGAGGGTGACGCAACGATGCTGCAGGCACGTCGCGGGCCGCTTGCCGCCGGCACCCTGCCCACCGCCGATGGCGAAGACGCCGACCGCGCGTCGCACGCCGCGCCGTTGCCGGCGCTGGAATATCTGGCGCTGCAGGCAGCCGACAGCCGCCCCCTGCTGCAGGATCGCGACGGCAAGCCCATCGGTGGGTGGCGCGCCGTCGGCAAGGGGCGCATCGGGCTGCTGCCGATCACTGACAGCTGGCGCTGGGTACTGGCCGGTCGCGAGGATCGCCACGGCGAGTTGTGGAGCACGGCGTTCGCCACCCTCGCACGCGCGCAGGTGGGGACCGAAGGTCCATGGTCGACACAGGCACTGGCCTGGGCCGGCGAACGGCAGTCGCTGTGCGGCGTGCAGGCACCTCTGCGGGCCTTCGACGCACGCGGCGATGGCGTGCCACTGATCGTGGACAGCACCACCGGCACAGCACGATGCGCGGGCTGGTGGCCGCGCCAGGCCGGTTGGCAGCGCCTGCAGCACGGCGACCGCACCCAGTGGCGCTATGTGTTCGATCCGAAGCAGGCCCCTGCCCTGCACCGGCAGGCGATGATGGATGCCACCGCGCAGCGGCTGGCCACTGCGGCGCCGGCAACCGCGCAGGCGAGCCAGCGCGTGCCGGGACCGCGCTGGCCGTGGTGGCTGGCATTCGTGCTGTGCGCATCGCTGCTGTGGTGGCTGGAGCGCCGGCGCTGATCCGGGGGTTGATCCCGGGGTCGGATCCCTTTCGCCTGCGAAAGGGCTCTGACCACACCGATTGGATCGCGAACACCATCCACGCATGGCGTGGATCTACTGATGCCGTGCAGGGTAGATGCCGCCTTGGTTGGCGCCGGGCCGTCCGCGCGTTTCATCCACGGATGGCGTGGATCTACTTGCGCCGATACACACCGTTGAAGCGCACGTTCATGCCGCCGCACTCGCTGTTGTCGGCCACGATCAGCACATCGCCCAGCAGCTGCGCGTGCACCGTGCAGGTGTCCTCCACGAAGTCGACCTGGGCACCACGCGGTACTGCCTGCGCGCTTACCGCGCCGATGTTCGGGCCGCCTGGGCGTTCTGCCGGCGTCGGGTTGGCCGAGGGCCAGTAGGCATCGCCTTCCACGTGCAGCTGGCCGTCACGCACGCGGATGCGCAGGCCGTTGTCACTGTCCTTCCAGTCTCCCGACCAGGCCTGCAGCGTCGGCGCGGGTACCGGCACCACCTGCAGCTTGCTGCGATCCACCCAGCCTGCGCTGCCACCCACCTTGTTCGGGAAGAACGCGCAGCGGTAGCGACCAAGATCACGCCCGGTCACCACCGTATCGCCACTCACCACGTAGCTGCGCTGGCGGCAGGCGGGTTCGCCCTTGGCCGGGCAGCCGTCCATGTCGCCCAGCAGGTACAGGCGCGGCGTGCCCACCACCTTGGCCAGGGCAAAGCCCGATTGTTCCGAAGGGAACGCGCCATTGCGGCACGAACCGCCATCGGTCAGGTCGCTGGCGAACGCGGCAAGCGGGCTCAGCGTTGCAAGCAGGAACAGGGTACGCAGCAGCATCCAGGCAGCCTCGAAGGGAAGGCCCGCAGGATAACGCCTACTTCTCCGGCGGTGCGCCGCAACCATCCTGCTGGGCGCAGAACTGCAGCGCGCGCCGTTGCTGCTCGGCGCTCAGTTCCGGTGGCGGCCGCGCGATGGCCGACTGGATCTGGTCCGGGCCGCCGGTGATCTTGTTCAGGCCCTTGGCCGCAGCCATCACGCCCTTGACCACGCCCATCATGATGTAACCGCCGCCCATGCTGACCTGCTCGGGCGAGGGCGGCTCACTCCAGTCGCGGCTGAAGCGGTTGTTCTCCGCGCGCATCGGGTTCTTGAAGCGGTACAGGTCCAGCGGCTGGTCGTCTTCGGGTTTGAGCGCGCGCACTTCGCCCAGCGTGGTGACGTTCCCCTGCGCAGGCGGCACGACCACGGGCGCGTCATCAGCAGCGGGCGGCACGGCAGGCGCCGGTACGGGATCAGGCGTGGGCACGGGTACGGCCGCCGGCGTCGTCTGCTGCGCGTGCGCGATGCCCGCCAGCAGCATGCCGGCCAGAAGTGCTCCCTGCGTTGCCCGTTTTGCCACAGCCATACCCTTGCCTGTTGCGTCCAGGTGTCGAGGATACGGGTGCGGGCTTCAGATTTCGTTGGACGTGGCAAAGGCGTTCAGCGCACAGCGCCCGGCACTGAATGATTCACTCCATCCCATCGCTGTGTCTCACATCCTGAGACGTGAATGTGGTGCCATGTGACCCCTCGAAAAATGTCCCGGCTCCATCTTCCATGGCCTACGAACTCGCCAAGCGCACCGCCGATGCGGAGCAGCAGCTCGCCACCCGCGATGGCCTGCCCGCGCGCGATGGCGCACTGCTCAGTGCACGCCTGCAGCGCCGCTACCAGGATCGCATCACCGGCAGCTTCGCCATTCCCGGCCGCGAAGGCCGCTATGCGCCTATTCCTGATTCCGTGCCACCGGCCCTGACTGCGGCACTGAAGGCACGCGGCATCGAGCAGCTCTACAGCCACCAGGCCGAGGCATGGGAGGCCAGCCAGCGTGGCGACCACGTCGCCATCGTTACCCCCACCGCCAGCGGCAAGTCGCTGTGCTACACCCTGCCGGTGGTCAGCGCCGCCATGCAGGACAAGGCCAAGGCGCTGTACCTGTTCCCCACCAAGGCACTGGCCCAGGACCAGGTGGCCGAACTGCTGGAGCTCAACCGCGCCGGCGACCTCGGGGTGAAGGCCTTCACCTTCGACGGCGACACCCCCGGCGACGCGCGGCAGGCGATCCGCCTGCATGGCGACATCGTGGTCTCCAACCCGGACATGCTGCACCAGGCGATCCTGCCGCATCACACCAAGTGGGCGCAGTTCTTCGAGAACCTGCGCTACATCGTCATCGACGAAGTACACACCTATCGCGGCGTGTTCGGCAGCCATGTCACCAACGTGCTGCGCCGGCTCAAGCGCATCTGCGCGTTCTACGGGGTGCAACCGCAGTTCATCCTGTGCTCGGCCACCATCGGCAACCCGCAGGCGCATGCCGAGGCGCTGATCGAAGCACCGGTCACCGCCATCACCGAATCCGGTGCACCCAGCGGGCCGAAGCAGGTGCTGCTGTGGAATCCGCCGGTGATCAACCCCGACCTGGGTCTGCGTGCCTCGGCGCGCTCGCAGAGCAACCGCATCGCCCGCATCGCGATCAAATCCGGGCTGAAGACGCTGGTGTTCGCGCAGACCCGGCTGATGGTGGAGGTGCTGACCAAGTACCTGAAGGACATCTTCGATCACGATCCGCGCAAGCCACCACGCATCCGCGCGTACCGCGGCGGCTACCTGCCCACCGAGCGCCGCGAGACCGAGCGTGCGATGCGTGCCGGCAACATCGACGGCATCGTCAGCACCTCGGCGCTGGAACTGGGCGTGGATATCGGCAGCCTGGACGTGGTGATCCTCAACGGTTACCCCGGCAGCGTGGCTGCCACCTGGCAGCGCTTCGGCCGCGCCGGACGCCGCCAGCAGCCCGCGCTCGGAGTGATGGTGGCCAGTTCGCAGCCACTGGACCAGTACGTGGTGCGCCATCCGGACTTCTTCGCCGAGGCGTCGCCGGAACACGCACGCATCGCGCCCGACCAGCCGTTGATCCTGTTCGATCACATCCGCTGCGCGGCATTCGAACTGCCGTTCCGGGTCGGCGATGGCTTCGGCCCGATCGATCCTGAGGTGTTCCTGGAAGCACTGGCCGAAACCGAGGTCATCCACCGCGAAGGCGAACGCTGGGAGTGGATCGCCGACAGCTATCCGGCCAACGCGGTCAGCCTGCGCGCGGTGGCCGATGGCAACTTCGTGGTGGTCGACCGCAGCGATGGCCGCCAGCAGATCATCGCCGAAGTGGACTACTCCGCTGCCGCGCTGACCCTGTACGAGGGCGCCATCCACATGGTGCAGTCCACGCCCTACCAGGTGGAAACGCTGGACTGGGAAGGCCGCAAGGCCTACGTCACCCGCACCCACGTGGACTACTACACCGACAGCATCGACTTCACCAAGCTCAAGGTGCTGGACCGTTTCGATGGCGGCGTGGCCGGCCGTGGTGATTCGCACCATGGCGAAGTGCACGTGGTGCGCCGCGTGGCCGGTTACAAGAAGATCCGGTACTACACCCACGAGAACATCGGCTACGGCCCGGTCAACCTGCCCGACCAGGAACTGCACACCACCGCGGTGTGGTGGCAGCTGCCGCAGGCGCTGCTGCTGCGCGCCTTCGCCAGCAAGCAGGATGCGCTGGATGGGTTCCTCGGCGCCGCCTATGCACTGCACATCGTAGCCACGGTGGCGGTGATGGCCGATGCGCGCGACCTGCAGAAGTCGGTGGGCAACGGCGATGGCACCTGGATCGCGATTGCCGACCAGAGCGGGCGCGGCCAGCTGCGGGGCAGCGATGGCGAGCCTGGCGCGGTGGAACTGCTGCAGGAATTCGTGCCGACCGTATACCTGTACGACAACTTCCCCGGTGGCGTCGGCCTGAGCGAGCCGCTGTGGCAGCGCCAGGCCGAGCTGGTGCAGCGCGCGCGCGAACTGGTACAGCGCTGCGACTGCAAGGCGGGTTGCCCTGCCTGCGTCGGCCCGGTGCTGGCCGCGCAGGAACAGGATGAAACCTCGCCGCGTGCGCTGGCGCTGCGCGTGCTCGACCTGTTCGATGCGCAGGCCTGCCAGCAGGTGGCCGATGTGGTGGTGAGCACGCGCGACCCGATGGAGCTGATCGCCCCGTGAGCCTGAGCCTGGACAAGCTGCGGCTGCTTCGCAAGCAGGCGGGTGACCCGAAAGCAGCCACGCCTGCCGCGCCGACGCAGCAGACGCCGCCGGCACTGATGGCCGCCAACGATGCGCGGCAGCCACCGGCCGAGCGTTCGGTGTTTGCCTGGGTGGAACAGGAGATCCGCCACAAGCCGACCGGCACCGCCACCACCACGCCTGCGCCGGCAACACTGCGACGGCCCGAGGTCGGCAGCCTGCATCGCCTGCTCGGCATGCGCTCGCGGGGTGGACCTGCGCCGGCACGCGCCAGCGCGCAGGATCGCCAACTGCCCGGCAACGAGATTGCGCCCGGCCTGTTCCTGATCGAGTCACTGCTGCCGCAGCCGATTCCCGCCATGCCGCTGTCGCTGGCCTTCGCCAAGCGCGAGGGTGAGCACGTGGCTGCGCGCGACCTGCTGTTCTTCGATACCGAGACCACCGGCCTGGCCGGCGGCACCGGCACCCGCGCCTTCATGATCGGCGCGGCCGACTGGCATGTGTGCCCGCAGCGTGGCGAAGGCCTGCGCATCCGCCAGCTGCTGATGTCGACGATGGCTGCCGAGGAGGAGATGCTGGCCGCTTTCGCCCGCTGGCTGCAGCCGCATACCGTGTTCTGCAGCTACAACGGCCGCAGCTACGACGCCCCTCTGCTGAAGACGCGCTATCGGCTGGCCCGCCGGGCCGATCCCATCACCGCGCTGGACCATGTCGACCTGCTGTATCCCACTCGCCGCCGTTACCGCGGTACGTGGGAGAACTGCAAGCTGTCCACCATCGAGCGGCAACTGCTGCGCGTGGTGCGCGAAGATGACCTGCCCGGCTCGGAAGCCCCCGCCGCATGGCTGCGTTACCTGCGTGGCGGTGATGCGGTGAATCTGCGCCGGGTGGCCGACCACAACCACCAGGACGTGGTGACCCTGGCCCTGCTGCTGCAGCGGTTGGTGCGGGAAGAGCAGCGCGAACGGGAGACCCTGGCGCTGGTAAGCGGATGAACGGAGAGGGCGGATCCAGGCCGCGTTGACATCACTGACACAGCGCTCGGCGACACTGCCGCTACTGAACACCACCCAGGAGTACTGCCATGCGTCGATCCCCCCTGTTGCTGCTTGCGGCCATCCTGCCGCTGGCCGCCTGCAGCCATGCCGGTGGCAACGCCTCCGCCGATGCCGGCAGCCTGCCAGCCAAGGTGTCCGATGGTCCGCAGGAGTGCCGCCCCGAGGCGCTGGACGCATTCACCGGCAAGACCGCCGACGAAGCGACGATCAAGAAGCTGGTGGCCGACAGTGGCGCGCGCAACGCACGCGTGGTCAAACCGGGGATGGCGGTGACCATGGACTTCCGCCAGGACCGGGTGACCGTGCAGGTGGACGCACAGAACCGTATCGAGCGCGCCAGCTGCGGTTGATGGGGTAGCGCCGGGCCCTGCCCGGCGGATTCCATTCGCATACGCGCCGCTGCGGGCGCCGGGCATGGCCCGGCGCTCCGCTCTGTCAGAGCCGCTCGGCCTTGCCGCTGGCCAGCGCACGCGCGATGACCTGCTCTGCCTGCTTCGCTGCCTGTGCCTGCAGCCGTGCCTGACGCTCACCCAACGCGGCCTGTTGACTGCCCAGTGCCGCCTGCTGGCTTCCCAGCGCGGCCTGCTGGCTGGCGAGTCGGCTCATCTCGCGGCTACGCTCGGACTGCAGCGCCCGGTTGCGGGCAACCTGTGATGCGCGCTGTGCTTCGGCCGCAGCCTTGCGTGCAATCGCCGCATCATCCACCGCGCCGCGTGTAGCCCGCGCCGCTTCGGCTGCCGCTTCGCGATTGATGTCGCGATCGTTGATCGCACTGCGTGCAGCCCGTGCGGCGGCGAGGGCGATTTCACGCGCCTCTTCGCCCTGCAGCCTGCCCAGCTCGCCCTGCTCGCGGCCGAGCTGGCCCTGCTGACGACCCAGCACACTCTGCTGGCGCCCCAGTTCACTCTGCTGGCGGCTCAGGTCGACGGCGCCGGCATAGGCACGCTGCAACGACTGGATCAGCATCGGATCGCGCACGACGTAGCGCTTGTCGCCCTGGCGGAACCACAGGGCGGGGCCGTCACCAAGCCGGCTGCGCGCCTGCATCACATCGTCCATGCCGGCATTGGCGAACGCCTGGCCGTGATCAACGAGGACGAAGGCCTGCTGCGGCGGCGTACCCAGATCCAGCTGGCCATGGGTGACGATGGTGGTCTGCGAGTGCGCATGGGTGCCTGCGTCCTGCTCCTCGTCTTCATTGACGTCGGCAGGTTCCTCAGGCTCGGCCGGTTCTGCCGGCTCGGCCCAGTCGGCCGGCTCTGCCGGTACCGCTGCGGCAGGCGGCGCTGCCGGTGCCGGGGGTGCTGCGGGCGACGGCGGCGGCGCTGGCACAGCGCGCGGCGGTGCCGGCGGTGCAGGCGGGACCGGCGCGGCCACCAGCCGCATCGGCGCCACACCCACGGCCAATACAACCAGCGTCAAGCCGACGGCCAGCAGGCGTGGGCACGCCCGGTGCGACTGCAGCGACAGCAGGCGGCGCTTGAGGCTGGTGGTGCTGGGCGCTGCGCTGGCCACGCCGAGGTGTGGCTGCGGCGCCACACCCAGCTGCAGCAGCAACCGGCCATAGGCGTGGCGGCTGGCACCGTGCTGGCCGACCACCGCCGCATCCACGGCTTCCTCGCGGGCCTGGGCGTATTCGCGCACGGCCAGGCGCAGCAGCGGATGGAAGAAGAACAGGTGCTGGGCCAAGGCAGGCAGCAGCCCCCACTGCAGGTCACGACGCTGCAGGTGTTGCAGCTCGTGGGTCAGCGCCAGGTCCAGCGCATCGCCCTGCAGCGCGTTCATTCCCGCCGGCAGCAGCAGCACCGGACGGAACGGCCCGACCAGCTGCGGCGCGTCCACCTGGTCGCTCATCCACAGGCGCGGCGCGCGGCGCAGGCCGTGCGCATCCGAGGCCAGCTGCAGCGCCTGCACCAGCGCCTGGTCCTCGCACGGATACGACGCCGCCAGCAGCGCACGGCAACGGCGCCATTCGCCGAAGGTCCGCAACGCCATCAGCAGTACACCGGACATCCACAGCGCGGCCAGGGCCAACGCCCACCAGGCCACCGGGGTGCTGCCGACATCACCCATCGGCGTGTTCGCCAGCAGGTGCGCCGATGCCTCCGGTGCCATCGTATATATCGCGTCCGCCGCAAGATCCACGGTCGTCACTGCCACCGCATCGGGTGCGGGCAACCAGGCCAGCTGCAGCGGTTGGCTCCACAACAGACCGACCACCGCCTGCAGCGACACCAGCCACCACAACCGGCAACGGGTGGCCGCCGACAGTGCCGGCAGCGCGCGGCACAGCAGGTACACCAGCGCCACCAGCAGCACGGTCTGCAGGCTGGTCCAACCCAGCCGTTCCAGCATCGGAATCAACATCGAGGTATCCATGGCTCAGTCCTCCTGGCGACGCGATTGCAGTTCGGCCACCAGCGCTTCCAGTTCGGCCAGTTCGTTGTCGCTGACCTTCTGCCGCTGCGACAGGTACGCCACGAATGGCGACACCGAGCCCTGCAGCGTGTTGTCGACGAACTGGGCAACGGCGCCCTGCAGCACGCTCTCCGGGCCACGGGTGGGCTGGTAACGGTAGACACCCTGCTGCTGCCTGCGCTGCAGGTAACCCTTGGCGCGCAGGCGCTCCATCATCGTCAACACCGTGGACCGGGCCAGTCCGCGCGGTTCGCCATAGCCGCTGGCGACCTCGCCGACGCTGGCCGGTGCCTGCTCATCCACATACTGCAGCAGGGCCAGTTCCTGGTCCCCGATGGTCTTGCCACGCATGACAACACTCCCTTGACTACACGTGTCGCTACTGTTGCCATGACGACACCTGTAGTCAACCCCCCGGAAGTCATGGGCCGACGAACGGTAGGGCGCGCAGCCGGCTTAAACCTTTTACGCCGGGCGCGCATCCGACCCATGGCCTGTCGCCTGCGGCGGCCGTCACCGCCGCCGATCTTTCCGCCCTCCGGGAACCCGCATGCCTCGCCAGACGCTACGAACCCTGCTCATGATCATCAGCCTGCTGCCCTTCGCCGCCGTCTCCGCCAACCAGGACCAGGCCAACGACCAGACCCGTCGTTTCATCCGCCAGACCATGCAGGAACAGCGCATCCCGGGCCTGCAGATCGCGGTGGTCAAGGATGGCCAGGTGGTGCTGTCGGAAACCTATGGGCTGGCCAACGTCGAGAACGGCGTGGTCGCCACCCGCAGCACCCGGTTCCCGCTCAACTCGGCCACCAAATCCTTCACCGGCGTCGCTCTGGCGCAGCTGGCACAGGACGGGCGGGTGGATCTGGACGCGCCCATCGCGCGCTATCTCGACGACCTGCCCGAAAGCTGGCGGGCGGTGCGGGTGCGCCAGCTGCTCGCCCACACTTCCGGCCTGCCCGACATCCTCGATGCAGAGGGATTGCTGGGTGGGGGTTCGGAACAGGACGCATGGCAGGCGGTCCGCGCGCTGCCGGCAGAGGCCAGGGCCGGCGAGCGCTTCCAGTACAACCAGACCAACTACCTGCTGCTGGCGAGGATCATCGCGCGGCAATCCGGCATGCCCTACGAACGCTTCCTGGCCACCGGCCAGTTCTCCACCGCGCGCATGGCACGCACCACGTTCGGCGACAGCTACGACCTGATCCCGGATGTGGCGACGATGTACAGCTACCTGCCACGCGCCACCGATGCAAAGGATGCGCCGCCGCGCCTGTCGCACTGGTTCTACGACATGCCGCCCGGCCTGTGGGCCGGCGGCGGCATCCTCACCACGGCCGATGACACCGCGCGCTGGTTGGTTGCATTGCAGGAGGGACGCCTGCTGGAGCAGCGCGCGGTGCAGCAGATGTGGACGGCCGAACGCCTCAATGATGGCAGTGCCGGCGACTGGGCCGCAGGCTGGCCGGTGTTCAACACCGCACCCGACCTGCAGGTGGGTGGCATGGGCGGCGCGCGCTCGGCCTTCATCGTCTACCCAGAGCGCGAGCTCGCCGTTGTCGTGCTGACCAATCTGGTCGGCGCCAATCCGCAGCAGTTCATACCGCGCATCGCCGGTTTCTACACTGCCGCGCCCAAGGGCGTTGCCGCCGCGCGCTAACCGCGCGGCCCGCCCATCACCGGCAGGATCACCCCGCTGATGTAGCTGGCGCAGGCCGGTGAGGCCAGGAACACATAGGCCGGCGACAGCTCTTCGGGCTGTGCCGGCCGCCCCATGTCACTGTCCTTGCCGAACTCGGCCACGTCCTTGGCCTGCTTGTCGGCCGGGTTCAACGGCGTCCACACCGGACCCGGCGCCACGCAGTTGACCCGGATGCCACGTGGCAGCAACTGGCTGGCCAGCGCCTTGGTGAACGCATGGATCGCCCCCTTGGTAGCCGAGTAATCGATCAGTGCCTTGCTGCCGAACAGGCCGGTTTCCGAGCCGGTGTTGATGATGCTGGCGCCCTCGCCCAGGTGTGGCAGCACTGCACGTGCCATCTGGATGTAACCGCCGATGTTGGTCTGCAGGGTTTCCTGCAGGTGCGCATCTTCCAGGTCTTCCAGGCGCTCGCAGTGCAGCTGGAACGCCGCGTTGTTGACCAGGATGTCGATGCCACCAAACGCCTTGGCCACCTGTTTGACTGCCTTGTTGCAGAAGCGCGGGTCGCGCACGTCGCCGGCGATCACCACGCAGCGGCCGCCCTCTTTTTCCACGTGCTGACGCGTCAACTCGGCGTCCTTGGCTTCATCCAGATGCAGCACGGCAACGTCGGCGCCTTCGCGGGCGAACAGTACCGCCACCGCACGGCCGATGCCGGAATCACCACCGGTGACGATGGCTCGCATCCCTTGCAGCTTGCCGCTGCCGACGTAATCCGGCGCGAGGAAGCGCGGCGCCAGTTCCAGTGCGTGCTCATGGCCGGGCTTGGCCAGATGCTGCGCCGGCATCTTCTCCGGCTGATGCCGCGGGCCAGCCTGGGTGGTGGTCTTCTTGGTCGCCTTTTTTGCCGCCTTCTTCGCTACGCGTACATCCTTCGCCTTTTCCTGGTCCTGCAGGCGCCGCTGCCGCGCTGCGACACGCGCCGCGCGTGGATCGGAAGCGGCGGCCTTGCGGGTGGCGGTCTTCACCACGCGCGGGCGATCGGACGTGGTGGCTTCGGCGGCGGCGGGCGCTGCCTGGGTGCCTTTGCGTACCTTCGGCGATGCCTTGCGGCGGGCGGGGGTCTTCTTGGTGGTGGCCATGCAGGTCTCCTCGGGAGGATGGGGGTTGCCGGCCAGCGGCCGGCACTACCGGGGCGCGTGCGCCGCAGTACCGGGGGCGGCGTGCGCCGCTCGTGCAGTGTCTCCACGCAGGCTGTTGGCGGCAGTGAGCGCACTGTGTCCATCGCGTGCACGGCATTCATTCCGCCACCACGCGTGTCGTCGCACCCTGCAGGCCACAACACGAGGAACGTCCCCCATGAAACATGCCATTGCCACCGCCGCCGTCTGCTTCGCTCTCGCCGCCTGCAGCAGCAGCCCAGTCGCCCAGGTCCAGCCGATCGATGGGGTGATTTCAG
This sequence comes from Stenotrophomonas sp. 1337, assembly GCF_031455455.1. Classification (NCBI taxonomy): domain Bacteria; kingdom Pseudomonadati; phylum Pseudomonadota; class Gammaproteobacteria; order Lysobacterales; family Lysobacteraceae; genus Stenotrophomonas; species Stenotrophomonas sp. 1337. The sequence continues at coordinate 167,417 of NZ_JAVDSR010000002.1, read as the reverse complement.
GCCAGTGCCACACCGACAAGGTGCGCGGCGCAGTCGGCCTGGCCGCTTCGGGCATGACCATCGAACGTGCGCGCGTGGACAGCGACAGCCTGCACGTGCAGGTAACCCGCGGCAGCCGCGAGCGCAGCGGCAACACCGCCAGCGGCGCTGCCGATCCGGCCGCTGGCGCAGCCACGGAAGGTGGGGATCGCCTGACCATCGAAACCGGCCGCACCAACAACATCACCGCCATCTACTGCGGCTGACCTGCCTTGCGGCTGAGCCGCCGGGCCCGGCGCAGCACCTTCAGTGTCGCCTGCTCCCACTGCCGCGGGCCGCGCAGGCCCGCCAGTGCGGTCAGTTCGCCGCGTTCCCAACCGGCGAACACGCAGGGATCGATGTAGGCCTTGCGGCATACCGCTGGCGTATTGCCCAAGCGCGCAGCCACCTGGCACACCACCTCGCGTTGCGCCTTGGCCAGCGCGCGTTGGCTGGCCGGCTCGGGCAGCTCGGTGGCGGCGAAGGCCTGCACCGCCGCCATCGTGCCGCCCCAGGTGCGGAAGTCCTTGGCGGTGAAGTCCTCGCCCATCACCTCGCGCAGGTAGTCGTTCACCGCGCCCGAATCCACCGGCTGCACCTCGCCCGCGTCATCGCGGTACTGGAACAGGGCCTGACCCGGCAGCTGCTGCACGCTGCGCACCAGCGCGCCCAGCCGACGGTCACCGACCACCACCTCCTGCAACTGCCCGGACTTACCCCGGAAGCGCATGCGCACCCGGCCACCCCGAAGCAGGTCCAAGTGACGGTTGCGCAACGTTGTCAGGCCGTACGACTTGTTCTCCTGCGCATAGGTTTCATTGCCCACCCGCACCAGCGTGTCGGCCAGCAGCGCGACCACAACCGCCAGCACCTTCTCGCGCGGGAAACCGCTGCGCTTGAGGTCGCGGCCCAGGCGCCGCCGCAGCGCCGGCAACGCCTGGCCGAAGGCGATGGTGCGGTCGAACTTGCCGGCGTCGCGAACGGCCGCCCAGTCGGCGTGGTAGCGGTACTGCTTGCGCCCACGCGCGTCGCGGCCGGTGGCCTGCAGGTGGCCATCGGCGCGGGCACAGATCCACACGGCGGTATAGGCCGGTGGAATGGCCAGCGCGCGGATGCGCTGCAGGGTGGCGGCATCGCGCACGGCATGACCATCGGCATCGCGATAGGAAAAACCCTTGCCGGCGCGGACGCGGCTGAAACCGGGCTGGGTGTCATCGACGTAGCGCAGGCCGGCGGCGCGCGCGGCCTGGCGTTCGGGTGTGGGGGTCGCTGGCATGCCTGCAGTCTGCCGATCGGCGCGGCGTGGCCACGTCAATAACGCAAGACAAACACGTGAGGGCGGGTTCGCCGCTATGCTCGGCCTTTCACCGTCCCTTCCATTCCGGAGTCATGATGTCGTTCCCGATCCGCGCCCGTTCCCTCTCCGCCCTGCTGCTGCCGGCCGTGCTGGCCCTGACCGCCTGCCAGGCGCCGTCGCTGGATGAGCAGGATTCGGCCACCGCCCACGCACAGCAGGCCGCCGAGGCCGCCAAGGCGCCGGCCGACGAAGCCGGCAAGGCCACCGAAGCACCGCCGGTCGGCAACTGCGATGCCAGCCAGGTGCAGAGCCTGGTCGGCCAGCCCTACACCGAAGCGCTCGGCAAGCAGGCCCAGGAAGATGCCGCGGCCAAGCAGCTGCGCGTGCTGCACCCCAATGACGTCACCACGATGGAGTTCCTGGGCGACCGCCTGAACATCGAAGTGGACGCAAAGGACGTGGTAAGCGGCGTCCGCTGCGGCTGAGGAACCCCGCGCCGGCAAGCGTTTGCCGGCGCTTTGGTTGCGCCTGCAACCGTGTATTGCGGCGTTGCAGCAACCTGTGATCTAGTCGAGGCATCCGGTGGCCTCATGATGCGCTCCAGGAAGAGCACGGCGTGTGCGTCAGGGTGAGTGTGAAGGCACTTGGCGTGCGGCCAGACAAGGCGCGCGCCGCCGCGCAGGCGAGTGCCTGCGCAAGGTGAGCAACGCCGTATGGGCGTGCGCCAAGCGGCTTCCCGACGGGCCGCGCCATGCGCGGCACACTCCACCATGACGTACAGGGCGTGCTCTACAGAGCGGGCAGGAGTGTCCCCGTTCATTTCAATCTGCATCGAGGTAGAGATGGCCCCCCGCAACCGCCAAGGGCTTTACGACCCGCGCTCCGAGCGCGATGCCTGTGGATTTGGCATGGTCGCCCAGCTCGACGACCAGCCTTCGCGCCTGCTGGTGGATACCGCCATCGCTGCGCTCTCGCGCATGACCCACCGTGGTGGTGTCGCCGCCGATGGGCTCACCGGCGATGGCTGTGGCCTGCTGCTGCGCCGCCCCGATGCCTTCCTGAAACTGCTGGCCAGTGAAGCCGGCATCGCCGTCGGCGCGCGCTTCACTGCGGGCCTGGTGTTCCTGCCGCACGATGCCGATGCCGCGCAGGCCTGCCGCACGCAGCTGCAGCAGCAGATCGAAGCGGTGGGCTGCAAGGTGGCCGGCTGGCGCGAGGTACCGACCGACGACAGCGTCTGCGGACAACTGGCACGCGACACCCTGCCGCGCATCGAGCAGGTGTTCGTCGATGCCGGCGTCGGCCAGGATGACGCCGGCTTCGGCCTGGCCCTGTTCCTGGCCCGCCGCCGCAGCGAACAGCAGCTGCGCGCGCACGCCGACTACTACGTCACCACGCTCAGCCCCAACGCCATCAGCTACAAGGGCATGGTGCTGCCGGACAAGCTCAGCCGCTTCTTCCCGGACCTGCAGCGGCGCGAACTGGCCTCCAGCGCCATCGTGTTCCACCAGCGCTTCTCCACCAATACGCTGCCGCGCTGGCCGCTGGCGCACCCGTTCCGGATGCTCGCCCACAACGGCGAGATCAACACCATCGAAGGCAACCGGCGCTGGGCACAGGCGCGCAGCAAGGTGTGGAAGACGCCCCGTTTCGACATCGGCGAGTTCGACCCGGTCATCTCCATGCACGGCTCCGATTCGCAGAGCCTGGACAACATGCTGGAACTGATGGTGTCCGCCGGCATGGAGCTGATCCAGGCCCTGCGCATCCTGGTGCCGCCGGCAACGCAGTCGCTGGAATTCAAGGACCCGGACCTGGCTGCGTTCTACGAGTTCCACGGCCTCAACAGCGAACCGTGGGACGGCCCGGCCGGCATCGTCGCCTGCGACAGCCGCTACGCGGTGTGCACCCTCGACCGCAACGGCTTGCGCCCGGCGCGCTGGATGCTGACCGCCGATCGTCACTTCCTGGTCGCCTCCGAAGCAGGCGTCTGGGAAGTACCGACCGAGCGCGTGGTGCGCAAGGGCAAGCTCGGCCCGGGCGAGATGATCGCCATCGACCTCAAGCGCGGTGACCTGCTCGATTCGGAGGCCATCGACCGCATCAACCGCGGCCGTGCACCGTACAAGCAGTGGCTGCAGCAGGGCGTCACCTACCTGCAGACCGAACTGATCGACCCGTCGCTGGTGGAAGAGCCGTTCGACGAAAGCACCCTGCGCAGCTACCACAAGCTGTACCAGCTCAGCAGCGAGGAAGTGGAACAGGTGCTGCGGCCGCTGGCCGAGACCGAGCAGGAAGCCACCGGCTCGATGGGCGATGACACGCCGATGGCCGTGCTCAGCCAGCGCAGCCGTCCGCTGTACGACTACTTCCGCCAGGCCTTCGCGCAGGTCACCAACCCGCCGATCGACCCGCTGCGCGAAGACTGCGCGATGTCGCTGTCCACCCAGCTCGGCAAGGAGACCAACATCTTCCATGCCGGCCCGGAGACGGTGAACCACGTCATCCTCAACTCGCCGGTGCTGAGCCAGCGCAAGCTGCGCCAGCTGCTGAAGATGGACCAGTACGTGCAGGCCAACCGCCTGCTCGACCTGTCCTACAGCGAAGAGGAAGGCCTGCGTGCCGGCATCGAACGCATCTGCGTCGAAGCCGAACAGGCTGCGCGCGACGGCATGGTGATGCTGCTGCTGTCCGACCGCTACCCGGTGGCCGGGCGGCCGATGGTGCATGCGCTGCTGGCCACCAGCGCCATCCACCACCACCTGTCACGGCTGGGCCTGCGCTGCGACGTCAACCTGATCGTGGAAACCGGCACCGCGCGCGACGCGCACCACATGGCCTGCCTGCTCGGCTTCGGTGCCACGGCGGTGTATCCGTACCTGGCCTACCAGACCCTGTTCGACCTCGGCCGACGCGGCATCCTCAAGCTCAGCAAGGGCGGTGAGCAGTCGCAGATCGGCCGCCGCTACCGCAAGGGCATCTACAAGGGCCTGTCCAAGATCATCTCGAAGATGGGCATCTGTACCGTGGCCAGCTACCGCGGTGCGCAGCTGTTCGAGATCATCGGCCTGGAGCCGGAGGTCGTGGACCTGTGCTTCCCCGATACCGCGTCGCGCATCGGTGGCGCCGGCTTCGCGCGCCTGGATGCCGACGCGCGCGAACTGTGCGCGCAGGCCTGGGACGCCCAGCAGGGCGTGGATGTCGGCGGCCTGCTGAAGTACGTGCACGGCGGCGAGTACCACATGTACAACCCGGACGTGGTAACCACCCTGCAGCGCGCAGCGCGCAGCGGTGACCCGCGTGCGTGGCAGCAGTACTGCGATGCCGTGCATGCGCGCCCGCCGTCGGCGCTGCGCGATCTGCTGCAGCTGGTGCCGGCGGCAACGCCGACACCGCTGGACGAAGTGGCACCCGCCAGCGATCTGTTCCCGCGTTTCGATACCGCCGCGATCAGCCTCGGTGCGCTCTCTCCCGAGGCGCATGAAGCGCTGGCCATTGCGATGAACCGCCTCGGCGGCCGCAGCAATTCCGGCGAAGGTGGCGAAGACCCGGCGCGCTATGGCACCGACAAGCGCAGCAAGATCAAGCAGGTGGCCTCGGGCCGCTTCGGCGTCACCGCCGAATACCTGGTCAACGCCGAAGTGCTGCAGATCAAGGTTGCGCAGGGCGCCAAGCCCGGCGAAGGCGGCCAGCTGCCCGGGCACAAGGTCAATGAACTGATCGCACGCCTGCGCTATGCCAGGCCGGGCATCGGCCTGATCTCGCCGCCGCCGCACCACGACATCTACTCCATCGAAGACCTGGCGCAGCTGATCTACGACCTCAAGCAGGTCAACCCGACCGCGCTGGTGTCGGTGAAGCTGGTCAGCCATGCCGGCGTCGGCACGATCGCGGCGGGCGTGGTCAAGGCCGGTGCTGACCTGATCACCATTTCCGGCCATGACGGCGGTACCGGTGCTTCCCCGGTCAGCTCGATCCGCTACGCCGGCGTGCCGTGGGAACTGGGCATCGCCGAGGCGCACCAGGCGCTGGTGGCCAACGACCTGCGTGGGCGCACCCTGCTGCAGACCGATGGCGGCCTGAAGACCGGCCTGGACGTGGTCAAGGCAGCGCTGCTGGGTGCGGACAGCTTCGGCTTCGGCACCGCGCCGATGATCGTGCTGGGCTGCAAGTACCTGCGCATCTGCCACCTCAACAACTGCGCCACCGGCGTCGCCACCCAGGACGAGCGCCTGCGCGAGAACCACTTCACCGGCCAGCCCGAGCGCGTGGAGAACTTCTTCCGCCTGCTGGCCGAGGAAGTACGCGGCTGGCTGTCGGTGCTGGGCGCACGTTCGCTGCAGGAAATCGTCGGCCGCACCGACCTGCTGCGCCAGCTTGAGGTCTCGCCGCGCGAGGACGTGCGCGTGGACCTGTCGCGGCTGCTGGCCGACGCCAGTTACCCGGGCAGCCACTGCGCCGCACAGCGCCTGTATGAATCTCCGGACAGCCTGGCCACGCAGATGGACGGCCTGCTGGCCGAGGCCATCGAACACAAGCGCGGTGGCGAGCATCGCTTCCTGATCCACAACACCGACCGCAGCATCGGCACCCGCCTGGCCGGCGCCGTGGCGCGCGCGCACGGCAACCAGGGCATGGCCGAATCGCCGCTGGAACTGCGCTTCCGCGGCAGCGCCGGGCAGAGCTTCGGCGCCTTCAACGTCGGCGGCCTGCACCTGGAAGTGGAGGGTGAAGCCAACGACTACGTCGGCAAGGGCATGGCCGGTGGCCGCCTGGTGGTGCGTCCGCCGCGTGGCGCACGCTTCGAGGCACGCAGCACCGCCATCATCGGCAACACCTGCCTGTATGGCGCAACCGGTGGCGAGCTGTTCGCCGCTGGCCGTGCCGGTGAACGATTCGCCGTGCGCAACTCCGGCGCACTGGCGGTAGTGGAAGGCGCAGGCGACCACTGCTGCGAGTACATGACCGACGGCGTGGTGCTGGTGCTGGGCAAGGTCGGCCTGAACTTCGGTGCCGGCTTCACCGGTGGCCTGGCCTACGTGCTGGACGTGGACCGCGATTTCGTCGACCGCTACAACCACGAGCTGATCGACATCCATCGCGTCTCCGCCGAAGGGTTCGAGAACTACCGCCAGCATCTGCACCGCCTGATCGGCCGTCATCGCGAATTGACCGGCAGCATCTGGGCGCAGCAGATCATGGACGAGTTCCGCGATTACATCGGCAAGTTCTGGCTGGTCAAACCCAAGGCCGCCAGCATCGAGTCGCTGACCGAAACCCTGCGCCGCGCGGCGTGACACACCGCACGTGACGGATGCGCCGCATGCACTGGGCGCACCGGCTTCCCCACCGCTGTAGTGCCGGCCGCTGGCCGGCATCCGGAAATCCACAGAGTCCGCCATGAGCCGCAAGCACGCCTTCCAGTTCCTCGACCTGCCCCGGACCATGCCGCAGCGCATCCCGGTTGAACTGCGCACCTCGGGCGACTGGGGTGAGCTGTACGGAAAGTTCGGCAAGGAAGATGCGCAGTACCAGGCCGGCCGTTGCCTGGACTGCGGCAACCCGTACTGCAGCTGGAAGTGCCCGGTGCACAACGCCATTCCGCAATGGCTGCAGCTGGTGCAGGAAAACCGCATCCACGAAGCAGCCACGCTGTGCCACAGCACCAACCCGTTGCCGGAAGTGTGCGGCCGGGTGTGCCCGCAGGATCGCCTGTGCGAGGGCAGCTGCACGCTGGAAGAGTTTGGTGCGGTCACCATCGGCGCGGTGGAGAAGTACATCGTCGATACCGCGCTGGCTACCGGCTGGCGGCCGGACATGACGGCGGTGCAGCCCACCGGCCACACGGTGGCGGTGATCGGTGCCGGCCCCGCGGGGCTGGCCTGTGCCGACCGCCTGGCGCATGCCGGCATCACCGCGGTGGTCTACGACCGTTACGAACAGGTCGGTGGCCTGCTGCAGTTCGGCATCCCCAGTTTCAAGCTGGACAAGGACGTGATCCGTCGTCGTCGCGACGTGCTTGAAGGCATGGGCGTGCAGTTCCGCCTCGGCGTGGAGATCGGCCGCGACATCAGCCTGCAGCAGCTGCTGGACACCCACGATGCGGTGTTCGTCGGTACCGGCGCGTATCGCTACACCGATGGTGGCCTCGACGGCCAGGACCTGAAGGGCGTGCTGCCGGCATTGCCGTTCCTGGTGCAGAACAGCCGCATCGTCGGCGGCGATGATCCGCAGGGTCGCCCGATCGCCGGCTGGGAAGACCAGATCGCCCTGCCCGACCTCAATGGCAAGCGCGTGGTGGTCCTCGGCGGTGGCGACACTGGCATGGACTGCGTGCGCAGCGCGGTGCGACTGGGCGCGGCCAAGGTCACCTGTGCCTACCGCCGCGACGAAGCCAACATGCCGGGCAGCGCGCGCGAAGTGGCCAACGCGCGCGAGGAAGGCGTGCGCTTCCTGTTCAACCGCCAGCCGCTGTCGATCGAAGCCGGCGCCGATGACGAAGTGATCGGCGTCACCGTCATCGAGACGCGCCTGGGCGAACCCGATGCCAACGGCCGCCAGAACGCGGTACAGATCGAGGGCAGCGAGTCGCTGCTGGAAGCGGACGTGGTGATCATCGCGTTCGGTTTCTCGCCCAGCGTGCCGTCGTGGCTGGCCGAGCATGGCGTGGAGGGTCAGGCCAACGGCCGCATCCTCGCCGGAGGCAAGGGCAAGCTGCCCTTCCAGACCGCACATCCCCGTCTGTTCGCAGGGGGTGACGCAGTGCGCGGTGCCGATCTGGTGGTGACCGCCGTGGCCGAAGGTCGCGACGCCGCCGCCAGCATCGCCCGGCTACTGGCGCACTGACAGATCGAGCGGCATCAGCACTGCGGCCAGGGTGGCATGCAGTGCCTGGCGGTCGACCGGCTTGGCGATGAAATGATCGATGCCAGCGTCGAGGCAGGCCTGGCGGGTACTGTCGAGCGCGCTGGCGGTCAACGCGATGATCGGCACCCTTGCCGCGTCGGCACGAGGGTCGGCGCGGATCGCGCGGGCCAGGGCAAAGCCGTCCATGCCCGGCATGTGGCAGTCGGTGATGACCAGCGCGAACCGTTGCGTCTGCCACGCCTGCCAGGCCTGCTCGCCATTGGCTGCGGCATGCACCTGCAGGCCCAGATCCCGCAGCTGTCGCACCAGCAGCTGCAGGTTGGTGGGATGGTCTTCGGCAACCAGTACCCTTACCGGCGGCAATTCGTGCAGGCCAGCCGCATCATCACGATGCTCCACCGATGGCGCCTCGCAGGCCGGCAGGTACAGGTCCAGCCACACCGTGGTGCCCGCGCCCGGCGTACTGCACAGGTGCAGTTGCCCGCCCATCGATGCCGCCAGGTCCCGGCAGATCGCCAGGCCCAGGCCGCTGCCACCGAAGCGCCGGGTGGTGGAGGCGTCGGCCTGGGTAAATGCTGCAAATACCGCCCGCTGGCGCTCCCGGCTGATGCCCACGCCGGTATCGCTCACCTGCAGGCGCAGCTGCTGGCCACGCTCGCGCTGCTGCAGCACCCGCACCTGCAGGTCCACCCCACCGTGCAGGGTGAATTTCAGCGCATTGCCTGCCAGGTTGAACAGGATCTGGCGCAGGCGCAGCGCATCGGCCAACGATCCACGCTGCAGCGCAGGATCCACCTCGCAGCGCAGATGCAGCCCTTTGCTTGCTGCCACCGGCACCAGCAGGCGCTGCACCGCACGCAGCAGCCCGGCCAGGTCGGTGGGCAGGCACTGCGGTGGCTGTGGGCCGGACTGCAGGCGTTGGCTGTGCAGGACGTCATCAAGGATCTGCCGCAGCATCTGCGCGGCATCATCGATGGTCGCCAGTACCTGGCGCTGGCGCGCATCCAGCGCGCCGTTGCCCAAGCGCTCCAGCATTCCCAGCATGGTGCTCATCGGCGTGCGGATCTCGTGGCTCATGGTGGCCAGGAAATGGCTCTTGGCGGCAGCATCCTGCTCGGCATCACGCCGAGCATCGTTCAGTGCCTGCGTACGTGCGCGCGCCTCGGTGACATCCATCCAGTATCCGCTCCATTCCACGCCGCTGTCGCTGCAGGCAATCGGGCGCCCGTGCGAACGTACCCAGCGCCAGCCGTTGGGGCCGCGCGTGCGGAAGGTGATGTCGATGGGCCCGCGCACCAGCGCGGCGGCATCAACGCAGGCCAGCACCGAGCGGCGGTCCTGCGGATGGACTGCTGCCAGCAGGCTTCCATGGTCGACCCGCGCGGTATCTACGCTGATCCCGAACAGGGCATGCACATCGCCGGCAATGTGGGGAACGCTGTACTCGCCGGTGCTGCTGCGCCGCGCCTGGTACACCACCGCCGGCAGGTTGGCGGTGACCTCCTGCAGACGCTGCTCCAGCGCCTGCCTGCGCAGGCCTTCGCGGTGCAGTCGCCAGTAACCGAATGCATGCACCAGGCCCATTGTCAGCAGCATCAGCAGCACCGCGATCAAGCCGCGCAGGGGCGACACCGGCGGCACCTGGCCGCGGCGAGGGGATGTCGAGACCCAATGGGCCCGCAATGCCTCGCGCTGCTCCTCCGTCATGCCTGCCTGCAGTTGGTTGAAGCGTTCCACCAGGTGCGCGCACGCCGGCAGCGCCGCCAATACCAGTGCGTCGCTGAAGCCGGCCGGCGCCGCCACGTCCAGCGCGCCGCCAGGCTGATCGCGCAGCGCCGCTTCCACTTCCACCAGGTTGCCCACCACTGCATCGATCTGGCCGCTGATCAGCAGCTGCAGCGCCTTGTCCAATGCCGCCACCTGCAGCAGCGGCACATGCGCGCCCGACTCCTCCAGCACCCTGGCAAGCGGCACGGTGTCGAGGCTGGCCACGCCGCGACCGTGCAGTCCGTCCAGGCCATGGATCGGCAGCGCGTCAGGGCGTCGCACGATCACCTGCGGCACCTGCAGGTAGGGCACGCTGGCCACCCAGCCTTTCGGCGTCTGCGCGCGCGGCCAGCCAAGCACGGCGTGGGTCCCGGCAGGCAGCGCGGCAGCGGCCAGCGTCGTCGCCGCGACCGGTGTGGCGCGCAGCGTGGGCACCTGCTCCTGCAGCAGCGCCAGGTAGGCGGCCACCAGCCCCTGTGGCGTGTCGTCCTGACTGGACGACAACGGCGCACGGTCAGCGGGATAGGCAAGCAGGATGGGGCCTTCGCACTGTCCGGCCCAGGCCGGCGCCGACAACAGCGACAGGGCGGCGATGCGGGCCAAAGGGCCAGCGACATTCACGGTGGACATCCTCATGTCGCAGGCAGGGGCATGGCCGCATCGCGGTGCGACCTCCTGCCACGCTAGCGACGCCCCTGCCAGCAACAATGAGGAAATTTGTAAAACCCTCCGAAACCGTCAATAGCGACATACACTGCCGCTTCTACCGATCCCGGAGCTTTCGATGCGCATCGGCCTGGCCGTCAACCGTCTCCATCACCACGACGCGCGCGCGGCACTGTTCCGCTGGCTGCGCGCCAGCGAACCCGGGCTGCGCGAACTGGGCATGACACTGTGTGCGGTCGGCCGCACCCACGACGCGATCCAGCGCAACGGCTTCCTTGCCGGTTACGACGGCCTGCAGCGCTATCCCTACGGTCGCGACGGCGGCTTGATGAAACTGGTGGCCGAAGTGGTGGGCATGGGCGCCGAGCGTACGCTGGACGGTGCGGTCTATCTGATGGATCCGGTGGACCCTTCCTCGGTTTTCCCCGAGGCGACCGCGCTCAAGCGCCAGTGCGTGATCCACGGCAAGCCTTTCATTTCCACCGTGGCCACCGCCCGCGACTGGATCGAGGTGGAGCGCATCCATGCTGGCCTGGCTGCCGATACAGGCGCCAACGACCTGCATGCATTCGAAGGGCAGACGCTGGCGTTGATCGCGCACGATGCGATGAAGCCGGCGATGCTGGCGTTCGCCGATGAACACTTCGACGTACTGGCGCGCTTTGGCGAACGCGTCGCCACCGGTACCACCGGCCAGCGCTTGAACGAGCTGGCCTGGAGCCGCGGCTGGCCAGCGGATGCGGCGTGGGTGACGCGCTACCAGAGCGGGCCGATGGGCGGCGATGCGCAGATTGCCGACCGCGTGCTGGAAGGCCGTTGCCAGCGCGCGATCTTCTTCGAGGATCCGCACGTGGCGCGCCAGCACGAAGCGGACATCCAGCTGCTGGAACGGGCGGTGACCACGGTGACCGATCAGGCGGTGTGCATCACTGCGCCGCGCGTGGCGGCGCGGTGGGCGGAGGCGGCGGCCCTGCGCGCGGGTCGATGAGGTTTGCGGCCAACGGCTGAGCCCCTCGTGGCGCAGGGGCACAATCAAAAGCCGCGCTTGGCCGGGCGGGTGGGCCATGCAGGGGACGCTGCAAGTCCCCCTCCGGGGCCCGGCCCAGCCGCTGGCGGCTGTGCGTTCGGTCGCTTGCGGAGCAGTGCTTCGCAAGCAAAGCGCCCTCACCCTTGTAAGCTCGATGGCGCCATCCATGGCGCCAACGCCCCTGCATGGCCCACCCGCCCGACCTCAGACAGTTCCGTGCCACCACGGAAGAGAAAAGGAAGAGCAGGAGCAGAAGCGGGTCGCGCGCTGTGCGCGCTTCTGTAGAGCCGATTTTGCTCGACTGCGCCGCCGGCTCTATGGAGTGGAGCCCCTTCTGTTGAAGGGGCGCGCCGAAGGCGGGGGTAGAGGAGGAATGCGTGGGCAGGTGCTGTAGCGCAGGCGCTACAGCAGCTGCCGAAGCATTGCTTTCAATCTGCGCCCTTCCAGCTGGAAATAGTCGCGCTGCTCGCGCCAGTCGGGGAAGCGTTGTTCCACTTCGTGCCAGAACGCTGGCGAGTGGTTGGCCTGGATCAGGTGGCAGAGTTCGTGCACCAGCACGTACTCGAAGGCGGCGGGACGGCCCAGTACCAGTGCCAGGTCCAGCGCCATGCTGCCGTCGGGGGCCAGCGAGCCCCATTGCGAGGACATCACCTTCAACCGCAGGCGGCTGGGCGCGCGCGGCAGGCCGGGCAGGTACTTCGGCAACCAGCGGCCGACATCGGCGCGGGTCTGTGCTTCGTAGAATTCGCGCAGCAGGCGGCGCAGGGTCGCATCGCCGCCCCGGCTCGGCCATTGCACACAGGCACCGTGCCCGTCGATTTCCAGCCGCGCGTAGCGGCCTTCCTGCCAGCGCAGTGGCAACAACTCGCCGCGCAGCGGCAGCACCCCTTCAACGCCGGGCTGCAACGCGGCGGGCAGACCATGCCCCTGGTAGTGGCGCAGCTGCAGCCCCAGCCATTCGCGATGCAGTTCGAGGAAGCGCTCGCCCATCACCAGGCTGGCACGCGGCGGCAACGTCAGTCGTGCGCCGCGCTCATCGACGCTGAGCTTGATCCGGCGCGCGCGCGGATCACGCACGCGCAGTATCTCGATCTCGACATCCTCCAGGCGCAGGCGAACGGTGTCGCGCTGCACGGTGGCGGGTGGGACCGGCGAGATCAGGCGGCGCAGCAGACGGCTCATGGTCCCAGCATAGCGCCGTGCGAGGCCGCCGGATGACCGGCGGCCGACGGCCTGCCTGTTCAGTCAGCCTTGCTGAGCTTGAAGGCTTCTTCAAGCAGCAGGAACAGGCGACGGATCTCCGCACTTTGCAGGGCGAAGCGGGCGTCGAACTCGGCACGGCGGCCGTCTTCGTCCGCATGTTCCAGCTGGTCCAGCGCGCCGTCCAGGAACTTCAGCTTGCGCACGATCAGGTCGTCGCCCAGCACGAAGGACAGGTTGTCCTCGAACACCAGGGCCAGCTTGGTGACCTGCTTGCCGGCATCCAGATGCTTGTCGATCTCGTCGCAGCGCAGTTCCTGGTGCTGGCACTTGACCACCGCGCCGCCTTCCACCGGGTCCTTCATCTCGCACTCCTCGCCCAGGCTGAAGCCGGTGGGCAGGGGCTCGCCGGCGATCCAGCCGGTCAGGATCGAACGCGGCGCGACTTCGGCGTTCAGCGGCATCGCCGGGAAGCTGCCGAGCAGGCCGCGGATGTCGGACATGAAGTATTCGCCGGTCTTGCGGCTGGAGGTGTCCACCGCCACATAGCCGTGCAGCTGGTCGATGAAAGCATCGTTGCGCGAGGACTTCACGAAGGCGCGCGGCAGCAGTTCATGCAGCAGGTCGTCCTTCATGCGCTTGCGCTCGCGGCCACCGGGGCGGCGGCCTTCCTTCTCTTCGATCTCCTCCAGCTTGCGCTCGAGCAGGTCGTTGACCACCGCGCCGGGCAGGATCTTGTCCTCGCCACCGACGGTCAGCCACAGGTGTTCGGCAATGCGGTGCGAGAGCACTTCCTTCTCTTCGCGGCCGAATGGCGAGATGAAACCACGCGAGTTCATTTCCAGTGCGCCCACCGGCTTGAGCAGGGCGTGCGGCAGCAGGGTGTCGACTTCGGAAAAATCAGTGGCAGTCGGGAAGCGGAAGAACGTCAGGTTGCGAAAGAACATGGAATTCCGGTGTCTGAAGAAGAAGGGCGCCCGACCTTAAACGGCAGGCGTCTCGGGAACTGCGTCGGCCGGCCAGGCATCGGCATGCGCCGCATCGCCACGGCGGCCCAGGGCCATGAAATCGAACAGGGCGGCATCGGCCAGCTGCGCAGGTCGCACGTCGGCCATTGCACGTGCGATCTGTTCAATGCGCCCCGGATGGTCCTGGTCCCACTGCTTGAGCATCAGGCCGACCTGCCGACGCTGCAGGTTTTCCTGGCTGCCACACAGGGTGCAGGGAATGATCGGGAAACGGCGGGCCTGCGCGTACTGCGCGATGTCGTGCTCGCGCACGTACGCCAGCGGGCGGATCACCACGTGCTGGCCATCGTCGCTGAGCAGCTTCGGTGGCATGGCGGCCAGCTTGGCGTGGTGGAACAGGTTCAGGAAGAACGTGGCCACCACATCATCGCAATGGTGGCCCAGTGCGATCTTGCTGAAGCCATGTGCCTTGGCGTGGTTGTACAGCGCGCCACGGCGCAGGCGCGAGCACAGCGAACACATCGTGCGGCCCTCCGGGATGACCCGGCTGACCACTGAATACGTGTCCTGCTCGATGATCTGGTACGGCACGCCCAGCCCGGCCAGGTACTCCGGCAGGACGTGCGCGGGGAAACCCGGCTGTTTCTGGTCCAGGTTCACCGCCACCAGTTCGAACGGCACCGGCGCCTTTTTCTGCAGCTGCAGCAGCAGGTCCAGCAGGGTGTAGCTGTCCTTGCCGCCGGACAGGCAGACCATGACCTTGTCGCCCGCTTCGATCATGCCGAAGTCGGCGATGGCCTGGCCGACCTGGCGGCGCAGGCGCTTGCCCAGCTTGTCCGCCCCGAGCCCGTCCACGCGCGGATCGCGCGGAACGCGCTGCGGGGGATCGGGCAGGGAGATCACGGCGGACATGGCGCCCATTCTACCGGCTTGTGGCAGCCCGGACCCGGGGTCGGGATTCCCCTCTCCCGGCAGTCATCGTCGCTGTGTATGCTCGGAGACCGTGGACACCTACAACCCCGCCGAAATCGTCGAACACCTCGTCGCCCTGCGCGCCGAACACCGGTCGCTGGATGAACAGATCGCGCGCATGGCCGCCAACGGCGAAGATGAGCTGGAGTTCAAGCGCCTGAAGCGGCGCAAGCTGCAGCTGAAGGACTGCATCACCAAGCTGGAAAGCCTGCAGATTCCGGACGAACCGGCGTAACCGGTGGCCCATCCACGCATGGCGTGGATCTACTGGCCTACGCCGCCCCGAACGCCGATGGCACAGCGGCAGCCTATGGATCCACGCCATGCGTGGATGGGGCTCTGCATCAACGCGGCAGGGCCAGCTCCGCACTCCAGGCCGCCTCACCGTCCACGGTCAGGTCGCAGCGGCGCACGTTGTCGGCACCGGAACAGCGCAGACCCAGCGGGTGCCCGTACCAGTCACCGGCAAGACCCTGGCGAGCGGCGGATTCATCACCGCTGATGCGCACCTCGCCGGCCAACCACAAGCGGTAGCGCACCGGTTGCCCGGCCTCGATACACAGGTGCACCGGCGCATCGGCCAGGCGCCCGGGCAGGTTGTCGTCCACGCAGATCTCGGCAGCCTGCACCGAAGTAGCCGCAAGGCCTCCGGCCGCGATCAACGCGGCCAGGACCGACAGTCGTCGCAGGTTCAATCCTGCGGTGCCGGTTCGTCCGGGCGCGCCGCTTCCGGGCTGACCCGTTCGATGGTGTGGCGCAGTTCGCGGCCGAGGATGAACTTGGCATCCTTGGCCCAGGCGTCCAGGCGCTCGTCGAACAGCAGCTTGCTGTTCTCGTCCGGCCACACCAGGCGCAGCTCGCGCAGCTTCTGGATGAAGCCGCGGAACAGCGACTTGTCGAAGAACTCCGGCGCAGCCGGTGCATAGAGCAGGCTCAGGCGCTGTGCGGCCTGCTGGCACAGGCTTTCCAGCTCGGCGGCGCCGAGCGTGCCCGGGCCGTTCTTCACCAGCACCGAAATGGCGATGTAGTAGCGCTCGAATGCCTGCTGCAGCGAGTGGCCGATCGCGCGCAGGCGGAACACTTCGTCGGTCTGCCCGGTGTTGCGGGCAAGGATGCCGCCGTCGTCTTCGTTGACGTTCTGCAGCAGGCCCTCACGCACGAACACGTCGATGGTCTGGTCGATGCGCTGGGCGAACTCGTCCTCGGTCCACGGCAGGAACAGTTCGGCCTGCAGGAACGGGTACACCGTGCGGCCCAGCTGCACCAGGCCGGTGCGGCTCATGCGGCGGTTGTTCTGGAAGCAGCAGGCCACCCACGACGATGCGGTGAACAGGTGCACCACGTTGTTGCGGAAGTAGCTCAGCAACACCGCGGTATCGCCGCTGACGCTGAGCACGTCGCCCAGCGGGTGCTTGATGCGGGTGAGGACGTTGATCTCTTCGGCGTGGGCGATGATCCGCTCCGGCGAATGCGGAGTCACCGTCACCCGGCCCGAATACGGCATCTCCACCAGCAGGGTCTTGCACAGCTCGATCTGCGCGATCAGGTCGGCCTCGCCCATCGCATGCTTGGGCGTGGACAGCAGGGCCAGCGCCAGCAGGTTGATCGGATTGACGTCGGCCGCGCCGTTGATGCGCACCTGGATGCGCTCGGCCAGGGTATCGACGGTGGTCGACAGCCACGAGGGCTTCTCGTCCTCGGACACCGCCTCGCCACCCCACTCCGGAGCCTTCTCGGCCAGCACATCGTTCAGCGCGATGGGTTCGCCGAAGTTCACCACCACCTGGCCGTAGTTCTGCTTGAGCACCTTGGGGATGCCCCACAGCAGCTGCCAGATCGATTCCTTCTCCTTGGGCCGCCCGGACAGTTCATCCAGGTAGCTGCCGCCCTCCATCAGCTTCTCGTAGCCGATGTAGATGGGCTGGAACAGCACCGGCTTGCGCGGCTGGCGCAGGAACGCGCGCAGGGTCATCGAGATCATGCCGCCCTTGGGCTGCAGCAACCGGCCGGTACGCGAGCGCCCGCCCTCGACGAAGTACTCGATGGAATAGCCGCCGGCGACCAGCTGCGCCACGTACTCGCTCAGCACCGCCGAATACAGCGCGTTGCCGCGGATCGAGCGACGGATGAAGAACGCACCGCCCTTGCGCAGCAGGGTGCCCACCACCGGCAGGTTCAGGTTGATGCCGGCCACGATGTGCGGCGGCACGATGCCGCGGTCGTACAGCAGGTAGGACAGCAGCAGGTAGTCCATGTGGCTGCGGTGGCTGGGCACGTAGACCACTTCGTGGCCCGGCGCTGCGGCCTTGAACTTGTCCAGGTGGTGCACCAGCACGCCGGCGTAGATGCGGTTCCACACATGGCTGAGCATGAAGCTGGCCGAGCGCACCACCGGGCTGGAATAGTCCGCGGCGATTTCCCAGGCGTAGGCGTGCGCCTTCTTCCAGGCATCGCTGGTTTTGCTGTTGTCGCGCTTGGCCTGCGAGGCGATCGCCTCGCGCACCGTCTCGGCGGCCAGCACCTGGTCCACCAGCAGGCGCCGGGTCG
Source organism: Stenotrophomonas sp. 1337 (assembly GCF_031455455.1). Taxonomy (NCBI): domain Bacteria; kingdom Pseudomonadati; phylum Pseudomonadota; class Gammaproteobacteria; order Lysobacterales; family Lysobacteraceae; genus Stenotrophomonas; species Stenotrophomonas sp. 1337. The sequence continues at coordinate 150,088 of NZ_JAVDSR010000002.1, read as the reverse complement.
ACAGGTCAGGACCGATCACCGACTCGCGGATGCGGCGGAAATGGGTACGCAGCACGCGCTGCAGCTTGCGCACCGTACGCTCGGGCTCCAGGCCCTCGTCGACCGTGCTGCGCAGCGAGATCGGCGGTGCGAAGCGGACGATGGTGTTGCGGCCGTTCAGCAGCAGGCCGAGCAGGCGGCGGAAGCGGCCGACCAGCGCCCAGTTTTCCGAGAACAGCACGGCGAACCAGCCGCTCTGCTTGTCCGGGGCGCGGCCGACGAAGATCGACACCGGCACCAGGTGCACATCCAGGTCGTCGCGCACGCGATGGGCCTGCAGGACCTTGGCCAGCGAATCGGAATGGGTCTTGGCGCCGCGCTGCTCGGGAATCAGCGAGTTGCTCGAGCTGCGCCGCGACAGGGCCAGGTAGGCGCGCTTGCGGCCGGTGGGGTCACCGGCCAGCGGTACCAGCGGCGACGGCAGGCCGGCCTGGCGGCAGGCCTTGTCCAGGATCAGCGCGTTGGACAGGCCGTAGTCTTCCAGCACGTACATGACCGGGCGGCCATCGTTGTACTGGCCCGGGTCTTCCGGCTCGATCTTCAGCGACAGCCAGGGTTCCACCAGGCGCCCGAGCAGGCGCGCCCACAGCGGGCGGCGGCCGGCAGGACGCGCGTGCACAGGCGTCGCCGCCGGCGGCGTGCCGGCGTCGGTCGAGGGGGACGCCGGCGCCGTGTCGGCGGGCGTCGGCTGGGATTCTTCGCCGGGGAACGGCAGCGGGTTCTGTTTCGACATCGACGTCATTATGGCTTAGCCGATGGCGTTGCCGCTTCCCCATCGGTTGTCGGGGCGGGCACAGGGTCCGGAGCGGCAGCAGCGCGCGCCGCATCGGCCTGCCGCAACAGGGCATCGGTATCGGCCAGGGTGCGGGTCAGGTACCAGTGGCCCTCGCGCCGGCTCAGCGGCACCTGCACGGTCATCGCGCGGCCGGCGAGCTCGTACTGCAGGCGCACCAGGGCATTGTCGCCCTCCACCGACAGCAGCTCACCGCGCACGCTGCGCAGCGCCTCGTCCACGCCCAGGCCATAGCTGGCCAGCACCGCCTTCAGCGTGTGGATGAACGGCGCCAGCTGCTGCAGGCTGCCTTCCATGCCTGCGGCCTGCAGACCGGCATCGTCCTGGAAACCCACCTGGGCGGCGGCGCCGACGAGGGCGGCGATGCTGCTGCGGGCTCTGGCGCGGTCGCTGATCGGGGCATCCTGCGCCCAGGCGGCCAGGGTCTGCACCAGCTGGATGTAGTGCGCCTGCTGGCCGGGCGTATAGCCCTTCTGGTGCCGCAGGTACTGCACACCGAAGTTGCCCATCGACTGCGCGGCCTGGCGCACGGCACGGGCCTGGCCGGCCAGCTGGCGGTCGAAACTGCGCTGCAGCTGCACGCTGGCACCGGGCTCACGCAGCGCCGCCAGCATCGGCAGCAGCTGGTCGCCCAGCGGCAGTCCGGTCAGCGGCCACTGGCTGTGGCCGTCGGCCCAGGCCTGCTGCAGGCGCTGGTACTGGCTGGGGGGCACCGACAGCTTTGCATAGCCGACCAGGTCGTCCTCGGCCAGCCGTTGCGCCATCGCCTGTACCGCAGCGACAGGTTCAGCCGGCGCGGCGGCCGGATCACTGCCGGATTCACGGCACGCGGCGATGGCCAGCAGCAGCATGGCCGCCAGCCCCCATCCCCGCGCAGACCTTCCTCGCATTACCACGCTCATGCAATCGGACTCCCCGGACCGGTCCGCATCTTGCGGCCTGCGACGTGACAGCGGCAAGCCGGGGCGTCACGGTTTCTGCCATGGCGCGCACTGCGCGGTGGATCCACGCCCCGCGCCGATGGGCCCTTGCCGCACCCGGCGGATAAAAAAAGAGCCCGGACCACAGGGATCGCAGGCTCTTCAAACCGGCGCAAGGCCGGTGGACAGTGTTGTGGCGCATGTCCGGCCCGAAGACCGGATGGCGGCGATCCTACGCTGCCCGTAAAGTTAACGCAACACATGATGAAATGTCATTCAACTCATTGATTTTATTGAATCAATCACGTTGCCAGACTGCTTCAATGAAATCTACGGCATGTTTTTCGGCGATTCGGGCATAAACGCCGGGGTGGCCGGCCAACGCGCAGCCTTCGCCCCAGCTGACAACACCGAACTGGGTCCAGCCCTCGCGCAGGCGCAGCAGCAGCGGACCACCGGAATCCCCCTGGCAGCTGTCGATCCCTTCGCGGCCGGCGCAGATGACCTTGCCGCGTGCGAGCTCGCCTCCGTAGGCCTGCTGGCATTCGGCGAAGGGCACGAACGGGGTCTGCACCGTCTGCAGCTGGGTGGGATAGAGCCGTTCTTCACTGATGTCGGTGTCGCCCCAGCCGATCACCGTGAACTCCCGGCCTGGCTTGAGATAGCCGGCATCGGGCCGCAACCGCAGCGCGACCGGCTGCGCATCGGCCAACGGTGCGCTGAGCTGGATCAGGGCAACATCATGTTCCAGCGTGTTGCCGCTGTTGAACGCCGGGTGCACGTGGATGGCCTTGACGTTGGATGCATGCGCGGACGGTTCGGTGGACAGCCTGGTGACATTGCCCAGTACCGCGATCGAGGCGGGCGAACTGCCCTGCACGCAGTGCGCGGCGGTCAGCACCCAGGACGGTGAGATGAGCGTGCCGCCGCAGAAGTGCCGGGTGTGGTCGGTGTCGCCGTAGGAGATGCCCTGCAGGCTGACCATGAACGGGTAGTCGCCCGGCTTGGCATCCTCGCCGCCGATGATGCGCGGTTCTTCGCGGGGTTGGGGTGCAGCCGTGGCGGGAAAGACGATGGCCGCCGCCAACAGGCCGCCGAACAACAAAGAGGTGCTGCGATACATATCCGTGTATTCCTCTGTCGATGGTTGGTACCGGCACGGCCGCGGTCCGTGCTGGTGCATCGATTGATAGAGGGCGCTCCACGCTTACAGCGCGATGCGGCGCACAGTTTTCCCGGCTGGGGTCGGGTGCGTCAGGGCAACAGGCACAAATGCGAACGCCATCCCGCATTCGACGGGATGGCGTTCGTGGTGCCGGCGTGACCGCCGTGGGGGCGGGGCTCAGCGCGCGGCCAAAGCCGTCGCGATTTCCTGCTGGATCGCCCGTGCTGCAGCCTGCGGATCGGACGCATGGCGGATCGGACGACCGACCACGATGGCATCGGCACCATCGGCAAACGCCTGCGCCACACCCACCGTGCGCTTCTGGTCATCGCCGACCGGGCCACCGGGGCGGATGCCCGGGCAGACGATCGAGAAACCGGCGCCGGTCGCGGCGCGGATCGGGCCGGCTTCCTGGCCGGAGGCGATCACGCCGTCGATGCCAGCGGCCTGTGCGGCCAGCGCGCGTTCGACCACGACCTCCACCGGCTCGCGGTCGATGCCCATCTGCGCCAGGTCCGGGCGGCCCATCGAGGTCAGCACCGTCACCGCCAGCAGGCGCATGTCGCCGCTGTTGGCAGCCGCGCAGGCCTCCATCATCGCCGGGTGCCAGCCGTGGATGGTGGCGTAGCTGACGGGCCACTGCGCCAGGCGCTTGATCACCGCCGCGGCGGTGGCCGGGATGTCGAAGAACTTCAGGTCGACGAACACGCGCTTGTCGCGGCGTGCCAGTTCGTCCAGCACCTGGAAGTACTCACCGGAGGCGAGCAGTTCCATGCCGATCTTGTAGAACGCCACGCTGTCGCCAAGGCGGTCGACCCACGCCAGCGCCTGCACACGGTCAGGCACGTCCAGCGCGAAGATCAGGCGTTCGTCGTCACGCAGCGGCAGCGGGGCGCGGCTCACGGCGCGTAGTCCAGCGCGGCACGCTTGGCGTCATGACGGGCCTGCCGCGACTGCGCGTAATCGTTGTTGAACTGCGCCGGCTCGAAGCCGCCGTAGGTCGGGTTCGGCAGCATCCACCAGCGCTCGCCGAACCAGTCGTGATACTGCTGCAGCAGCGCGTCGCGGCCATCGTTGGTGTTGGCGGTCACTTCCACGAAGTCACCGAGCTGGTCGCCGAACTGCATCAGCACGCGGTACTTCTGCCCGGCCAGGCGGCGGCGGCAGTTCTTCTCGCTGCCGGCCTGCTCGCACCCTTCAACCACGGTGCCCAGACCGAGGAACACGCTGTCATCGGCCACCGGCAGGCCCTGCTCGCGCAGGTTGGCCAGGGTCGCGTCCTTCAGGTGCACGGCGCGGTTGGAGATGTACAGCAGGGTCACGCCCTTGGCATTGGCAGCCTTGGCGAAATCGACCACGCCGGGAATGGCCTTGGCCTTCTTTTCGGCCACCCACTGGTCCCAGCTGAGTTCGTCGTATTCCTTGCCATCACGCACCAGGCGCGCCTGGTAAGGCGAGTTGTCCAGCACGGTCTCGTCCACGTCCAGCACCACGGCCGGCTTCAGGCCCTTGGCCTCGTTGCCGCGCTCTTCCGGCACCAGCGCGTCCCAGTGGGCTTCCTTCAGCGCAACGTCCAGATGGTCAGCGGCGGCACGGTAGGTCTGCTCGGTGATCGCCCTGTATTCCTGCGCGCGCTGCATCCACAGCACGGCATTGAGGTTGTCGTTGGCGGTCGCGTCCAGCGCGCCGTCGGCCTTGGCGGCGGCGGCCGGGGCTTGCGGGGTGGCGGCTTCGGCAGGCGCTTCCACGCGCTTGCAGGCGGACAGGCCCAGCACCGCAGTGGCGAGCAGGGTCAGGGACAAGGAAACGGGACGACGCATGGATTCACCGGCGATCAGATATACCGGCCCATTTTACCGGCAAAGGCGCCGCCGGGACGGCTATGCTTGGCGGTTGACACGTTGTCTTCCGGAAGCCGCCATGACCGAACCTGCCCAGACCCCCGACGTTCCGCTGCTGGATGCCGTACAGGCGCGCCTGCTGGGCTGCCTGGTGGAGAAGGAAGCCACCACCCCGGACACCTACCCGCTGACCGTCAACGCCGCGCAATCGGCAGCCAACCAGAAGACCGCCCGCGAGCCGGTGATGAACGTGAGCGCCGGCAGCGTGGAGCATGCGCTGCGCCAGCTGGAGACCCTGGGCCTGGCGCGCCAGCACTTCTCCTCGCGCGCCGACCGTTACGAGCACCGCCTGCAGAGCGCGCTGGACCTGACCCGGCAGCAGACCGTGCTGCTGGCCCTGCTGCTGCTGCGCGGGCCGCAGACCCTGGGCGAACTGGTCACCCGCGCCGAGCGCCTGCACCGCTTCGCCGATGCCGACGAAGCCCGCCACGCCATCGAGCGCCTGCAGCAGCGTGCCCTGCTGGTGGTGCTGCCGCGCGCCAGCGGCCAGCGCGAAGACCGCTACATGCACCTGCTGTGCGGTGAAGTGGACGGCGCGGCATTGGCAGCGAAGTACGCCAGCAGTGGCGGCGGCGCCGAGCCGGCCGACCCCGGCCTGGCCGAGCGCGTGGCGCAGCTGGAAGCGGCAGTGGCCGAGCTGCAGGCCCAACTGGCCGGGCTGCGCGGCTGAACGTCCATATCCTGCCGGTGCAGTGCCGACCAACGGTCGGCACCCACCGCGGACGGGCGGAGTGGCCGTTTGCATCTGTCAAACGACACACCAGGGTGTTTGCCGTCAGCAGCCACCAACTCTCAGACTGCCGTCGCAGTTCTGCAGCCGTGCGACGTTGCTTTTGCTTCCCTGATAGAGGGGATGGCCCATACTGCCATCGTGGCGGCGGCAATCGGCGGTGATCTGGCAATAATTGTTGCCAAAGTCCTGGGCGTTCGTGAGGCGGCAGGAGCCGCTGGCACCCGATTGATTGAACGCGGCAGCGCAGGATTGCGTGCCCATCATCATCAGCGGTAGTCCATTGGATTCTTCTGCCGCCACGGATGCACTGGCCAATGCAGCAAACAGGCCGAAGGTGATGATCGAAACTTTCATGGGTGTGTACCTTCTGTTGATCCCGCGGATTGCGGATCACCAGTTGGGCACACCATGCGCAAGCCCTGGGGCGAACAACTTCACTATCCGGCGATTTTGCAACGTTTCTGACGAACCGCCTGCATGCACCGTGCTGCTTGATCTGCAGTGCACTGCACTGCATTGCAATCAATCCGGTGCACCCGGAGTGGCATACAAGCGGCTCAGGCTGTCGATGCCCGGCAGCTGGATGACCCCGCGCTCGTGCATGCCCAGGCCCAGCAGCACCTTCGCCGAGGCGACGTTGTCCAGATCGGTGATGCCGTAGAGATCCAGCAGGCCCAGCGCCGTGCGCGCGTGATTGAACACCGCCCGTGCCGCCTCGCTGGCATAGCCCTGTCCCACGTATGCGGACAGCACCGCGTAGCCGATATCCGGTGCCGGCAACCCCTCGCGGCGCACCAGCCCGGCGTTGCCCAGCCACGCACCATCGGACAGCCGCTCGATCGCATACATGCCGAAGCCATTCAACGCATAACTCTGCAGCACACGCAGGGCGATGTACTCGCGCGCCTGCGCTTCGTCGCGCACGTTGCGGTCACCAATGAATCGCACGAAGCCCGGATCGTTGAGCAGGGCCAGCATCGGTGCCGCATCGCGGTCCGGTTCAATGGCCCGCAGGCGCAGGCGTTCGGTTTCAATCGGGTGCACGGACAGGTCTCCAGCCAGAGACCCCGATTGTGCCTCAGCCCCCGGTTGTTGATTTTGATTTTCTTTGCATTGCCGTGGCAGGACGCGCCCGGAATCTGTCAGAGGCCGGTCGGGGTGGGTTCGCGGGGGTATCCGCGCCATGGATGGCGCGGCTAAGCCCCCAGGGACGGGTTCACGGCGTCCCCCGCGAACCCACCCCGACCGGCCACACCGCGTAGCCAACGCGCGCTCGACCACGGAGGGGCGGCGCCGTTGGAGCGCCTTAGTCGAACAACGCCTCGATCGCCGCCAACCCCGCCGTCGCCCGCTCCTTCTTGCGCGCCGCATCCGCCACCGGATCAGCGCCATCGCGCTGGATCTCCTCGGCCGGGATCTCCTCGAAGAAGCGGCTCGGCTTCAGCCGCACATGCTCGCCGAACTTGCGGGTCAGCTTGCTGTAGCTCATCCATAACTGGATCTTGGCGCGGGTGATGCCCACGTACAGCAGGCGCCGCTCTTCCTGCAGATTGCCCTCGTCCAGGCTGACCTGGTGCGGCAGCACGCCATCCTCGCAGCCGACGATGAACACATAGGGGAATTCCAGGCCCTTGGAGGCGTGCATGGTCATCATCCGCACCTGGTTGCCGCCCTCGTCCTTGTCACTGCGCGACAACAGCGCCAGCTGGCCGGCCAGATCGGCCGCGGTGGCACCACGCGGGCCACCCTCGAACCACTGCGCCAGTTCTTCGATGTTGTTGGCGCGACGCTGGTAGCTGGCTTCTTCCTTGGCCTGCTGCCGCAGCTCGCTGAGCAGGCCCGATTCCTTGGCGACCTTGCGGATCATGTCGCCGGAGCTGATCTGCCGCGTCTGCGCGCGCAGGTCACGCAGGATGTCGGTGAAGCGCGCCAGGCTGTTGGCCGCGCGCGGTGGCAGCTGCTGCAGCGCGCCGATCGCCTCGGCGGCCTGCGCCATCGGCATGTCCTTTTCCGAGGCCAGTTCGGCCAGCTTGGCCAGGGTGCCGGCGCCGACCTCGCGCTTGGGCGACTGCACCGCACGCAGGAACGCGGTGTCGTCGTCCGGGTTCACCAGCAGCCGCAGCCAGGCCAGCGTGTCCTTCACTTCCTGGCGCTCCAGGAACATGGTGCCGCCGGTCAGGTGGTAGGGGATGCGCAGCAGCTGCATGGCCTTTTCCAGCGGACGCGACTGGAAGTTGCCGCGGAACAGGATGCAGAAATCGCTCCACGGCACGTTGCGCGTCTGCGCTACGAACGCGATCTCGGCGGCGACCTTCTCGGCCTCGTGTTCGCTGTTGCGGCACTCCCACACACGGATGCGCTCGCCGTCGGCCTGGTCGCTCCACAGCTTCTTCAGGTGTTCGTGCGGATTGTTGGCGATCAGCGCGTTGGCCGCGCGCAGCACGCGGTTGGAACACCGGTAGTTCTGCTCCAGCTTGATGATTTCCAGCGCCGGGTAATCGCGCCCCATCTGCTGCAGGTTTTCCGGGTTGGCACCGCGCCAGGCGTAGATCGACTGGTCGTCATCGCCCACGCAGGTGAAGTTGCCCTTGTCACCGGCCAGCTGCTTGAGCAGGCGGTACTGCGCATCGTTGGTGTCCTGGCATTCGTCGACCAGCAGGTAGCCGATGCGCTCGCGCCAGGCCAGCGCGATCTCCGGGTTCTCTTCCAGGATCTGCACCGGCAACCGGATCAGGTCGTCGAAGTCCACTGCGTTGAACGCGCTCAGGCGCAACTGGTAGCGCTCGTAGATGCCGGCCGCTTCCTTCTCGCGGTTGCTGCGCGCAGCGGCCATCGCCTGCTCCGGCGACAGGCCGGCGTTCTTGGCGCGCGACACCAGGTTCTTCATGTCCTCGATGTCGTCCGGCTTGGCGCCGTACATCAGGTCCTTGATCTGCGCGGCCGCGTCATCGGCATCGAAGATAGAGAAACCGCGCTTGAGCCCGACGGCGGCATGCTCGATCTGCAGGAACTTCAGGCCCAGCGCATGGAAGGTGCAGATGGTCACTTCATCGGCATCCTGCTCGCGCAGGCGCTTGGCCACGCGCTCGCGCATTTCCTTGGCCGACTTGTTGGTGAAGGTGATCGCGGCGATGCGCTTGGCCGGGTAGCGGCCACAGCCGATCAGGTGGGCGATCTTTTCCACGATCACGCGCGTCTTGCCGCTGCCGGCGCCGGCGAGCACCAGCAGCGGTCCTTCGATGTGGAGGACGGCGGCAGCTTGGGGGGGATTGAGACCGTGCATTGGGGTGCGATTGTAGCGGGCGTTGGTGGCGGCCACAGCCGCCGGCCGGTGGGCTTGCTGAACGGCTTCGGCCGGCGCCGGGTGGCGTCGTACAATCGGCCGATGGCCAAGCTCTATTTCTACTATTCGGCTATGAACGCCGGCAAGACCACCACCCTGCTGCAGAGCGCGCACAACTACCGCGAGCGCGGCATGCGCGTGGCGATCCTGACCCCGCGCCTGGACGATCGTGCCGGCGCGGGCGTGGTCGCCTCGCGGATCGGCCTGCGCGCCGACGGCATGGCCTTCGAACGCGACACCGACCTGCACCAGTGGGTCAGCCAGGATCTGCAGGCCAACGGGCCGCTGGGCTGCGTGCTGGTGGACGAGGCGCAGTTCCTCAGCCGCAGCCAGGTCTGGCAGCTCAGCGAAGTGGTCGACCAGCTGCGCATCCCGGTGCTGTGCTACGGCCTGCGCACCGATTTCCGCGGCGAGCTGTTCGAGGGCAGCCAGTACCTGCTGGCCTGGGCCGACGAGATGCAGGAGATCAAGACGATCTGCCACAGTGGCAAGAAGGCGACCATGACCGTGCGCGTGGACGAACATGGCCATGCCGTGCAGGACGGCCCGCAGGTGGAGATCGGCGGCAACGAGCGCTACGTGTCGGTCAGCCGCGCCGAGTTCAAGAAGATCACCCGTGGCGAGGGGCGGATCGATCCGGCGCAGGCACCGCTGCCGTTGTAGGGCATGGCATCCAGCCGTTTACAAGTGGATGGCTACCTGCCTAGGCTGCGGCAACGTCTGCTGCCGAACTGGAAGTCCGCCATGCGTTCCGCCCTGCTGTTGATTCCCCTGTTGTTCCTGCCTGTACTTGCCGTCGCCTCCGGCCAGGGGCCCGCCGCTCCGCTGGATGATGCGGCACTGCTTGGCGCCGGATTCCTGGACGGGCATCCAGACATGAAGTTCCGGCAGTGGGGCATGGATGCGCTGCAACGCGGAGACGCCGAAGCGGCGATGGACAACTTCCGCAAGGCTGCCCGCTACGCCGACAAGCCTGCGCAGGGGCTGCTGGGCGAGATGTACTGGTACGGTGTCAAACGTGCTGCGGACCCGGTCATGGCCTTTGCGTGGATGGATGTCGCGGCCGAGCGCGGATACCCGTTGATGCTCGAGCTGCGCGACAAGTACTGGGCAGCACTGCCGTTGGAACAGCACGATATCGCACGAGCGCAGGCGCTGCGGCTGCGCGATGAGTACGGCGATGCAGCGGCTCGCCCACGCCTGGCCGCGGAGCTGCAGCGGGGCAAGCGTGCGATGACCGGGAGCCGGACCGGCTCACTGTCCAACAACGTCGACATCGTCTACATGGATGGAGGCGTGAGCCGAACCATCAAAGCCGACCGCCTCTACGATCCCACGTACTGGGATCCAGACCGCTATCAGCGCTGGCAGGACGAGAACTGGATGAAAATACGTCGCGGCACCGTGGAAGTCGGCCTGCCGACCCAGACGCCACCTCCAGCGGCAACCGAGGGCAAGCCATAACCCAAGGTGCCGGCAGCAAGCCGGCACCCTGCATCACTCAGTACAGCGTGCGCTCCGGCGCACCAGCCGGCGGCGGCGTGTACTGGTACAGCCAGGTTTCGGTGAGGGTCTTGCCGCCACTGCGCAGGTACAGGCGGATGTCGATCTGCTCGCTGCTGCCCTCCGGCGGCACCAGGTCGAACATCGCGCGGTAGCCCTTGATCTCACGCAACGGCCGCGCCGAGACGATCTCCACCCGGCCACGGCTGGTTTCGACAACGGCTTCGACGTCGGCCTTGTCGATCAGGCTGGCCAGTTCGCCGCCTTCGAAGTCGACCGCAAAGCGCCACGAGAAGTACTCGCGCTTCTTGCCGATCACCCCGCCCAGGCCGGTGCGGCTTGCAACGCAATGGGCCAGCGGCGTATGCGTCGGCGGCTGTGCGCCCCAGTACAGGCGGTAGCCGACCAGCAGTTCCTGGCCCGGCTGCGGCTTTTCCTTCGGGTTCCAGAAGGCCACGATGTTGTCGAAGGTTTCATCGACGGTGGGAATCTCCACCAGCTGCACCGAACCCTCGCCCCATTCGCCCTTCGGCTCCACCCACAGGCACGGACGCTTCTCGTAGAACACGCCGTCGTCCTGGTAATGGTCGAAGTTGCGGTCACGCTGCAGCAGGCCGAAGCCACGCGGGTTGCGGTCGACGAACATGTTGAAGCGCAGGTTGCGCGGGTTGACCAGCGGCCGCCAGATCCATTCACCAGCGCCGGTCCACAGCGACAGGCCGTCGGTATCGTGGATCTCCGGGCGCCAGTCCCAACCCATGCGGCGGTCGTTCTCGCCTACCTGGTACATGCTGGTGCAGGGAGCGATGCCCAGCCGCTCGATGGTCTTGCGCGGGTACAACGCGCTGTCGATGTCCATCAGCAGCACGTCGCCGTTGGTGACGGCGAAGCGGTAGGCACCGGCCACGCTGGGCGAATCCAGCAGCGCATAGACGATGATGGTGTCCGAGTCGGCCGCAGGCTGTTCCAGGTAATAGGCGATGAAGTCTGGGAATTCCTCCGGCTTGCCCATGCCGGTGTCGATGGCCAGGCCACGCGCGGACTGTCCGTACTGGCCTTCCTTGCCCACTGCGCGGAAGTAGCTGGCACCCAGGAACGCGGCGAAATCGCGGTCGGTGTCCTTGCGCGTGTTCAGCCGGAACCCGGCAAAGCCGAGGTCGGCCGGCAGCTCACCATTCTTCAACCCGCTCTTGCCGTAGTTGAACGCAGCGCCGTCATAGGCCAGTTCCTGCGCCTTGCCGTCGACCACGTCGTACATGCGCACGGGCGAATGGAAGTACAGACCCAGGTGGAAGAACTTGGCCTGGAACTTACCCGGCTGGTCGGCCCACAGGGCGTGGTCCTGGCGATAGCCGATCGACTGGTACTGATCCCAGTCCAGCGCCTCCAGCTTGCCCGGCAGCACCCGCTTGTGGCTCTGGTAGGGCGCCTGTGCCAACGCGCGCGCCTGGCCCTTCAGGGTGGCGAAATCGAACGGCTGCGGCTGGCCAAGCCGGCGCAGCCCAAGCTGGCCACTCTTGCTGGCCGCACAGGCCGGCAGTGACGGCAGGCCGAAGGCGGCCAGGGCCAGGGAGGCATTGCGGATGAAGTCGCGTCGTTGCATGCAGGCGCGGGAGCAAAGGGAAGGTCGGCCATCATAGGCAGACAAACGTTAACGGGCAGCGGTGGACTCGATACCCTGTTCAGCCTGCGCCAATGCCGCAAGGCGGGCATCAAGCTCGTGCAGGGCCGGTGCCTGCGGACCGCGCTGGGCCAGCAGCAGCTGCCGTGCCTCGGCCAGCACGGTGCGGGCCTGCGCGATCTGGCCGGCCTGCTGCAGGACCTGCCCCTGTGCCAGCAGCGCCTGCGGCAGCAGGGCGACGTGATCCGGTTGGCGCCAGATCGCCACCGCGCGGGCATAGTGTGCTGCTGCTGCCGAGGGGTCGCCGCTGGCGCTGGCCCACTTCCCCAGGGCGAACTCGCCGTAGCCGATCTCGCGATGGTCCGGGCCCAGGGCGCCGAGCAGCTGGGCCTGCACCTGCCGCAGTTCCTGGCCGGCCAGCGCGTGCTGGCCACGCTGCAGGGCCAACAGCGCGCGTGCGCGGCGAACCACCAGTGCCTCCGGGTGGCGCGGTCCCCATGCCTCCTGTGCCGCCTGCCAGGCCAGCTCCAGTTCGGCCGCTGCCGCCTGCGTGTCGCCCTGCCGGGCCAGCACATCGCCCAGCTGGCGATGCAGGCTGATCACCTGCGGGCTGCTGGCGTCGGCGCGTTGGCCGAGCAGGGCCAGCGCCTGCCGGTACCCCGCCAGCGCGGCCGGCAGGCGTCCGGCGGTGGCGTCCAGGGCGGCCAGATCGGCCAGTGATTCAGCACGCCCGAAGCGCTCGACCATCCCCTGGTGGCGCAGCGCCAGCGCCTGCTGGAACGAACGTCGCGCCGCATCGGCGTCACCCAGTTGGGCCTGGCACCGCCCAAGCTGGCTGTGGAACTCGGCCACCGCCGCCGGCAATGCCGCCGCCTGGCTGGCCGCCAGCGGTTGCAGTGGCTGCAGGTGCGCCAGGCACTCGCGTCCGCGCCCGAGCATGCGCAGTGCACGCCCGCGCTGGGTAACCGCCTCGATCTGCAGCGCCGGCGGCACCTCGCCCACCTCCTGCAGCAGCCGGCGCTGCTGGTCCAGGGTCTGCAGCGCCAGCTGGTAGTCGCCCAGGCCGATGCGCAGGCGGCCGATCACCCCTTGCAGCTCGGCCAGCGCCAGCGGCTGGTCAGCCAGTTCGGCTTCGCCCCGTTGCTGGCCGGTGGCCAGCAGCTGCGGCACGTCGAAATGGCCGTGGCGCTGGCTGGCCGCCTTGTCGAACAGGCCAACAGTGAAATCCTGCATGGCCTGCGCACGCGCCATTTCCGCCCGCGCCTGGCGCAACTGCCACAGGGCGAAGGACGTGGTCCCCAGCAGGGCCAGCGCGGCCAGCCCGGCCAGCGCCACGCCCCAGCGATGGCGGCCCACGTACTTTCGCACCCGGTAACCCACGCCCGGCGGACGCGCCTGGATCGGCTGCCCCTGCAGGTAGCGGCGCAGGTCGCCGGCCAGTGCTTCGGCCGAGGTGTAGCGCTGCTGCGGGTCTTTCTGCAGGGCCTTTTCCAGCAGCACGTCCAGATCGCCACGCAGTCGCTTGGCCTGCCGCAGCAGCGCCCGTCTCGGTGCCCCCGGCTCGGCGGCCAGCCGTTGCAGCAGCGCCGAGGCACGCGGTGCCTGCACATCCAGGATCGAGCGCTCCCATTCCGCGTCACTGTGCCGGCGCAGGCGATAGGGCTTGTGCCCGGTGACCACCTCGAACAGCACCACGCCCAGCGAATAGACGTCGGTCAGGGTCGTCACCGCCTCGCCACGCACCTGCTCCGGCGCGGCGTAGTGCAGGGTGAACGCGCGGATTTCGGTAGCCGGATGGGCCGCGTTCGGATCGTCGTGGTCGAGCAGCTTGGCGATGCCGAAGTCGAGCAGTTTCACCGTGCCATCGGCGCGTACCAGGATGTTGGAGGGCTTCAGGTCGCGGTGCACCACCAGGTTCGCATGCGCATGGCTGACCACCGCGCAGACCTGCAGCATCAGCTGCAGCCGCGTTTCCAGCGGCGGTTGCAGGCGCCGGCAGTAGTCGCTGATCGGCTCGCCTTCCACGTAATCCAGCGCCAGGTAGGGCTGCCCGTGCTGGTCCACCCCGGCGTCCAGCAGTTGTGCCAGGTGCGGGTGCTGCAGGCGGGCCAGGATCTGCCGCTCGCGGCCGAAGCGCTGGCGCAGGCCGGGATCGGCGACGCCACTGCGCAGCAGCTTCAGCGCGACCTGGCGCTGGTACAGGCCATCGCAGCGCTCGGCCAGCCAGACCTCGCCCATGCCGCCTTCGCCGAGCGGATGCAGCAGCCGATACGGCCCTACCTCGCTTCCGGCGCGGCCTGGCGGTGTAGCGGTCCACAAGGGCTGGGCCATGAACTCGTGGCTGTCGGCTTCCTGCTGCAGCAGGCGTTCCAGTTCGCGGCCCAGCGTCGGGTCCTGCGCGCTCACGCGCTGCAGGCGCAGCTGGCGGGCGGCGGGTGCCAGCTCCAGCAGCTGGTCCAGCCAGGACGACAATTGCTGCCAGCGGGCGGTATCCATGGTGTGGGTGGCGGCGACTCAGTCGCTGCGCATCGCGGCCAGCAGGAACAGCCGCGCTTTCTGCCAGTCGCGGCGGATGCTGCGCTCCGAGCGCTGGCTCAGTTCGGCGATCTCCAGTTCGGACAAGCCGGCGAAGTAGCGCAGCTCCACCACCTTGGCCAGGTGCGCATCGACGGCCTGCAGGCGTTCCAATGCAACATCGAGGGCCAGCAGATCCTCGTCCAGGCGCACGCCGCTGCTGCTGTTCTCGGGAATCTCGGCCACCCGCTTGAGGTCGCCACCGCGCTTGCGCGCCAGCCGGTTGCGCGCGTAATCGACGACCACGCTGCGCATCGCCGACGCCGCATAGGCGAAGAAGTGCGCACGGTCCTCGAAGCGCGCCGCACCGCGGCTGCCCAGCAGTTTCAGGTAGGACTCGTGGACCAGCGAGGTCGCATCCAGGGTGCGTCCCTGCTGCCCGGCCAGCTGCCGCCGGGCCATGCTGTGCAGTTCCTGGTACAGGGTGGTCAGCACACGGTCGAGCGCGGCGCGGTCGCCACCGCGCGCAGCATCCAGCCATACGGTGATATCCGGGCCTTCGTCCATCGCCAACGCTCCCCCGCAGCGGATGTCGGCTGGACTATAGCGCTGCACGTGTGCAGCGCATGAAGACGTTCAGCGCTGGCAGCGGCTGCACCACACGCTTGCCCGCTGGCCGATCATGGCGTGCTTGAGCGGGCGGCCGCAGCCGGGGCACGGCAGGCCATCGCGGCCATAGACCAGCAGCTCCTGCTCGAAGTAGCCCGGCGCGCCGTCGGGGCTGATGAAATCGCGCAGGGTGGTACCACCGCGGGTGATGGCGTAGTCCAGCGTTTCCTTCACTGCCGTGGCCAACCGCAGATAGCGCTCGCGGGTGACCTTTCCGGCCTCGCGCAGCGGGCTGATCCCCGCCTTGTACAGGCTCTCGGCGGCGTAGATGTTGCCCACCCCGACCAC
Source organism: Stenotrophomonas sp. 1337 (assembly GCF_031455455.1). NCBI lineage: Bacteria > Pseudomonadati > Pseudomonadota > Gammaproteobacteria > Lysobacterales > Lysobacteraceae > Stenotrophomonas > Stenotrophomonas sp. 1337. The sequence continues at coordinate 134,599 of NZ_JAVDSR010000002.1, read as the reverse complement.
CACCGCCTGGTCCATCAGGAAGGTCTTCACCGGCGCGCTGCGGCCGCGGCTGCGGGCAAACAGGTAGTCGCCGTCGAAGGCGTCGTCCAGCGGCTCCGGGCCCAGCCCCTGCAGCAGCGGGTGGATCTCGCCGGCCGGCTGCCAGAGCAGGCTGCCGAAGCGGCGCGGGTCGTTGAAGCGCAGCAGGCGGCCGTTGTCCAGGCTGATGTCCACATGGTCGTGCGCGCGCAACGGGGTGTCGCCGGGCAGCACGCGCAGGCTGCCGGACATGCCCAGGTGCAGCACGGCGCTGCCGATGGCGGTATCCAGCAGCAGGTACTTGGCGCGGCGGCGCACCTCTTCGATGCGCTGGCCGGGCAGCAGCTCGGCCACTTCCGGTGGAATCGGCCAACGCAGGTCGGCACGGCGCAGGATCACCCCGTGCACGCGGCGACCCTGCAGGTGTGGCGCCAGGCCACGGCGGGTGGTTTCTACTTCGGGCAGTTCGGGCATGGGACGATTCTATGCCCGCTCAGCGCGGCGGTGCAGCCAGTTCCCGTGCATCCAGGAATCCGTCACCGTTGGCGTCCTGCTTGTGGAAGCGCTGCACGATCACCTGCCGCTGCTGTTCGCGGGTGATGGCCCTGCCCTTGCCGCCGGGCAGTTCGTCGGCGGTCAGCACGCCATCACCGTTGCGGTCCATGCGATCGAAGGCATACAGCATCCACTGCAGGTACTCGGCTTCACTGACCTTGCCGTCGCCATCGCTGTCCATGCGCTGCAGGTAACTGGCAGTGTCGCTGACCTGGGCCTGCACGGCAGGTGCGCACACGGCGGCCAGCAGCAATGCCGTCAGCGCAGCCCTCATCCGCCCACCAGGGTGTAGCCCTTCAGTCGCGCGGCATAGGCCTGCAGCGCGGCGATGCCGCTTTCCTCGGCCTCGCGGCACCAGGCCTGCAGTTGACGCAGGCGCTCGGCGGCATCATGGCCGCGTGCTTCCAGCAGCGTCGCCAGGCGTGCGCGGTATTCCACCAGGGTGCGGATGCGCGGGCGCTGGGCGACCCATTCGCTGAGCTGGGCGCGGCTGTCCGGCTTCAACCAGCGGCCGTCGTTGACCAGGCCACGGCGCAGCCGGCGCGGCAGCAACCGGCGCAGCTTTGCACCCGCGTATCGCGCTTCTTCGCGCAATGCCGGCATGAACACGTTGCGCTGGTAGTCGGTCATCGCCTGGAAGCGATGCGACAGCAGTGCCTTCAGGGTATCGGCGTCGGGCACGGCGATGTTCGGGCGCACGTCCATGGCCGGCGCGACACGCAGGACCTTGGCCAGGCGCAATGCCTGCAGCAGGCGGATCGCACTCCAGCCGATGTCGAATTCCCAGCGCCGCATCGCAAAGCGCGCCGAGCTGGGGAACGCATGGTGGTTGTTGTGCAGTTCCTCGCCACCAATCCAGAACGCCCACGGCGTCAGGTTGGTGGAGGTGTCGGCCGACTCGTAGTTGCGATAGCCCCACCAGTGGCCCAGGCCATTGACCACCCCGGCGGCCCAGAACGGGATCCACGCCATCTGGATCGCCCACAGGGCGACGCCCGGCAGGCCGAACAGCACCGTGTTGATGGCAAACAGCAGCACCGGGCCGAGGGTTGCATACGGGGTGTACAGGCGGCGCTCGATCGCGTCGTCCGGAGTGCCGCGACCGTACTGTTCGATGTCCTCACGCATGCCGCGTGCTTCGCGGTACAGCTCCACGCCGCGCCAGAACACCTGGCCGATGCCACGGGTAACCGGGCTGTGCGGGTCGTCCTCGGTTTCCACCTTGGCGTGGTGCTTGCGATGGATCGCCACCCACTCCTTGGTGATCATCGAGGTGGTCAGCCAGGTCCAGAAGCGGAAGAAGTGCGCGACCACCGGGTGGAAGTCCACGCCCCGGTGCGCCTGGCTGCGGTGCAGGTAGAGCGTGACCGAGAAGATCGTGAGCTGGGTGAAGACCAGCAGCACCAGGGCCAGCTGCCACCAGCCCAGGCCCAGTACGCCACCGGTCAGCAGGGACATCAGGGCATCAGGCATGGCGACTCTCCAGAGCGACACAGGTATGGAAGACATCATGGGCGCTTGCGTTGCAAACTGCACCTTGCACCGCTGGATTGGCAGCGCCATTCCGTGGCTTCGTTCACAGTTGGGGACCCGTGTTGTCGACCCTTGATCCGCGCATCCGCGCCGTAGACCCCGCCCCATCCGCCGGGGACCTGCCGCCCTTGATCGAACTGGACCGCGCCAGCGTGATGCGCGGCCAGGTGAAGGTCCTGCACGGGCTGAGCCTGCGCATCGCGCAGGGCCAGCACACCGCCCTGCTCGGCCCCAATGGCTGTGGCAAGTCCACCTTCATCAAGCTGATCACCCGCGAGCTGTACCCGTTGGCGCAGGCCGACGGCACGGTGGCGGTGAAGGTGCTGGGGCAGAACCGCTGGCAGGTCGACCGGCTGCGTTCGCAGCTGGGCATCGTCACCGGTGATCTCAGCAGCAACCTGGCCGACATGCCGGGTCTGACGGTGGAGCAGGCGGTACTGTCGGGGTTCTTCGCCAGCTACATGGTGCCGGCCTTCCGCGAGGTCACCGCCGATATGCGCATGCGGGTGGGCGAGACGCTGGCGATGACCGGTGCGTCGGGCCTGCGTGAGCGTGCCTACGCCGAACTGTCGGCCGGCGAGACCCGCCGGGTGCTGATCGCCCGCGCGCTGGTCAACCGGCCGCAGGCGCTGCTGCTGGATGAACCCTCCACCGGGCTGGACCTGGTGGCCCGCCAGCAGTTGATCGCCACCATGCGCGTGCTTGCGCAGCAGGGCATCACCCTGGTGCTGGTCACCCACCACATCGAGGAAGTGATTCCCGAGATCGAGCGCGTGGTGCTGCTGCGCGAAGGCCGCGTAGTGGCCGATGGAGCGCGCGCCGAGCTGCTGCGCGACGAACCGCTGTCGGCCGTGTTCGGCGGCGCGATCACGGTGGTGGAACAGGAAGGACGGCTGACCGCGTACGCGGGGTGACACCGCGTCTGTGGCGGGCCGGACGTCCGGCCCGCCACGCCCTGCTTCAGAACCGCAACGCCAGCGCGCGCGACTCGATGGGTGCCATCCGGCTCTGGTCCTGCAGCTGCAGGTCGCGCAGTTCATAGGGCGCACCGAAGCCGGCAGGCAACGCGGCCTGGTCGAAGGGCAGTACCAGCGCGCCGCGGCCCGGGCCATCGAACCACGCTGCGGCATGCGCCTGCGCCACCGGCTGCAACTGGCCGTTGGCTGCGGTGGCATACAGGGTGCCGCGCGCCTCGTAGCGGCCGGCGGCGGCCACCTGCAACGGCAGACTGACCTGGCGGCTGGAGGGATCGGGCATGGCCTGGCCGACGAAGCGGGCAGTCGGCCTGGCAACCGCGAAGGCGACCTTGCCATCGCGCAGCACGCCGTCGGCCTGGGCGAACACCTGCAGTTCCCACAGGCCCTGCGTGTTGCTGGCCTCGGCCGGAATCCTCACCTGGGCACGCAGGCTGCCATCGGTGGTGCGCAGCAACCGCTGCGGCCAGCTGCGGCCATCGGGTGCGACCAGCAGCGCTTCGCCGCCGAGGCTGCCACGCCGTGCACGCAACGCCGCCGCGCTGGCCCCGTCTTCCAGCAGACGCGCCTGCAGCTGCACGTTGCCTCCGGCCAGCACCTGCGCCTGGCTGGCCTGCACTTCCAACCGCAGCGGGCTGTTGGGCTCCAGCACCTGCACCACATAGCGGCCCTGTGCCTGCGCGCTCTGCAGGCGGTAAGCGCCGGCCGCGCTGGTGGTACCGGTGCGCAGCATGCTGCTGCCATCGCCGACCGGCATGCCCGCATCCTGCAGCTGGCGTGCGTCGACACTGCGCGCGACGCTGCTGCGCCCCGCCGGATCACGTACCTGCAGCGAGCTTGCCGGCAGTGCGCGGGCGCCCGGCGCTGGGCTGAGCTGGATCACCGCATCCGGTGCGCTCAGGGGCAGTTCCAGGCCGCGCTGCAGTTCGGCAGCGTCGACCTGCTGCCAGTAGCTGCGGCTGATGGCGGCCTGGGGACCGGGAGCCTGCAGTGGCTGTGCCGGGTCCAGCGCCCAGGCGAAGGCCAGCGGCGCGTGCTCGCTTTCATCGGCCGGCAGCGGCGCGGCAACCAGGCCGGCGGGAATCTGGTCGCCAGCGGCAACACGCAGCGGCTGCGCGGCCTGCGCCGATGCAGTGGAAAGGACCGCCAGCACGGCGGCAGCCAGCAAGGTGGAATGGATCGTCATGGTCATCTCCCTCACTGGGTCAGGTCGTTGCGCAGGATGCCGCCGAGGCCGAAGCACTCACGGCGGCTCTGGTTGTGGCTGAGCGGCTCGGCGCCCTGGGTGCGCGCCTTGTCGGTGAACCACAGCGTGCCGGCCGCCTTCTGGCTGCTGCACTCCAGGAAACCGTCCGAGCACGACGACAGCCAGTTCTGGGTGAACTCCAGGCCGACATTGGCGGAGTAGCCGCCGCAGTAGCTGTTGCTGTCCCACACCGCCGATTCGACATCGCTGCCGACCACTGCGCGGAACGGCTTGGGCAGGGCCGGACGGCCGGCGGTGCCGTACAGGTTCTGCGCGTTGTAGGTGGCCATGTGCCCCACCTGCTGCATGCGCACGGCATCGTTCTTGTAGCCCAGCAGCCAGCCCAGCGAGGTCTCGAAGGTGTTGCCGTTGAGCACGGCGTCGGCCAGCGGCGTACCTGCCGAGGAGGGCGCCAGCGCAGTGACCTTGCGCAGCCGGTTGATGATCTTCGGGTAGCGGCTGTCGTAGGTGGGGTTGGACAGGATCCAGCGCATCACGTTGCCGCCGTTGGAATGGGTGATCACCACCAGCTGGGTGATGCCCCGGCTGTCGATGAAGCCGGTGAGCTGGTTGGCCAGGCAGCCGGCCGCTTCCGGCTTCCACATGTACTGGGTGAAGTCGCAGTTGATGACCACGTAGTTGCTGCTGTTCGGCAGGCCCTGGCGGACGGTGTCGATGATCGCCGGCTGCCAGTAGTCCTGCGTGGCATTGGTCTGCGCGCCGGTGCCGTGCACGAAGGCGACGCCGTACACATCGGCGGCCTGCGCCGGTACGGTCGCCACCCCAAGGAGCAGGGCCAGAACGGTACTTCCTGTTGCGGTGCTGCGCATCGCGTCTCTCCCTTTCAGCAGATCCCCCCGGCCCGGCTGTGACCTGATGCTCATGGCGGCAGCGCGTGAAAGTCCGTGCGCTGCGCCCGGATTCAGCAGATTGCCGACAATTGATGACCGTTTTCATCCAGTGCAGCGGGACCATGCCGGGTCTGGCCGTATGACCGATGGACGCTGCGGCCGGCAATCGAGGCTGCGATCATGGCCGGCGAGTTCCCTGCCCGAGTCTGCCCATGTCGTCGATCCTCCCCCCTGCCCGGCCGCTGCTGGGCCTGGCCATCGCGTTGTCGCTGGCCGGCTGTGCCGCCACCACCGCCAGCAAACCGACCGCCGTCGAAGCCAACGTCACCACCAAGGCCGTGGGCTACCTGGACAAGACCGCAGTGCCGGCCAGCATCGATCTGGTGCCGGCACCACCGGCCGCCGGCTCGGCGGCCTTTGCGCTGGACGAGCAGGTCAGCCGTGAAGCACGTGCGCTGCGCGGCAGCCCGCGTTTCGCCCAGGCCGGCGTCGATGCCGAACTCGGCTTTCCGGAAGGTGCCAACCATTTTTCCTGTGCCGCCGACATCGACGTGGATGCAGTGAAGACCCCGGCCCTGTACCGCCTGCTGGAGCGCAGCCGCATCGACGCCAGTGCTGCCACCAAGGCCGCCAAGAACACGTACCAGCGCCCCCGTCCGTTCATGGTCAACGGCGAGCCGACCTGCTCGCCGAAGGATGAGGAGGGGCTGCGCAGCAACGGCTCCTATCCGTCCGGTCACACCTCGATCGGCTGGGCATGGGCATTGATCCTGTCGGAGATCGCACCGGACCGCGCCGATGCCATCCAGGCGCGCGGCCGCAACTACGGCGAGAGCCGCCTGGTGTGCAACGTGCACTGGCAGAGCGACATCCTCGAAGGCCGCTTCATGGGCGCCGCCGCCGTGGCCCGCCTGCATGACAACGCGGCGTTCAACAGCGACCTGCTTGCCGCGCGCAGGGAGATCGCTGCTGCGCGCAAGGCCGGCCTGCATTCCAGCCGCGACTGCGCCACCGAAAACGCCGTGCTGAAGGTGCGCCCGCAGAGCGCCTTGTAATCCACCGCCGCTGCGCTCGCCGGGCATGGCCCGGCGCTACCGGGCGCGACGCATGGGTAGCGCCGGACCGTTCCCGGCGGACGCGAAAAACAGAAGGGCCGGCATTGCGCCGGCCCTTCGTCATTGCATCACTGCTGCAGCCGCATCAGAACTTCGCGGTGAACTCCACGCCCCAGGTACGCGGCTCGTTGAGGAAGCCGGTCAGGTTGTTGAAGTCGATCGCGCCGACCACGCGGGTCTGGTTGGTCAGGTTGCGGCCGAACACGGCCACGTCGTACTGGCCGTAATCCCAGTTGTAACCCAGGCGCAGGCCACCTTCCAGCGAACTGCGGCCGCGGAATTCCGGCGACTCGTAGATGAAGAAGTTGACCGCACTGCGGTAGGCCCAGTCGGTGTAGGCATACAGCTCGCTGCCATCGCTGAGCGGGAAGCCCACGCGCAGGGTCGCGTTGTGGATCCACTTCGGTGCCTGCGGCAGCGGATTGCCGTTGACCAGCGCATAGGTGCCGCCATTGATGACCGTGGTCGGGTCGGTGATGGTGCAGCCGCCGCCACAGACCGCCACCGCCAGGTTCTTGTCCTTGATCTCGGTGTCGTTGTAGCTGCTGCCGAAGGTCAGCAGCACGTTGTCGGCCAGGTAGGCTTCCAGGTCCAGCTCCACGCCCTGCCCGATGGTCTTGTCGGCGTTGAGCAGGGTGGCGGTGTTGTTGGTGCCACCGACGGCGATCAGCTGCTGGCCGTCCACGTCATAGCGGAACACGCTGAAGCCCAGGCGCGCACGACGTTCGAACAGGTCGGCCTTGATGCCGGCTTCGTACGAAATCACCTTCTCCGAATCGGCCTGCGACAGGCCCGGTGCGAACGCCAGGCGACCCTGGATCGACGGTGCGCGGAAGCCCTTGGCCACGCGTGCGTAGGCATTGACGTTGTCGGTCAGCTTGTACACGCCGCTGACATCCCAGCTGACGTCGTTGACGTCGGTGTTGGCCAGGTACGGACCGCTGACCGGGGTGCCGAACGGCACGGCCTGCAGCACGCTGGCGCTGAAGTCCTTCTTGTCCTGCGTATAGCGCACGCCGGCACGCAGCTTGAAGCGGTCGGTGACATCGAAGTCGCCCGAGGCGAACACCGCCCACGCCTTGTTGCGCTGCTGCTGCACGACGTGGCCGGTCTGCGGGTTGCCCGGGGTCAGCGAGTCGTAGTTGAAGTTGTTGATGGTGACGTCTTCATCGAAGTAGAAGACGCCGGCCTGCCAGTCGAAGCGGCCCCATTCGTTGGATTCCACGCGGAATTCCTGGGTCCACTGGCGGTGGTGCGGCAGGCCGTCGGCCGACTCGGACGAGAACGGAATCAGGCCCGGGCCGGAGTTGCCCGCGCCGAGGAACGCCGCACCATAGCCACCGTCGATGTCGCCGCGGTTGAGCGATTCGGCGGTCTCGTAGCCGGTGATCGAATGCAGGGTCACCGAACCGAGGTTCCACTGCAGGCGCGCGCTGCCGCCCCAGGTTTCCAGGTCGGAGAAATTGACGCCGTCGTTGGCGACCTTGTCGCGGTCGAAGTTCTCGACCAGCGCGTTGCCGCCCTTCTCGATGATGTTGGCGCGGAACAGGCGCGCGGTGCCGTTGAGCTTGCGCTTGTGCAGGTTGAACAGCGCTTCGAAGTCATCGCCTTCGTACAGGAACTGCACGCGGCCGGCGGCTTCGTCATAGCCTTCAAAACCACTGTTGGGCGCACCGGCACGGGTGTTGTCGACCCAGTCGTCACGACGCTGGTAGATGGCCGACACGCGTGCGGACCAGCGGTCGGTCAGCGGGCCGCCGTAGGCGCCCTGCACGTTCCAGCTGTTGTAGCTGCCATAGCCCACGCGCACGTAGCCATCGGCATCCTGCGACGGCCGCGCCGAATCGAACTTGACCACGCCAGCCGGGGTGTTGCGCCCGAACAGGGTGCCCTGCGGGCCGCGCAGCACTTCCACGCCGGCCAGGTCGAACAGCGGGAAGCCCTTCAGCAGCGGGCTTTCCTGCACCACATCGTCGTACACCAGCGAGACCGGCTGCGATGCATTGAGGTCGAAATCGGTATTGCCCAGGCCGCGGATGTAGAAGCGCGGGAAGGCACGGCCGTAGGACGACTCGATGTTGAGGCTCGGCACGCGCGCAGCAAGGAAGCGGATGTCATCGCCCGCCGAACCGAGCACATCGAGCTTTTCGCCCTGGATCGCGCTGATCGCAACCGGCACGTCCTTGGCGTTCTCGACACGACGCTGTGCAGTCACCTGCAGCGCATCGAGGGCGACCGGATCCTTGGCGGCGGGGGTTTCCTGGGCGGCTGCTACCAGCGGCAGCAGGGCGGAAAGAGCGACAACGAGCGGGCGCGCGACCGGAGAGCGGCCACGGGAAGTACGGGTCGGAGACATGGCGGTAGGCTGTGTTTGGAGGGGTGGTAAAACGGCGCTACCAGATAATTGTTGCAATACAGCACCTCCCTCGCAAATGCCGATCGTTCATGGCCGCCTCGCGCGCCGCCGGACGCTGCCGCTAGACTCGGGGTTTTCCCCCGCAACGGACCTGCTGCGATGACCCAGTGGTACTTCCATGCTCCCGGCCAGGCCGACCGTGTCGGTCCGTTCGACGAGGAGGCCGCGCGCCGCTTTGCCCAGGCCAATCCGCGCGCGCTGGCCTGGTGCCAGGGCATGACAGGGTGGACACCGGTGTCCGAAATCGCCGCGATGCAGCAGGCCGGCACCGGCACCGCGCCTCCGCCGCCGATGCCTGCAGTCACCCCTGCAGCCGCAGCAGCGTCAACCGGTGGCCGCGCCGACCGCATCGACTTCCGCATCGTCGGCCATGAAATGCAGTTCGTGGAAATCGAGCTGGATCCCGGCGAAGGTGCGGTGGCCGAGGCCGGCGCGCTGATGTTCAAGGATGCCTCGGTGCAGATGGACACCGTCTTCGGCGGCGGCGCGCGCAGCGGCCAGAGTGGCGGTTTCATGGACAAGGTGATGGCGGCCGGCAAGCGCGTGCTGACCGGTGAAAGCCTGTTTGCCACCGTCTACACGCAGACCGGCCAGGGCCGCGGCAAGGTCGCTTTCGCCGCGCCCTATCCCGGCACCGTGCTGGCGATGAAGCTGGACCAGCACGGCGGGCGCCTGATCTGCCAGAAGGACAGCTTCCTGGCCGGCGCGCGCGGCGTGCAGATCGGCGTGCAGTTCCAGCGCAAGATCATGACCGGCCTGTTCGGCGGCGAGGGCTTCATCATGCAGAAGCTTGAAGGCGATGGCTGGGTGTTCATCCATGCCGGCGGCTGCGTGGTCGAGCGTGAGCTGGCCGCCGGCGAACGCCTGGACGTCGATACCGGCTGCATCGTCGCCTACCACCCGACCGTGGACATGGACGTGCGCCGGGTCAAAGGCATCCGAAGCGTGCTGTTCGGTGGCGAGGGCGTGTTCCTGGCCACCCTGACCGGGCCAGGCAAGGTCTGGCTGCAGTCGCTGCCGTTCTCGCGCCTGGCCGGCCGCATGTGGATGGCCGCGCCGCAGGGCGGCGGCAAGAGCCGCGGCGAGAGCTCGCTGCTGGGCTGAGCGGGAAGGCTGGACGGCTGGTAGTGCCGGCCGCTGGCCGGCAACCCCGGCAACCCATGCATCCCAGCGATTGCCGGCCAGCGGCCGGCACTACCCAGTCGGCGGCAGGCGATTTCATGAATGGGGAGCCGACCCACCCTGCCCGGCCTGCCACGCCTTCGGTATGCTGGCGCCCTTTCCTGAATCCGGCGCCGCGAGCGCACTGCCGATGAGCCTGTTCCGCCCCCGCGTGCTGCTGTCCGTCGCCCTGCTCGGCCTGCTGGCCGGTTGCGGTGGTGAAGAGGTCCGCCCCACCCCGCCCGCGCAGCCCACCGTGGTTCCGCAGGCCAAGCCGGTGAAGATCGGCATCGCGCTCGGCGGCGGCGCGGCCAAGGGCTTTGCGCACATCGGCGTGATCAAGATGCTCGAGGCCAACGGCTTCGAACCGGTGGTGGTGTCCGGCACCAGTGCCGGCAGCGTGGTCGGCGCCCTGTATGCCAGCGGCATGGACGCCTTCCAGATGCAGAGCAAGGCGGTGGCGCTGGATGAAGCCAGCATCCGCGACGTGCGCCTGTTCTCCGGTGGCCTGGTGCAGGGCCAGAAGCTGCAGGACTACGTCAACGAACAGGTGGCCAACCGCCCGGCCGAGCGCCTGAAAAAGCCGTTCGCCGCCGTCGCCACCCAGCTGGAGACCGGCGAGCGTTCGATCTTCGTGCGCGGCAACGTCGGCCAGGCGGTGCGTGCTTCCAGCAGCATCCCCGGCGTGTTCGAGCCGGTGAAGATCGGTGGCCGCAACTACATCGACGGCGGCGTGGTCAGCCCGGTGCCGGTGGATGCCGCACGACAGCTCGGTGCCGAGTTCGTGATCGCCGTGGACATCTCCAGCAAGGCCAGCGGCAAGGCACCGACCGGCATGCTCGGCATCGTCAACCAGTCGATCTCGATCATGGGCCAGCGCCTGGGCGAGCAGGAACTGGCGCGCGCCGACATCGTGATCCGGCCGAAGGTGCTGGACATCGGTGCTGCCGATTTCAGCCAGCGTGGCACGGCCATCCTTGAAGGCGAGAAGGCCGCGATGGCGGCGATGCCGCAGATCCGCGCCAAGATCCAGCAGCTGCAGAAGGCCCGCGCCGCCGCATTGGCACCGGCACCGGTGGCTGCGCCCAAGTGCGACGAGCCTTCGCGCCTGGGCAAGCTGATGGGCCGCAAGGAAAAGTGCTGACGCGCGGCGCTTGAACGGCCGCCGCGGTCAGCGCCGCGGTGGTGGGTAACCACTGGCCAGGCGTCGCTGCCGGCGCCGCTCATCCACCGCCCGGTCATGCCGCTGTGCGCTCAGCTGCAACTGCTCCATCGCGTCCCCCGGCAGCCACAGCTGTTGCTGGGCACGGGTGATCGCCACATAGGCGGCGCGCACCGGGCTGTGCAGCGCGCGCGCATCATGGCCGCTGTCGAAGCAGCACGGCGCCATGGACACGGTAGCGAACTGCAGGTTCTTGGCGTGCTGGGCCAGGCACAGCACGACGCTGGCCTCGTCCGCATCGACCAGTTGCCCGAGCAGGCGCTGCAACGCCGCAGCATCGAAGCCACCGGCAAACAGCGCGGGGATGTCCGCCTGTCCACGCTTGGCACAGACCTGCACGAAGCTTTCCCAGCGTTGTCCGGGGCCGCCAGCGGCGGCGCTGCGCCAGGCGTCGATCGGACCGTCCACCTCTTTCAACAGCGCCTGCCGCGATGCAGGATGCAGATGCACGCGCGCGCCGCGCGCGACCAGCGCGTTGGCTTCCAGCAGCATCCGCCACAGGCTGCCGTACAGGCGGGCGCCGGTGCTGGGCACCGCCGACCAGTCGTCATAGCGGCGCAGGCCGGTGGCGCGGTCGCTGGCCCCCACGAAAGGCGCCGGTTCGCCGAGATCGTCCAACGCCAGTGACTGGTTGACCAGGGCATCGACCTGCCGCCCCTGCCGCACCGACTGGTGCATCTCCAGCGTTTTCGCCGATGACCAGCGCTGTACGCGTCCGCTCAGCCGCTGATGCGGATCGCCCAGGCTGACCACGCCGGGCGCGTGGGTGGCCAGCAGCTGTTTCCATGCAGGGCTGAGATCGTGCGCCTCATCGACCAGCACCATGCCCAGCGACACTGGCAGCGGCACGGCACGCAGGGCCAGCCATTTGCCGATGTGTCCGGCATCCAGGCGCAGGCAGCCACCCTTCTGCACCACCGGATCGAACATGCAGCGCCAGACGAACTCCGCGGCCGCGATGAACGGCGTGGCTTCCAGCTGCGCTGCGCCCAGCGAGCGCTGGAAATGCCAGGCCTGCAGGCTCGGCGCTGACGACGCGCACCACCGGTTGATGGCGTCCAGGGCGATCATCAGGACCTGGTCCGGCCGGCGCGTACCGATGGCCGGCAGGCCGAGTCGGGCGGCCGCCTCGCGCAGGGTCAGCGTGCTCTGCCGGTAGGTCGGTACGAAGCCACCGGTCAGGCCGTTGGCGGCGGCATGGCGGGCGATCGCGTTGGCGAACTCGATCTGGGTCAGCAGGCGCGTGCCGGCGTCGGCCGGCAGCCGCGCGCGGAATGCCTCGACCTGGCCACGCGTGGGCGCCACGTAGGTATAACGGCCCGGGCGAGCCTGCAGCAGCGCCAGCACCAGATGGCCCTTGCCGGTGCCGGCATAGGCCTGCAGGTCGATCAATTCATCGGGATTGGCCGCGATCGCACGCAGCACGCGTGCCTGTTCGGAAGTGAACAGGCCGTTGTGCTGGGTTGCATGCGTTGTCTGTTCGTCATCGCCGGCGTCTTCGTCATCGCCTTCGGCCAGCGATGTCGCCGGAAAGTGGATCGTGTGCTCTTCCAGGGTGATCCTGCACGCCGTCTGGAAGTCCGCGCCGGGATACGCATCCGGCGATACAGCCAGCACCGCCTCCATCACCTCGTCCGGTGCCAGCAGCACGTCCTGCGCGGCCAGCACGCCCAGCCACGCCTCCAGCGCCCGCGCGTCCTGTCCAGCGCTGGCCGCCAGCTGCGCCTGCGCAGCAGGGCCATCATCGGCGGCGAACAGCGCACAGGCGTCGTGCAGCAACCGCTGCAGCTGGGTGGCCGGTGGCCTCTGCCGGCGGCACAGCATGGCCACCAGCAGGCCGGCCTGCTCCAGCGGTGTGTCCGGCGGCGTGCCGTCGCTCAGGTGCCGCAGCAGGCTCTGCTCGCGCAGCGGAAGGAACAACGGGGAAGACGTCGGGGATGGGGTATCAGACATGCCGGAGCCAGAGGGAATCACTGCGCGGCCTGCGTGTGTACGGCCGCCGCGGGCCACGATGCTCGGCCAGCCCGCGCGCGCCGTCAAACATCACCGCGGCCGCCGGTTCATTCCAGCTGCGACAACGGCAACGCCTGGAAACCCTTCACCGTGCGCAGCACGAAGCTGGAATTGGCATCGGCCACGCCACCGGCGTTGAGCAGCCTGTCCAGCAGGAAACGCGAGAAGTGCTCCAGATCGCGCACATACACATGCAGCAGATAGTCCATGTCGCCGGTCAGGGCGTGGCAGGCCACCACTTCATCCCAGGCCTGCACGCTGTCGACGAAGTGCCCGATCGCGGCCTGGTCATGCTTTTCCAGCTGGACGCGCACGAACGCCTGCAGCCCCAGACCGAGCCGGCGTGGCTCCAGTCGCGCGCCATAGCCGACGATCACCCCTTCGCTTTCCAGCCGCTGCAGGCGGCGCAGGCAGGCCGACGGCGACAGGTTCACCCGCGTCGCCAGCTCCGCGTTGGTGGCGCGACCATCACGCTGGATTTCAGCCAGCAGACGTATATCCGTGCGATCGAACTGGACTTCTCCGGCCATTGTTGCCCCGCAACATGGTGAGTACGCAAGGATATTGCGCCAACAAGGTCAATCCGCGCAACTTTTGCAACCCTGTTGCGCGCCCCCTGCCCTAGCATCGTGGGTATCCCGTCAAGGAGTCTTCCATGGACCTCGCCCAGCCCCGCCGCGTCGAACACCAGCAGACCGACAAGGGCTACGTGCCGGTGTACACCACCGCGCTCGTCGAGCAGCCGTGGGACACCTATACCGCCGACGACCACGCCACCTGGAGCACGCTGTACCAGCGCCAGCGCGAACTGCTGGTCGGCCGCGCCTGCCAGGAGTTCCTGGATGCGCAGGACGAGATGGGCATGAGCGCGCACATGATCCCGCGCTTCGACCAGCTCAATGAAGTGCTGGGCGCGGCCACCGGCTGGACCCTGGTCGGCGTGGAAGGCCTGCTGCCGGAACTGGATTTCTTCGACCACCTGGCCAACCGCCGCTTCCCGGTGACGTGGTGGATCCGCCGCCCCGACCAGATCGACTACATCGCCGAACCGGACCTGTTCCACGACCTGTTCGGCCACGTGCCGCTGCTGATGAACCCGGTGTTCGCCAACTACATGGAGGCCTACGGCCGCGGCGGCGTAAAAGCACATGCGATCGGCCCGGAGGCGCTGCAGAACCTGACCCGCCTGTACTGGTACACGGTGGAGTTCGGCCTGATCGACACGCCCGAAGGCATGCGCATCTACGGTGCCGGCATCGTCTCCTCGAAGGGTGAATCGCTGTACTCGCTGGAGTCGGCCGCACCGAACCGCATCGGTTTCGACCTGCAGCGGATCATGCGCACGCGCTACCGCATCGACACCTTCCAGAAGACCTACTTCGTCATCGACAGCTTCGAGCAGCTGATGCAGGCGACGTCGCCGGACTTCACCCCGATCTATGCCGCGCTGGCCGACCAGGCGCACCTGCCGGCGGGCGACGTGCAGGCCGACGACCGCGTGTTCCAGGCGGGTACGGGTGAGGGTTGGGCGGACGGCGGGGATGTGTGAGGCGACAGCCGAGGTCCGGCTAAACTTCAAAAGCGTCTGCAGCTTTTGAAGATTAGGGGGTCAATCCTGGGTCTCCGCTATCCTGCACGGCATGACTGATGTGTTTGCCACCCTGCGCGTGACCGACGTCGCCTTCAACGACGACTTCATCCTGTTGACCCTGGCCGACGGCCGCCGCACCCGGCAGCCGTTGCGCTGGGCGCCTGCGCTGTTCGAGGCCACGGCTGAACAGCGTGCGCAGTGGGTGCTCACGACCGATGGGCTGGGCGTGAACTGGCCCGCGCTGCTGCCGGCGCAGGAACGCGGCGTGGTCGATGTTCCGAACCAGGTGTGGGATGACCGCTATGAAGCCGCGCTGGCGCGCCTGAAGGCGGCCGCATGGTCGCTCGATGCGCTGTCCGATGAGGACCAGCAGCTGGTGGCGCTGTGGCGGATGGAAGCGGACATCAACAACGGCGGCTTCATGCAGTTCCTGTGCAACTGGGGCGACCCGACCTGCCAGCTGGCGCTGCGCGCGTTGCAGGCGATGGGCGCAACGCAGACGCACGCGATCCTGGCCGGCATGCGTGGTCTGCTGGACCGGCTGGAAGACGACCCGGCGATCAAGGAACTGACCGACCTGTACGGCGCGATGAGCGAGCAGGAGCAGGAGGCGCTGCATGCCTTCGAGGACGACTATTACGCCCGCCCGGAAGATCTGGCCCGGCTGGGCTTGAAGCATTTCGGCCCGGAGCCGTTGTAGAGCCGAGCCCACGCTCGGCTGCGTTTCTCTTACCGCGGATACGCCAGCAGCACCACCAGATCCTCATCACCCACCTGCTGCAGCGCATGACTGCTGCCCTTGCGCGTCAGCAGCGCATGCCCCGCACGCACGTCGTGCTGTTTTCCATCCAGCACATAGCTGCCCTGCCCGCTCACGATGTAGTAGATCTCATCCTTGTGCTGCGGATGCAGGCCGATGCCCGCGCCCTTGTGCAGCACGCGCTTGCGCAGCACGAACGGCAGGCCCTGCGCATCGGCGAAGAACGGGTACGCCGTGGTCGGCCCGGCGCCGCCATGCGGGCCCGGCTGTGCGCGCGCCAGCGTGTCTTCGTGCACCACCTGCCAGGCACGCGCAGGATCGCCGCCCTGCCCCACCGCCATTACATCGCAGTCGATATCGCGCACCAGTGCAGGCTGCAGCGCCGGCAGAACCTGCACCGCCTCGCGCAGCACCAGGCACGCCACGGCATTCGCACCGGCCACGCTGAAATGGGTGCCGTCGGCCTTCTTCTGCTCGGGCACGAACAGGAAGTACGGGCGTGCACCCTGCTCGCCCAGCGCGCGGATCCAGCGCATGCTGCGGTCGTTGAGGTCGATCAGTGCAACGTGCTCGCGTGTGGCCAGTTGCTGCATCGCCAACGTGTAACGCGCGTGCGTATCCAGCAGCGAACCGAAGTCGTACAGCAGCCGTGCCACCGGCGTGACCAGCACCGGCGTGGCACCCTTGTCACGCGCCACCTGCACGTAGCGCATCAGCATCCGCGGGTAGTCACTGTCCGGATCGGTGTAGCGCGTCCGGTCTTCGAACTTCGCATCGTTGTGGCCGAACTGGATCAGCAGCACATCGCCGCGACGCAGTTCGCGCCCAATGGCATCCAGGCGTCCTTCGTCGATGAAGCTGCGCGTGCTGCGCCCACCCTTGGCGTGGTTTCGCACTTCGAAGCGCGCCGGATCCAGGTAGCTCTGCAGCGCCTGGCCCCACCCCGCCTGCGGCGCACGCTCGGGCCCGTATTCGGCCGCAGTGGAGTCACCGGCAATGAACAACCGCACCGGCGCCGCATGCGCGGCGGCGCTCGACAGCAGCAACAGCAACAACAGCTTCCGCATGGCCGGGCCCCGGTAGTGCCGGCCGCTGGCCGGCAACTTCATGGATGCGTTGAGCGTCGGTGGAAATGCCGGCCAGTGGCCGGCACTTCCGAAAACCAAGCATTACCGCGCCAGCCAGCCACCATCGACCGGCAGCACCGCGCCGTTGATGTAATCCGACGCCGACGAGGCCAGGAACACCGCCGCGCCGGCCAGATCTTCCGGCGTACCCCAACGGCCGGCCGGAATGCGCTCGAGGATCGCCTTGTTGCGGTCCTGGTCGGCGCGCAGCGCGGCGGTGTTGTCGGTGGCCATGTAGCCCGGTGCGATCGCGTTGATGTTCACGCCCTTGCCCGCCCACTCGTTGGCCAGCAGGCGGGTGATGCCGGCGATGCCGCTCTTGCTGGCGGTGTACGACGGTACGCGGATGCCGCCCTGGAACGACAGCATCGAGGCGATGTTGATGATCTTGCCGCTGCCCTGGGCGATGAAGTGGCGGCCGGCAGCCTGCGAGATGAAGAAAGCCGACTTGATGTTGACGTTCATCACGTCGTCCCAGTCCTGCTCGCTGAAGTCCACTGCGTCGGCGCGGCGGATCAGGCCGGCGTTGTTGACCAGGATGTCCAGCCCGCCCAGGCCTTCGAGCGTTTCGCGCACCACGCGCTCGACCGGCTCGATGCTGATCAGGTTGGCTTCCACCGCCAGGCAGCGGCGGCCCAGCGCGGTGATCTTCTCGATGGTTTCGGTGGGCGGGGCGATGCCGGCCACGGCGACATCGGCGCCTGCGGCAGCCAGCGCCACTGCGATGCCCTGGCCCAGGCCGGTATTGCCACCGGTTACCAGAGCGACTTTTCCTTCCAGGCTGAAGGGATTGGTCATTGCGTATGCGTTCCTTGGTAGAGGCGTGCGTGATGCGGGGCAGGTGGCCACCGGCACAGCGTGCGCGGTGGCCGCCCGGCGCTTACTTGAGCTGGCAGATGTCCAGCACCTGCATGTCGGTGTAATCCAGGTTCTCGCCACCCATCGCCCAGATGAAGGCGTAGTTGCTGGTGCCGGCGCCCATGTGGATCGACCACGGCGGCGACACCACCGCTTCGTTGTTCTGGATGACGACGTGGCGCTGTGCGTCCGGCTCGCCCATGAAGTGGTAGACGCGGTCGCTGTCGCCCAGGTCGAAGTAGAAATAGACCTCGCTGCGGCGGTCGTGCAGGTGCGGCGGCATGGTGTTCCAGACGCTGCCCGGCTTGAGCACGGTCAGGCCCAGCAGCAGCTGCGAGGACTGGCAGGTGGCCGGCACGATGTACTGGTAGATGGTGCGCTCGTTGCTGGTTTCCAGCGCGCCGCGATCCAGTGCCACCGCGTCCTTGATCGACAGCTGCCTGGTTTCAAAGCGCGCATGCGCCGGGGTCGAGGCCAGGTAGAACTGCGCCGGGTTGGCGGCGTCCTGCGAAGCGAAGACGACGTCCTTGCTGCCCATCGCCACGTACAGGCCATCCTTCGGCCCCAGCGTGTACACGGTGCCATCGACGGTGACCGTACCGGTGCCGCTGCCGACGTTGATGATGCCCAGCTCGCGACGCTCCAGGAACGGATGGCCAGCGGCCGACGCCGGTTCGGTCTGCGCCGGCAGCGACAGCGGGCCGTTGATCGGCGCCGCACCGCCCAGCACGAAGCGCTCGTAGTGGGTGTACTTCAGGGTCACCGCATCGGCGTTGAACAGGCCATCGAGCAGGTACAGCTCGCGCAGCTGATCGTTGCTGGCGCCCTTGATGGCGTCGGGATGGGTGGCGTAATGGGTCTTGCAGTACATGGCTTCTCCAGAGCAGGGGGCGGGCCGATGGTTCGGCCCCGGCACGGTTCACGGTCGATTCTAGCCAGACAGGAAACCGGTGTCATTTTGCGCTGCACGATGGTGGTTGGACGGCATCGGCAGGTGCGATCGTTGGGGGGAGGGCGGGTGGAGTGTCACGACCAACGGTCGTGACCTACCGGACTGATCCGTGAAGGTGTCACGACCAACGGTCGTGACCTACAGGATTGATCCCTGCGGGATCAATCCTCGGGCGGTTGGCAGGAATCGCGCACGATCAGGTGCGGGCGCACGCTGGCGATCTGCAGCGCAGGCTGGCCTTCGGGCTGGATCAGCATGGCCGCAGCGGTGCGGCCGGTGTCGCGGGTATGCCGGCGCACCGAGGTCAGCGACGGCCACAGGCGCGAGGCCAGCGGGCTGTCGTCGTAACCGACGATCGACAGCTGGCGCGGAATGTTGATGCCCGCACGCAGCGCGACCTTGTAGATACCGGCGGCCATTTCATCGTTGCCGGTGAAGATCGCCGTCGGCCGGCGCTTGCCCAGCAGCAGTTTCTCGGCGGCGGCCACACCCGATTCGAAGGTGTAGCCGGCCTCGATGATGCGATCCTTCGGCAGCTCGATGCCACGCTGCGACAGCGCCTCGATGAAGCCGGCGGTGCGTTCGTGCGCCGAGCGGTATGCACTCGGGCCGGTCACCAGGGCGATGTCACGGTGGCCCAGCGAAAGCAGGTAGTCGGCCGCTTCGGCGGCGCCATCGCGGTCGTGGGTGACCACCATCTGCGAGGTTTCATCCAGCGGCAGCGCAGCCACGCGGGTGAAGCGGCAGCCGATCTCGTCCAGCATGTCCGCCAGCGCCTGGTCTTCGGACGCACGCGGCACCAGGATCACCCCATGCAGCTTCTGCTGCTGGGCGAAGCGGCGCACGCCGTCGATGTAGCCCGGGCTGCGGCTGTCGCAGGGGTGCACCACCAGTTCGAAGCTGGAGCCACGCAGCGCATCCAGCGCGCCGTACTGCATGTCCACGATGTACTGCGCGGTGGGGTTGTCGTAGACCATGCCGATCAGGAACGAGCGGCGGAAGGCCAGGCCACGGGCCAGCGGGTCGGGGGTGTAGCCGACTTCGCGCATCAACGCTTCCACCTTGTCGCGCGTGTCCTTGCGCACCAGCGGCGAGTTGTTGATGATCCTTGAAACCGTTTTCTTGGATACACCCGACAGTCGCGCGATGTCGTTGATCGTGGCTGCCTTGCCCTTTGCCAATGCCGGCGTAGCGGCATCGTTCTTGTTGCGCACTGACATGTAGTGAACCCGATAAGCCTGGGGATTCCAGCGCGCGCTCAGTCCAGCGCGCGATAGCGGAAGCTGCGGAAGGTTACCGCACCGTTGCCGGCCGCATACAGGGCCGGTTTCAGTGCCAGGAACTTGCCGGCCACATTGTGATGGTAACCGGACACTTCCATCTGAACCGGATACTTCTGCCAGGTCTGGCCATCGGCACTGGAATGGATGGTGACGATGTGGCGGTTGTTGGTCACCCGCAGCCAGAGCCGGCCGCCCTTGGCGCTGGCCGCCAGCCGGGTGGGGCGCTCCTCGCCGTAGCGGTGCATGACGAACTGCTCGCCGTTGCTGCCCACGCCCACATACAGGCGGTCGCTGTAGAACAGCAGGGCACCGCCCACCGCGCCGGGGGCGATCTCCATCTGCACCTCGAACTGGTAGGCCGGATCCCCGGCAATGGTCGTCAGCGGCGAGGCGTCGCGCGGCGTGCTGCCCTTGCCCTGCAGTACCAGGCCATCACCGCTGAAGCGCAGGCGCCGGTATTCATCCAGCGCCGGGTTGAAGAACGCCCACTGCGGGCCCAGCGTACGGCCGGTGAAAGCATCCGACAGGGCCATGCCGTGCGGTGCCAGCGCGCTGCCCGATGGCTTGCGCAGCGGCTGCCCGAGATCGCCGCCCTTGGCCACGAACCAGCCATCGGCGGTCCATTCGATGGGTTCCAGCAGCGCCTGCCGGCCCAGCGTCCAGAAGCCGTTCTCGTAGCCGTGGTACATCATCCACCAGCGGCCGTCGGTGCCTTCGATCACCGTGGCGTGGCCACGCGACCACCATGGTTCAGCGGCCGACCGGGTGCGCATGATCGGGTTGTTCGGCGCGTTCACCCACGGGCCGTGGATCGAGCGCGAGCGCGCGGTGATCACCATGTGCCCGGTCGGCGGGCCGGCGGTGCCGCCCACCGCAGTGGTCATGTAGTACCAGCCATCGCGGAAGTGGATCTTCGGGCCTTCCTGCGCGTAGGCCTCCACGTCCCAGCTTTCCGGGTAGCGCCAGCCGTCGTACACATGCTTGGGCGTACCCACCACGCTCAGGCCGTCATCGGCCAGCTGCACGTAGTCGCCGCCGCTGAGGAACAGGTAGCGCTTGCCGTCCTCGCCAACCGCGTGGCCGGGGTCGATGTAGCCGCCCAGGCCGATGTCGATCGGCGCACTCCACGGGCCCTTGATGTCATCGGCCCAGACCACGAAGTTGCTGCGGCGCTCACCGGTGCGCGCCGGGAAGTAGATGAAGTAGCGGCCCTGGTGCTTGACGATGTCCGGCGCCCAGATCGCACCTACGTTCTGCGTGATCGCATGGCCGAGCGGCTGCCAGTTGACCAGGTCGCGCGAGTGCCAGATCGGCAGGCCGGGGTAGGCGTCGAACGAAGACAGGGTGAGGTAGTAATCCTCGCCGTCCTTCAGCACCGAGGGATCGGGCCTGTCACCGGCCAGCACCGGGTTGAGGAAGGTACCGTTGCCAAGGTCACCCTGGCGCTGGTGCTCGATGCCGCGCTTCCACTGCGCGGGCGCGGGATCTGCAGCCAGGGCAGGCAGCGCGGCCAGCAGCAGGCCGAGCAGGGCGGTTGCAGCAGCGCGGTGCAGCGTCGGTGTCATGTGATTGCCTCCGCTCATCAGGCGCGCAGCGCGGCGGGCAGCCACAGCGACAGCGACGGGAAGAAGGTGACGATCAGCAGCACGCCCAGCGCGGCAAACCAGAACGGCCAGATCGTGCGCATGCTCTGGCCGACGCTGATCTTGCCGATGGCGGTACCGATGAACAGCACCGAGCCCACCGGCGGCGTGACCAGGCCGAGGCCACCGGTCAGCACCAGCACCAGGCCGAAGTGGATCGGATCGATGCCATAGGCCTTGGCCACCGGCAGGAAGATCGGCGTGCAGATCAGGATCATCGGTGCCAGGTCCATGAAGGTGCCCAGCAGCAGCAGCATCACCACGATCATCAGCAGCACCATGAACTGGCTGTGCGCGAACGACTGCAGGAAGTCCACCGCCGCCGCAGGCACCTGCAGGTAGGCCAGCAACCAGCCGAACACCGCCGCGGTGGCGATCACGAACAGGATCACGCCGGTGCTGCGCGCGGCATGGATGACGGTGTCGAAGAACTCACGCCAGCGCAGCTGCCGGTACAGCACGGTGGTGACCAGCAGGGCGTAGACCACGGCGATGGCCGCGCTTTCCACCGCAGTGAAGATGCCGGCGCGGATACCCACGAAGATCAGCGCCACCAGGCCCAGGCCGGGCAGGGCGGAGACGATGCGCAGCAGCACCGCGCGCCAGCCCGGGAACACTTCCACGCCATAACCACGGCGACGCGCGACCACGTAGCCGGTGATCATCAACGCCAGGGTCATCAGCAGCGCCGGCACGATGCCGGCAGCGAACAGATCAGCGATCGACAGGCCACCACCGGCGGCGGCCGAGAACAGGATCAGGTTGTGCGACGGCGGCACCAGCAGCGCCACCAGCGCAGCGGTGATGCTGACGTTGACCGCGAAATCGCGGTCGTAGCCACGCTTGACCATCTGCGGAATCATCGTGCCGCCCACCGCCGACACATCGGCGATGGCCGAGCCGGATACACCGCCGAAGAACAGCGAGGACAGGATCGAGACCTGGCCCAGGCCGCCGCGCATGCGCCCGACCAGCGATGACGCCAGGGCGATCAGGCGTTCGGAGATGCCGCCGCGCATCATGATCTCGCCAGCGAAGATGAACAGTGGAATGGCAATCAACGAGGCCGAACCGGTACCTGCGGAGATCTGCTGGACCAGCACGATGCTGGGAATGTCCAGGTAGAGCAGGGTGGCCAGCGCAGCGGCGGCCAGCGCGTAGGCCACCGGCACGCCCAACAGCAGCAGCGCGGCAAAAACAGAGAACAGGATGGTGATGCCCATGGATCAACGATCTCCTTCAGCGTCGTCGGCATCGGCTGCCGTGGCATGCAGCGCTTTCCACGCACGGTTCAGCGCGAACAACAGCATCAGCGCACCGCCCACGGCCAGCGGCAGGTAGTTGATGCTCTGCGGCAGGTTGGCGCCTGCGGTCTTGATGTCCATTCCATCGAGCAGCAGGTCGGCCGACCAGAACGCGATGAAACCGCCCAGCACGGCCACCACCAGCTGGGTGAACACATCCACCACCCGGCGCAGGCCGGGGCCCATGTAGGCGTGCAGCAGGAAGAAGCCGAAGTGGCGATTGGTGTGCACGCCGCAGGCCGCGCCCAGGCTCATGGCGGTGGCCAGCAGCAGCAGGGTCACCGGCTCGGTCCAGCTGGGCGAATCGTTGATCACGTAGCGGGCGAACACCTGCCAGCCCTGCACCACCACCAGCCCCAGCAGCGCGGCCACGGCGACATGGATGGCGATGTCGGCGATGCGGTCCAGCAGGCGTTGGCCGGGTCCGGGTCCGGGTCCGGTGGAAATCGTCGTCTCGGTCATGGCAGTGTCCTCAGGCGGCGGCACGGATGCGGGCGACCAGCGCAGCCAGCTCGGGTTGCTGCAGGTACTGCTGCAGCAGCGGCTGGGCGGCGGCGCGGAAGGCGGGCAGGTCCACCTCGTTGGCTTTCACGCCCGAGGCCAGCACCGCGCGGCGCGCGGCATCTTCGGACGCATCCCATTGCTCGCGCATCACCTTCACCGAGGCGCGCGCGGTCTCCAGCAGCAGCTGGCGGTCGGCCGGCTGCAGGCGCTCGAAACTGGCGCGCGACATCAACAGCACGTCCGGCGCATACGAGTGATCGCTCTGCGACCAGTAGTGCGCGGCCTCGAAGTGGCGGCTGGAGTGGAAGCTGCGCATGTTGTTCTCGGCGCCGTCGATCATGTGCGTCTCCATGCCGGAGAACGTATCGCCCAGCGACATCGGCGTCGGGTTGGCGCCGAGCAGGCGCATCAGCTGGATGAAGATGTCCGAGGACGCCACACGCAGTTTCAGCCCGTGCAGATCACCGGGCTGCACGATCGGATGCTTGGTGTTGTAGAAGCAGCGTGCGCCGGAATCATAGATGGCCAGGCCGACCAGGTCGCGGCTCTCGAAACCACGCAGCACCGCATCGGCAATGCCGCCATCCAGTGCGGCGCGCTGGTGCGCCACCGACTCGAACACGTACGGCAGGCACAGCGCCTGGGTGAGCGGGAAAGCGTTGTTCAACGCACCGGCATACACGCGGGTGATGTCGATGGCACCGAAACGGGCCATGTCGATCGCTTCCGATTCGCGACCGAGCTGGCCCGAATGGTATTGCCGCAGGCGCAGGCGACCGTTGCTTTCGCGCTGCAGGGTTTCGCCGATCCACTTCACCGCGGTCACGGTGGGATAGTCGGCCACGTGCACGTCGGTGGCCGTCAGCAGCTGGCCGCCGTCGATGGCATCGGTGGGCCCGCGGCCACAGGCCGCGAGCATCGGGGTGGCCAGCGCAGCAGCGCCGCCGGCCAGGAAATGTCGTCGTGTGATCATCTGCGCCCTCCCGCGCGTGTTCACCGGATCGTGCGGCGGTTACCCGGCCGGCACGGCCCTGCAGGCAATTTCGCCGAAGCCGGCAAACCGCACCAGCGCCGTCTGCCCCACGGTGATGTCATGGATGCCGGTGGCATTGCCGGTGGCGATCAGGTCGCCCCGTCGCAACGGCCGGCCGCGCAGCGCCGAACGGGACAACGCGAACGCATACGCCGCGCGCAGGCCGCCGGGCAGCCGGGTGGCACCACCGGTGCCGACCACCTCGCCCTCGATCAGGGTTTCGGCGCGCAGGTCGGTTTCGTCGCGGGCGGTCCAATCGGCAATCTCCGGCCCCAGCACCAGGCCGTTGTTGTTGCCGAAGTCGGACACCACCACGCGCGGGCCGAGCTCGTTGATCGTCGCCAGCGGGCTGCTGGCCACTTCCACGCCGATGTACAGGCGCGCCGGCAGCGCTTCAGCCTGCTCGGGCGTCCAGTGCAACTGTGCGGCGGGAGCGTCCTCCAACAGCTCCAGCACGTACTCCGCCTCGACCGCGCCGAAGCCGCCGACGAACACCGGAATGTCCACTGTTCCACCGGTAGCATTTTTCAGCTGACGCGAGAAAACCGGGCCCAGCAGGCGGTCGTCCCCGGACGCATCGCGGCGCTCGGCGGCGATGTAGCCGACCTTCCAGCCCACCACCTGGTCATCCCAGCTGGCAATGGCCAGATCCTGCACCTGGTAGGCAGCCACCAGGTCAGGCGGGACAAGGCCCGGGAAGCCGGGCAGGGCCTGGCCGCCGCGGCGCGCGGTGGTGAAAGCGTGGGCGATCGCGGCCGCATCGTCCGGCGCCGGCGTCTGCCCATGTATGCCGTGTTCGTTGCTCAAGAACGGTCTCCCTCTGGCGTTGTTGCACTGCCCATCGACAGCGTCTGCAGGAGGTGTATATGGTAAACCGGTGTCATCGTGCAAGCCGCAGCGCATCACGAGCGCTTTCCGGTGACCTCGGCCACTCTGTTGTCTCCCCGTTGGAGCCCTTTCCACCATGCGTTTTTCCCGTGTGCTGTTGTTGCTGTCAGGCCTGCTGCTGACCGTCCCCGCATCCGCGGCCGATGTGCCGTTGCGCGCAGGCGAACACCTGGGCCGGGAGCTTGCCGGCGAGCAGCTGCCGCTGTGGCAGGCGGGGCAGGTCCCCGGTGAAACGGGCACGGCGCGGCCGGCGCGCGTGGTCGAGCGCAGCGATGATCCAGCCCACCCCGATCGCTTCATCGACCAGGTCGATGCGCCCTACCTGCTGGTGCACACGCCGGCCCGTGCCAACGGCCGCGCGCTGCTGGTGATTCCCGGTGGCGGCTACCAGCGCGTGGTGATCGACAAGGAGGACAGCGCGCTGGTGCCGGAGTGGGTGGACCGTGCCGGCTACACCCTGTTCGTGCTGCGCTACCGCCTGCCGCAGGCCGGCCGCGACCGCCAGGCGGCGCTGGCCGACGCGCAGCGCGCACTGCGCGTGGTGCGCGACCAGGCCGCACGGCGCAGGCTGGATGCCGACAGTGTGTCGGTGATGGGCTTCTCGGCCGGCGGCCATGTGGCCGCACGGCTGGCCACCGGTTTCGATGCGCCGGTCTACCCGCCACGCGATGCCATCGATCGCCTCAGCGCGCGTCCCGCACGCGCGGTGCTGGTGTATCCGGTGATCGACATGGGCGCGCATGCACACAGCGGCTCACGCGGACGCCTGCTGGGCGAGCAGCCCGATGTGGCGTTCGCCGCGCAGTATTCGATGCAGCAGCACGTACGCGCGGACATGCCGCCGACGCTGCTGATCCATGCCAACGATGATCGGGTGGTCAACGTGCACAACAGCGAGGTGATGGCGCAGGCACTGGCCAAGGCGGGTGTCGAACACGAGCTGCACCTGTTCGCCCATGGCGGCCATGGCTTCGGCATGCGCATGCCGCCTGATTCAACGCTGGCCGTGTGGCCGCTGCTGGCACAACGCTGGCTGCAGGCGACGGAGGCGGCACATTGAACCAGGGGGATGCCAACCTGCAGCGCCGCCGTTTCCTGCGCGACAGTGCACGCTGGGCGCTGGCCACGGCCACCCTCGCAGCGCTTCCTGCCTCCGCGGTGCCTGGGCCACGTGATGACACACAGGTGGTGGCACGCCTGCGTGCCGGCCGCGTGCGTGGCCAGCGCGAGCACGGCGTGCACGTGTTCCGTGGTCTGCGTTATGGCGCTGACACCTCCGCCTACCGTTTCCAGCCGCCACGGCGCGAGACGGGCTGGCGTGGTATCGCCGACGCCCTGGAATACGCCGCATCTGCGCCACAGAGCGGAGCGGACGGGCCGGGCAGCGAAGATTGCCTGTTCCTCAACGTCTGGACGCCGGCACTGGGCGACGGCGGCAAGCGGCCGATCCTGGTCTACATCCATGGCGGTGGCTTCAACAACGGCTCTGGCAGCGATCCGCTGTACGACGGCAGCGCATTGTGCAGACGCGGCGACGTGGTGGTGGTCACCGTCAATCATCGCCTGAACACCTTCGGCTACCTGTACCTGGGCGCGCTCGGCGATCCGCGCTATGCGGCCTCCGGCAACGTCGGCCAGCTCGACCTGGTGCAGGCGCTGCAGTGGGTGCGCGAGCACGCGGCGGTGTTCGGCGGCGACGCCGGCAACATCACCGTGTTCGGGCAATCCGGTGGCGGCGCCAAGATCGCCACGCTGATGGCGATGCCCGCAGCGAAAGGCCTGTTCCAGCGCGCGTGGACGATGAGCGGGCAGCAGGTGACCGCCGCCGGTCCACGTGCGGCGGCGCAACGGACTTCGATTGCGATGGAAACCGTGGCCGCGCGCGACCTGCAGGCGTTGCTGCGACTGCCGGCGACCGAGCTGCTGGCCGCCACCCGCGCACGCGATCCCTCGCGGGTGGAAAGCAGCGCGCTGTACTTCGGCCCGGTACTGGATGAGGTGGTGCTGCCGGTG
Organism: Stenotrophomonas sp. 1337; assembly: GCF_031455455.1. Classification (NCBI taxonomy): domain Bacteria; kingdom Pseudomonadati; phylum Pseudomonadota; class Gammaproteobacteria; order Lysobacterales; family Lysobacteraceae; genus Stenotrophomonas; species Stenotrophomonas sp. 1337. Next base: position 107,539 of record NZ_JAVDSR010000002.1, on the reverse strand, counting down.
CACCCGTTCTGGCCACAGGCACCGGCGCAGTCCGCGTCGATTCCGATGGTGATCGGCAACACCCGCGATGAGACGCGCGCGTTCCTTGGCAACGACCCGGCCAACTTCACGCTGACCTGGGAGGATCTGCCGGCGCAGCTGGAGAAGCAGCAGTTCGTCGATCTGCTGCCCTCGGTAGTGATCGCAGAATATCGACGCCTGTATCCGCACTACACGCCCTCAGAGGTGTTCTTCGCGGCCACCACCGCCGGCCGCTCGTGGCGTGGTGCGGTGGAGGAACTGGAAGCACGCGCTCGGCAGACAACCGGGGCCGCACCCACCTGGGCCTACCAGCTCGATTGGCCATCACCGGTGGAAGACGGACGCCTGCGTGCCTTCCATACGCTGGATATTCCGCTGGTGTTCGACAACGCCGGCCTGCCGGGCGCGCGTACCGGCGGTGGTGAAGACGCCCGAGCACTGGCAGCGACGATGAGCGATGCGCTGATCGCCTTTGCGCGTACCGGCGATCCCAATCACGCGGGAATGTCGCAATGGGCTCCCTATGGCGTGCCACAACGGCAGACGATGGTGTTCGATCGGCACAGCCACGTGGTTGACGATCCACGTGCCGGCGAGCGTGCGCTCTATGCAAAAGTGCCGTTCGTGCAGCGCGGCACGCAGTGATGACACCGCGGTGCAAACATTCTGTTAACCCGCCTCGGCTAGAGTCGGTTCATGGAAGCGATGTTCACGCCACCGCCGTTCACCGGCCGCGAGCGCTTGATTGCAGGGATTGATGCCGCCGTCTGCCTGGTCGATCCGCAGGCGATCACCGGTGCGCTGCAGCGGGTGCTGCGTGAAGCCATCGTCGATCCGCTGATCGAGTTGCCGCCCTGCGTACGTCGCCCCGTGGATGGTCATTACGCGCGCCGTGAACTGTACCGAAGCGCCACGCTGGGCTACAGCGTGATCGCGATGTGCTGGGGGCCGGGGCAGGGCACGCCACTGCACGACCACGATGCGATGTGGTGCGTGGAGGGCGTCTGGCAGGGCGAGCTGATCGTGACCCCGTACGCGCTGCTGGAACAGCGTGGCGAGCGTCACCGCTTCGCTGCGCAGGACACGCTGTACGGGCACCGTGGCAGCGCCGGCAGCCTGATTCCGCCGCACGAGTACCACACGCTGCGCAACGCCAGCGACGAGGACGTGGCAGTGTCCGTGCATGTCTACCAGGGCGTGATGGAGCGCAGCGCGGTGTTCGATCCGCTGGATGACGGCTGGTACCAGCGCCGGGTGAAGGTGATGGAGACCGAGGCGTCCTGATTGCGTTCCGCCGGGCGTGGCCCGGCGCTATCTATCAGGGCTTGTGGCCCACCGATTCATCGGTAGCGCCGGGCCATGCCCGGCGGAAGGCGGAATTCATCGCGGCACATCCACCACATTGTTGAGCCGCGTGACTTCCTCTCCGCCATCGGCCAGCGCAACTCGCACGCGCAGGCCGCCGCGATCCCCTGCCGGCAACGGCAACGACACCACCGCCGTCTTCGGCAGCAGGTCGATCGGTGCCGCCATCGCCGGCACCTCGGTACGTGCGATCTCGCGGCCCCGCGCATCTTCCAGTATCGCCACGCCCACACCGCTGGCCACATGCCCAAGGCCATGCACGGTCACGTGTACCTGGCGCCCGTCCACCCGCACATCGCCACGGCCCACGCCCAGGTCCGGACGCATTTCCACCGGCGTGCCCGCAGACACACGCTCGAATTCGAAGACCTCGGTGCGACCCGGCTGGAACTGCATCGGTACCGACACACTCGTCTCCAGCTGCACCGTGCGCTCGCGCGGCCTACCGTCAATGCGGCCATCGCCATCGGCGTCCATGCCACTGCGCACGCGCCAGGAACCGCTGCCCACGTTCCAGCCGGTCATGTCGGCGGCGATCACGCGCGCGCCGAGGTTGTGGCTGGTGATCGTGAAGCGCTCACGCGAGGGCGCATGCACCAGCAGTGCCACCTGTTCCGCGGCGCCCTCATGATCGAAGCGCCAGCTGACGGTGTGCCCGGGCCAGCTCTGGTTGCGCTTCAGGGCGATGCCGCCCAGCCGCGCACGCTGCAGGAACTCGCTCGGTGCTTCCACCCGGTCGGACCACCAATGGCCCTCGGTGTTCATGTACGCGCGTTGTGCCTTGGCCTGCAGGCCCTCGGCATGCAGCGCATCGATGTACTTCCGCTCGCCGCTGGCCTGCCATGCCATCAGGCTGGCGAAACCGGTCTTTCCGGCGTCGGCCTCGGCGGTCAGCAGCGGGTACCAGTCCTGCTGCCGGCCAAGTGCCTCTACATAGTTCTCGCCAAGGTTGGCCAGCGCGCCGGGGCCGCCGCGCTGCACGCGATAGTCCAGTGCCTGCAGGTACTTCGCATCACCGGTCCAGCGCCATGCCGCCCAGAAGGTGTGCATCGTGTCACCGCTGCCGGAACCGTTGTTGAGTTCGCCGCCGCGGGTCGCACCCGTGGCCCAGTTGATCTCGTTGGGCAGGGTGAAGCGGCCCTTGTCGTCGGTGCCGGCGTGGGCCAGATAGCCATCGGCCAGGCCGATCACCAGCCGGCGCCCGGTCGGGTCGGCGTTGTACTGGCCCAGCAGGAACGCCGGGTGCAGCACCGGGAACGAGTACGGCTTCTGCCACTGCCAGTTGGGTTCGCGGTAGACCTTGTTGCCACCGAACCAGTTGCTGGAGAACAGCACATGGCCCTGCGGGTTGCGCAGGATGATGCGCTCGTCGAACGCCTTCACCGTTTCCATCAGCCGTTCCAGGGTCAGCGGATCGCCCCAGTTGAGGTACAGCATCGCGCTGTTGGTGTTGATGCCTTCCTCGTAGGCATGCAGCTCGTCGGTCTCGATGGTGCTCAGGCCATTGCTGAACATGCCGTTGCGGTACACCGCGTCGGACAATGCGGTCAGCGAGGCATTCAGACGGTCCGGCTGCACGCCCATCAGGGCAAGGCCGGGCCACTGCTGGGTCAGGTCGGAATCATCGGAGATGCCACCACCGAAATCGCCGTAGGCCACCTGCCGCTGATCGATCCACCAGTCGACGAACTGCCGCACCTGCGCCAGGTCCTGCACCTGGTGGAAGGCCCACGTCGGTACGCCCTTGGGCACCTCCGGCGCGGTGTACGGCGGTCGCCCCTGGCTGTTGTAGCTGATGTAGTTCCAGTACAACCGGCCCAGTTCGTGGTCCGGGTCGACGCGCAGCAGATCGCTCAGGTCCGCGTAGACGCGCGCGTACAGGCGCTGGCGCTTGGAGGTGGTGTGTTCCTCCACGAGGAAACCCCAGTTGTCGCGCACCTGGTTGAAGCGGTCGGCCACGTGTTCCTTGAGCGCATCGGCGCGTGGCTTGAACACCAGCCGCACCTGCGCACCGTCCAGTGCCTTGGCGTCGAAGCCGGGCGCAGCCGAGGCGATGCTCAACCACAGGCTGTCGGCGGTGAGGATGCGGTCGCGCAGGTCCAGCCACAGCGTGCGCTTCTGCCCCGGCTGCACCGAGACCGATACATCGATCATGTCGCGCGCCGGCCAGATCGGATCCTTGATGCGGAGGTTCAGCGGGATCAGGCCATCGTGCGTGGCCGGCAGGTCGAGCGCGGGAATATCGATGGCCACGCCATCCAGGCCGTCATGCATGTTCTCCCAGCTGTAGGCCCAGCTGCGGATCAACGGCTGGTTGGCCGGCGCATCGCCCACGCCGGAGGGAATCAGCACGTGCACGATGGGCTTGGGCTGCGTTGGCAACGAATCGGCCGGGCGCCGGCGCGAGCCCGCCCCCTTGGGTAGCGCCATCACCGTGCTGCGTTCGGCCGCCGGGTAGCGGCCTTCGATGTAGCGGCGCAGTGTGTCCAGGTTGGTGTAGTCCGGCAGTGCCTGGCTGTCGATGACATAGGTCTGCTTGACCGTGCCGTCGGGCTCGGCACCTTCGCTCACGCCATACGCCCAGATCTCCTGGATCGGCGTTTCCTGTTCAACGTTGCTGAAGCGCAGCACGCCACCGGTCTGTGCGGGGATGTCGTCCACGCTGCGCACCACACCCTGCGGACGCGTCGCCAGCACCTGGGTGGCGTGCGCGGCGTCGCGGCCATGGGCCAGCGTGCCGAAGGCCGCGCCGCGGATCTCCACCCGGTTGACGGTCTCGCCGGCCGGCACGGTCAGGTCCAGATGCTGGCCGCTTTCCACATACGTGTTCCAGTCCGGCAACTGGAAATAGTCGTTGCGGCCGGGCAGGCGCGAGCGGTTGTAGACACCCGGCCAGGTGGTCTCGGCGATGCCGTCGGTGGCCTTCCACATCCACGCCTTGAGGTCGCGGGCATCGTCGAATTCGATCTTGCGGATGCGCGTGCTGGCTGCGGTCAATGGCGGTGGCGGCGCGCCTTCCCAGCCGAAGCGATGGCGCCAGGCACGGTCATCGGCAGTGCTGGCAACGGCGCTTTCGGCGGCCTTGCCGCGCGCGAGCGCACTGACGGCCGCAGCATCGAGCATGCGGTCATACACGCGGATGTGCTGGAAATCGCTGCCACGCAGGAAGTTGTAGCGGCTCTGCACCTGGTAGGGCGCCATCACCCGCCCGGCCAGGCCGAGCTGGTCCAGCGCGGCATCGTAATCGCCGCTGGCCTGCACACGCGCCACCTCGCGGCCATCGACGAACAGGCGTACATCCTGGTCTTCGTCCCAGGCGAAGGCCAGGTGCAGCCACTGGTCCGCACGTGGCGGCGTGTCCATGCGGAACGACACGCGCGTGCGGGCGAGGTTGGCATCGGTGACGAACGCATCGAAACCATGCCCGTTCCAGTCGATGCGCAGCCAGGCCATGTCCCAGCTGCTGTGGTCGGCATAGCCGACGCGGAAGATCACGAACGGTGCTTCGCCCACCGCGTAGCGCGCGCGCCAGTCGAAGGCGAGGGTGCCACGCTGGGCGAGGATGTTGCCGGGTGCATCCCAGGCCAGCACGCCGTCGTCCTGCCACTGGATGGCCTTGCCGCGCGCTCCGTCGTCGACGATGTCGACCTTGTCGCGGAAGTTCGGCACCGCCTCACCCTGCGCCACCACGGCCTCAAGGCCTTTGCCGGCATCGACATGGAACAGCAGCGTGGGCGCATCGGCGGCGGCCATCGCGGGGCCGGCAGCCAGGGCCACCGCCAGCAACAGGCAGCGGGACAGGGTCGAGCGGTGCGGCATCAGGCGTTTCCTTTCAACGGGCGACGGCCGGCGAGGGCCGCCGGACCGTAGCAAGGCCACGCCGCGACGGCACCTTGCGGCGCAGCAGCGGTCGTGGCGAACGACGGCGTGCCGGGTGGCACGCCGTCGGCGTTGCTCAGAACTTGTAGCGCAGCCCCAGCAGGTACTGGCGGCCGGTCTCGGTGTACTGCAGCGGCAGGCGACCGGTCAGCGGCGAGTACACCCACTCGTCGGACGCTTCGTTGGTCAGGTTGATGCCTTCCAGGCTCAGTTCCAGCTGGTCGCTGATCTTGTAGCGGATGGATGCATCGAACACCGTGGTACCGGTCATTCCGTGGTAGCCATCGAGGTTGAAGCCGGTTTCCTGGCCCGGTGCCTGGGTCAGGTAGTCATCGCGGTTGGTGGCCGAGATGCGCCCGGCGAACTTCTCGCCTTCATAGAACAGCGTGGCGTTCCACGAGGACTTCGACAGGCCGGTCAGGTCGGTCTTCATCACCGGCTGCCCGGCCGCGTTGATGTACTGGATCTTCGATTCCACCCAGGTGTAGTTCAACTGCATGCCCAGGTTGGCCCACTTGCCCGGCAGGAAGGTGAAGGGCTGGGTGTAGTTGGCCTCCACGCCGTGCAGTTCGCCGCCCGGGGTGTTGACCGGCTTGCTGTAGGTGAAGTCATCGGTGGCCGAGGCGCCGGTGCCGACCAGCAGCGAAGCCGGCAGGCCGCTGTCACTGTACGGACGCACTTCGCGGGTGGTCTGTACGAAGCTCTCGATGTCCTTGTAGAACAGGCCGATGCCGGCCATTGCGCCCTCGGCGAAGTACCACTCGAAACCAAGGTCGACATTGGTTGCGCGGATCGGATCCAGCATCGGGTTGCCGCTGGAGATGGTGCGTGCACCACCGGCCACGGCCACTGTCGCGCCCGGGGTCAGGCTGCCCAGCCCCGGACGGCTCATCACCTTGGCCGCACCCAGCCGGATCAGGAAGTCCGGGGTGACTTCCGCCACCAGGTTGAACGAGGGCAGGGTGTCATCGTAGGTACGGCTGACCGTGGTTTCGACGGTGCCGTTGGCCAGCGTCGACTGCCCGGTGGCCGACTGCTTGGTGCGCACGTAGCGCACACCGAAATTGCCCGACAACGGCAGCGAGCCCAGTTCGGTGGAGAACTCGCCCATCAGGTAGGCGCCACGGTCCTTCTCTTCGACGCTGCGCACGTTGTTGGCGCGCGGGGCGACGGCGAAGGTGCCGCTGTTGCTGTAGATGTCGAGCTGTTCGGCGATCGCATCCAGGTCCGGCACGACCCAGTTCGACGGACTGCCGCTGATGCCCTTCAGTCCGGCCTGCTCGGTCAGGTTCACCGGCACGATCTTTGTGCCGCCGGCGAAGTTGGGCACGGCCAGTTCGCTGGCGCGGCGCAGTTCGACGGTCTTGAACGTGTAGTCCTTGGCCAGCACGCCGCCCTTCAGGCGGAAGCCCGGGCTGATGTTCCAGTTGAAGTCGATCTGGCCGGTGTCGAAGTCGTTGTCCACGTACTGCGGACGCAGGCGGATCTCGGCCAGTTCCCAGCCGTTGGGATTGGTCGGGTCGATGCCGTAGTTGAGGATCGGCGCACGGCTGTTGCCACGGTAGTCGTAGCTGTAACCGTCGACGTCGTACTTGTCCATGATGACGGTGGTCTGCACCGGGTTCTCGTGCTTGGAGCGCGAGATGCCGATCTTGCCGGACAGGGTGAAGTCATCACCGAAGCGGTGCTGGCCGTTCAGCGCGATCTGCTTGAACTCGGTGCTCCACTCGTCGTGGCGGTTCTCGGTGCGGATGTCGACGTTGTCGAATTCGCCGTAGAGCAGTGCGTTGTCGCGGATCTCGCCGTTCTTGACGATGGTGGTCGGCTTGCCCGACAGGCGTGCGCTCGCATTGGCGCCACGGCTGAAGGAAATCGCCTCGATGTAGTGCTCGTCGCGCGTTGCGTCGATCTTCGAGTACAGCGCATCCAGCGAGATCTCGGTGGCGTCGTTCGGCTTCCACTGCAACGAACCGGTCACGCCCAGACGCTTCTGCTCATGCTCCATCTGCACGTAGCGCGGGAAGCGCGGATGGAACACATCGGCGCCACGCGCGGCGGCGAACGGCGAGGACGCGGCGAAGTTGCCGTTGCTCGGGCCGTTGGCCCAGCGACCGGTGTTGGAGCCTTCCTCCAGCGCCTGGCGCTCGGAATAGGCCACCGACAGCAGCGCGCCGAAGGTGCCATCGGCGAAGGTGTTGGAGACCAGTGCGGCAATGCGCGGGTCGGCCTTTTCGGCCATCGCGTTGTAGCTGGCCTGGCCACTGGCGGCGAAGGTGAACCCGTCGTAGTCGAACGGGCGCGCGGTGCGCAGATCGACGGTGGCGCCCAACGAGCCTTCCTCGACGTCGGCCGAGGCGGTCTTGCGCACCAGCAGCTGCGAGAACAGGTCCGAGGCGAAGACGTTGAAGTCGAAGCCACGGCCGCGGTTGGTGCCGCCGCTCTGGTCACCGGCGCCGACCGTGGTCAGCGCTTCCATGCCATTGATGCGCACTCGGGTGAATTCCGGGCCGAGGCCACGCACCGAGATGTTGCGGCCTTCGCCGGCCTCGCGGGTGATGACCACGCCCGGGATGCGCTGCAGCGACTCGGCCAGGTTCAGGTCCGGGAACTTGCCGATGTCCTCGGCAACGATGGCATCGACCACGCCGGCTTCGCCGCGCTTGATGTCCAGCGCCTTCTCCACGCTGGCGCGGTAGCCGGTGACGGTGACCGTATCCAGGTCGGTGGCGTTCGGGTTGGCGCTCTGCTGCTGCGCGCCGGCGTTGCCTGCCAGGGCCAGTGCGACGGCCAACGCGAGCAAGGTAACCGGTGTCTTTTTTTCATGGTTCCGAGAATGCATGCCTTTCCCCTCTCCCAAAGGTCTGGTATCGCGGCTGTTTCAGCGGGATGACACCGCTGGTCAGGCCGGACGTTAACAGCACGTTCCCGATCCGGCATCTTGCACCGCAACAGATCTGAAATGTCTCCAAGACGCTTGCAGGACAATGCTTCCAACAGTTTGGTAGGCTAAGGGCAAGGATGGGCGGGATTGAAATGACACCGCTAGCCAATTCCACGCCCCACGCGTGGTCCACTACCACGCCGCCCAGTGTCACATGCGGGCGGCACGCGTGAAGGAGCAGAAATGGGTCGTATCGTGTGTTTCGGGGAACTGCTGCTGCGCCTGGGTGCGCCCGGTCGCGAACTGCTGCTGCAGTCGCCGCAGCTGCAGGTGCATGTCGGCGGCGCCGAGGCGAACGTGGCTGTCTCGCTGTCCCGCTTTGGACATGACGTGGCCATGGTCAGCACCGTTGCCGGCAACGCGCTCGGCGCGCATGCGCTGGCCGAACTGCGCCGGCATGGGGTCGACACGCGCGGCGTGCGCGAAGATGCCGAGGGCCGCATGGGCCTGTACTTCCTGACCACCGGCGCGGTGCAACGGGCCAGCGAAGTGGTCTACGACCGTGCCGATTCGGCATTCGCCAACAGCACCGCCGCCGACTACGACTGGCCCGCATTGCTGCAGGGCGCGCAGTGGCTGCACCTGTCCGGGGTCAGCCCGGCGCTGGGCGCGGACGTGGCGCAGGCCACCCTGGCCGCAGCGCGCGCCGCGCGTGCACTGGGCGTACGCGTGTCCTTCGATGGCAACTTCCGGCCGAAGCTGTGGCAACGCTGGGGTGGCGATGCGCGGGCGATCCTGCACGAACTGTTCGCGCAGGCCGACATCGTCTTTGCCGACTACCGCGATATCGAGGTCATCCTCGGCCAGCGTTTCGAACAGGCCGACGTGGTCGCGCGTGTGGAAGCGGCGGCAGCGGCCGCGTTCGAAGCGTTCCCGCAGCTGCAGTGGATGGCCTGCACCCAGCGGCAGACGCTGAGCGTGGACCACCATGCGCTGGGCGCGCTGCTGCTGGGCCGCGATGGCACCCGCGCACAGGCCCCGGTACGCCAGCTGCAGGGCATCGTCGACCGCATCGGCGGCGGTGATGCCTTCGCGGCAGGCATCCTGCATGGCATCCTGTCGGCCTTCGATGCCGACGCCACCGTGCGCTTCGGCCTGGCCGCCGGGGGCCTGAAGCATTCCATTCCCGGCGATTTCAATCCCGTCAGCGAAGCTGATGTGTTGGCCCTGGTGGGCGAGGAGCGATTCGATGTCCGGCGCTGATCCACGCGTTCGTGCGGTACTGAAACTGGCACCGGTGATTCCGGTGTTCACCCCCGATGACATCGACGATGCGGTACAGGTCGCGCAGGCGCTGTTCCGTGGCGGGCTGCCGGTGATCGAGGTGACCCTGCGCACGCCGCGCGCGCTGGAAGCCATCCAGGCGATGGTCGAGGCCGTGCCGGATGCGGTGATTGGTGCCGGCACCGTGCTCGATGCCGCGCAGATGCAGGCGGTGAAACAGGCCGGCGGCCGCTTCGCGGTGTCGCCCGGGGCGACCCCACGGCTGTATGCCGCCGCGCGCGATGCCGATCTGCCCTACCTGCCTGGCGTGGCCACCGGTTCGGAGCTGATCGTCGGCCTGGAACACGGCCTGGATACCTTCAAGTTCTTCCCGGCGGTGCAGGCCGGCGGTGCGGCGATGCTGTCGGCGTGGCACGGCCCGTTCGGCGATGTGCGCTTCTGCCCGACCGGCGGCATCAGTGCGCAGACCGCCAGCCAGTTCCTGCATCTGCCCAACGTGCTGTGCGTGGGCGGTTCGTGGCTGACCACCGCCGCGCTGATGCAGACCCGCGACTGGGACAGCGTCGAGCGCCTGGCACGCGAGGCCGCGGTGCTGGCGGGCTGATCCCTCGGCCCCTGCTGGGGCCGGGCACAGACCCGGCGCCAGCGCATCCGTTCAGCCGCGTGGCGTACCCAGCCGGCGGTACAGGGTGCTGCGGTTGATTCCCAGCCGCTTGGCGGCCGCGCTGACGTTGCCCTGGCACTCGGCCAGCGCCTGGCGCATGGCCGCCTCGGCGATCTCCTCCAATGCTCCGCTGGCAGGCACTGCTGGCGCGGTGGACGTACCAGCACGCACGTCCGCGGGCAGCAGCTGCGGGCCCACCGGTTGACCCGGCTCAGCCAGTGCGGCCAGCGTGCGCAGGCAGGCACTCAGCTGGCGCAGGTTGCCGGGCCAGGCATGGGCGGCCAGCGCCGCGCGGGCCTGCGACGACAACGCATGGCCCTGTCCCAGCTGCTGCCACAGGGCATCCACCACGGCAGCGCGATCGGGGTGCTGCCGCAACGGCGCCAGGGTCACCACGTGGTCGGCGATGCGGTAATACAGATCCGCACGGAAGCGACCGGCATCCACCGCCTGCGGCAGTTCGCAGTGGCTGGCGCAGACCAGTGCGAAATCCAGTTTCACCGGCTTGCCGCCGCCCAGCGGTGACAGCTCGCGTTCCTGCAGCACGCGCAGCAGGCGCGGTTGCAGCGCCAGCGGCATGTCGCCGATCTCATCGAGGAACAACGTACCGCCCTCGGCCTGCCGCAGCAGGCCCGGGCTGCCCTGCCGGCGCGCACCGGTAAAGGCACCCTCCTCGTAGCCGAACAGCTCTGCTTCGATCAGCCCTTCCGGCAGCGCCGCGCAGTTCACCGCGACGAAGAGCTTTCCCGCACGCGTGCTGCGTGCGTGCAGTTCCCGCGCGAAGACTTCCTTGCCGGTGCCGGTCTCGCCCTGCAGCAGCACCGGCAACCCGGCCTGCAGCACGCGTCCTGCGGTGGCCAGTTGTTGTTGCTGCCCGCTATCAAACAGTGGGCCCTGCGCACTCGCCGGCAACGGCGCGGTCGGTCCAGGCGTAGCCACACTGCGTCGCGACGCACGGGCCTCGCGCACGCCGTACAGACGACGGCCCTGGCGATCAAGCAGTACGCCGTCATCTGCCAGCCGCGACAGCGGTTGTTCGAACAGCGCTTCGTACGGCGTGCGGCCGATGTCCTGGCGATCCAGCCCGAACAAGGCAAGGCCGGCACGATTGGCCGCGACCAGGCGACCGCCGCGGAAGCCGAGCACGCCTTCGCGCGCACTGCCCAGCAGCGCGGGTTGATGATGCAGGCGCAGCAGCTCGCAGTCGGCCAGGCCGTCGGCGAAACCGCGGTGCTCGATCTGCGCTACCGCCTGCCGCACCAGCGCCAGCGCGTGCACATGTGGCAGCCGCGCGTCGCCGGACACATCGAGCACACCCAGGCATTGCCCGTAGGGATCGAGGATCGGCACGGCCGAACAGGTGAGGATGCCGTGCGGGGCGAAGTAGTGCTCGCCGCCACGCACCTGCAGCGCGCGCCCGTCCACCAGCGCGGTGCCGATCGCGTTGGTGCCGACCGTGCCCTCGTCCCAGCGCATGCCCGGCATCAGCGCGACACGACCCGCCTTGTCGAGGAAACCGGCACTGCCTTCGGCGTCGAGGATCCAACCGTCTTCATCGGTCAGCAGCACGATGCTGCCGCTGTGGGTCATTTCCGCCGCCAGTCCGTCCAGCTCCGGGCGCGCTTGTCGCCACAGGCGCTCGCGGCGCTGGCGCAGTTCGCGCAGGCGGTTGTCGGTCAGTGGTTCGGCGGCCGGCTGCGCATCCACCAGCAGGCCGTGCCGTTGGCAGCGTTGCCAGGAATGCAGGATCGCCTCGGGCACCGCGCCGACGGGCGCAGCGCCGCGCTCGAAGAAACTGCGCCGGGCACTTCCCAGGCGGGGATCGGGAGCAAGCGGGGACACCGACAGCCTCCTGTGTCGCACATTGCGACAGTTGTTGCGGGACCTGTCCCGATTAACAGCACACCCTGTGTCGGCCTGCAACGGCCATACCTGCTGCACTGCCGCAGGGTGCGCGACAGGATCACCGACGGCCGGGCGATGAAGGCGTGATGCAGCGCAGCAGGCCAGGATTGGCATCGTCCTTGCGCCTGTGGAAACACCACGTCCATCGCAGGAGCCGTCATGAACGCCGTACCGTCCACCCGCCCGCATGCCACCGATCCGCGCTCCCTGTTCAAGCCGCGCTATGGCAACTACATCGGTGGCGAATGGATCGCCCCGCGCAGCGGCCAGTACTTCGACAACATCTCGCCGGTGAACGGCCAGGTGTTCACTGAAGTTGCCCGCTCCAACGCCGAGGACATCGACGCCGCACTCGATGCCGCGCACGCCGCAAAGGACGCCTGGGGCCGCACATCGGCCGCCCACCGTGCGCTGCTGCTCAACCGCATCGCCGATCGCATCGAACAGAACCTGGAACTGCTGGCCCACGCCGAGACCTGGGACAACGGCAAGCCGATCCGCGAGACGCTCAACGCCGACGTGCCGTTGATGGCCGACCACTTCCGCTACTTCGCCGGTTGCCTGCGTGCGCAGGAGGGCAGCCTGTCGCAGATCGACGACGACACCGTGGCCTACCATTTCCACGAACCGCTGGGCGTGGTCGGGCAGATCATCCCGTGGAACTTCCCGCTGCTGATGGCGGCCTGGAAGCTGGCGCCGGCGCTGGCCGCCGGCAACTGCGTGGTGCTCAAGCCTGCCGAACAGACCCCGGCGTCGATCCTGGTGCTGATGGAGGTGATCGGCGACCTGCTGCCGCCGGGCGTGCTCAACGTGGTCAACGGCTTCGGCCTGGAGGCGGGCAAGCCGCTGGCCAGCAGCCCGCGCATCGCCAAGATCGCCTTCACCGGTGAAACCTCCACCGGCCGCCTGATCATGCAGTACGCCAGCCAGAACCTGATTCCGGTGACGCTTGAGCTGGGCGGCAAATCGCCGAACCTGTTCTTCGCCGACGTAATGGCCGAGGACGATGATTTCCTCGACAAAGCGGTGGAAGGTTTCGTCATGTTCGCCTTCAACCAGGGCGAGGTCTGCACCTGCCCGTCGCGCGCACTGGTGCAGGAATCGATCTACGAACGCTTCATGGAGCGTGTGCTCGAACGCGTGGCGGCGATCCGCCAGGGCAATCCGCTGGACCCGAACACCATGGTGGGTGCGCAGGCATCGGGCGAACAGCTGGAGAAGATCCTGTCCTACATCGCCATCGGCCGCGAGGAAGGCGCCGAGGTGCTGATTGGTGGCGACAAGGCCGCGCTCGGTGGCGACCTGGCCGGCGGCTTCTATGTGCAGCCGACCGTGTTCAAGGGCCACAACGGCATGCGCGTGTTCCAGGAGGAGATCTTCGGGCCGGTGGTGTCGGTGACCACATTCAGGACCGAAGAAGAAGCACTGCAGATCGCCAACGACACGCTGTACGGGCTGGGTGCCGGCGTCTGGAGCCGCGATGCCGCGCGGCTGTACCGGGTGGGCCGCGCGATCCAGGCCGGGCGGGTATGGACCAACTGCTATCACGCCTACCCGGCGCACGCCGCGTTCGGCGGCTACAAGCAGTCGGGCATCGGCCGCGAGAACCACCGGATGATGCTCGACCATTACCAGCAGACCAAGAACCTGCTGGTCAGCTACGCACCGAAGAAGCTCGGCTTCTTCTGAGGATTGATCGGGATCAAGGCGCGGGCATGGGGCCGGCGCCATCCTGTCTGCAAGCGCACTACGGAGAAGCACGCATGAACAGAACCATGAAGGCCGCCGTCGTCCGTGAGTTCGGCAAGCCGCTGGTCATCGAGGAAGTCGTGGTACCGCGCCCGGGGGCGGGCGAGGTGCTGGTCAAGATCGAGGCCTGCGGCGTCTGCCACACCGACCTGCACGCCGCCGAGGGCGACTGGCCGGTGAAACCGAACCCGCCGTTCATCCCCGGCCACGAGGGCGTGGGGCACGTCGTGGCCGTGGGAGGCGGGGTAGGGCACATCAAGGAAGGTGACAGGGTCGGCATCCCCTGGCTGTACTCGGCGTGTGGCCATTGCGAACACTGCCTGGGTGGCTGGGAAACGCTGTGCGAAACGCAGCGCAATACCGGCTACTCGGTCAACGGCGGCTTCGCCGAGTACGCATTGGCCGATGCCAACTATGTCGGCCTGCTTCCGAAGGAAGTGGGCTTCGTGGAGATCGCACCGGTGCTGTGCGCCGGCGTCACCGTGTACAAGGGCCTGAAGGTCACCGACACCAAGCCCGGTGATTGGGTGGCCATTTCCGGTATCGGCGGCCTCGGCCACATGGCCGTGCAGTATGCCCGCGCGATGGGCCTGAACGTGGCAGCGGTGGATGTGGACGACGCCAAGCTGGCCCTGGCCAGGCGCCTGGGCGCACAGGTCACCGTCAACGCGCGCACCACCGATCCGGCCGCGTTCCTGAAGAAGGAGATCGGTGGCGCGCATGGTGCGCTGGTCACCGCGGTTTCGCCCAAGGCCTTCGAACAGGCGCTGGGCATGGTGCGTCGCGGCGGCACGGTCTCGCTCAACGGCCTGCCACCGGGCAACTTCCCACTGGACATCTTCGGCATGGTGCTCAACGGCGTCACCGTACGCGGTTCGATCGTCGGCACCCGCCTGGACCTGCAGGAATCGCTGCAGTTCGCCGCCGAAGGCAAGGTTGCCGCCACGGTCAGCACCGACCGCCTGGAGAACGTCAACGAGGTGTTCGCGCGCATGCACGCCGGCACCATCGAAGGCCGCGTGGTGATCGACTTCGCTGCCTGACCCCCCTGTGCATGGCCGCCGTGTCCGTTTCCCTCTCCCACGGGCACGGCGGCCATGCCGATCTGCCGGCAGCGCCGCGCACCCCGGCGGCCGTACAATGCGCGCATGCCCGGCACGCTCAAGACCGTCTTTCTCTCCCTGCTCGCGCTGATCGGCGCGCTGCTCGCGCTGGCCCTGGTCAGCAGTGCCGCGGGCTGGCTGCCATCGCTGCTGCGCATGACGCCGGGAAGCGAGGCCCAGCTCGGCTGGGACCTGGCATTCACCGTGCTGGGTGGCATCGCCGCCATTGCCTTCGCCACCTATTACGCGCCGTGCTGGCCACGCGCGCATGGCACCTCGATCTGGTCTCTGCTGGTGCTCGGCGCGGGCTATGGCCTGTGGGTGATGGGCGGCGACTTCCCGCACTGGTTCGTCATCGGCCTGCTGGTTTCGCTGCCGGTGCAGTTGCTGCTGGGCTGGTGGTTCGGCCGCCGCGCATCGCGCGATCGGCGCTGAGCGGATACCGGTAGTGCCGGCCGCTGGCCGGCAACCTCGATGATCCTGCAGTTGCCGGCCAGCGGCCGGCACTACCACTGCAACGCCGCTGTTTCAGCCCGTGAATGTCCAGACATAGGCAACATCGGCAACCGCTGCTTCAACGCGTCGATGCCCGGGTACGGGTAGTGCCGGCCGCTGGCCGGCAAGCCCAGCAAACCTGCAGTTGCCGGCCAGCGGCCGGCACTACCGCTGCAGCGTCGGCAGCGTCTGCTTCAGCGCGTCGATGCCCTGCCACGGATCCGCCTTCAAGCGCTTCGCCCGTGCCAACGCCTTGTCCATCGGAAACGCATCGGCCGCGCTCACGCGCGCCAGTTCTTCCCAGCGCAGCGGCACCGCGACTCCCGCGCTCTCCCGCGCGCGCAGCGACCACGAGCACACGCTGGTCGCTCCCCGTGTATTGCGCAGCCAGTCGATGAAGATCACCCCGCTGCGTTTGGCCTTGCTCATCGTCGCCACGTAGTGGTCCGGCGCCTGTTCGGCCATCGCCTGCGCGAACGCTTCGCAGAACGCTTTCGCGTCGTCCCAGTCGGCTGCGGGTTGCAGGGGTACCACCACATGCACGCCCTTGCCGCCCGACAGCCGCACGAAGCTCTGCAGCCCGGTTTGCTGCAGTCGATCGCGCACATCGCGCGCGCCGCGCTTCACGTCGGCCCAGCTCACGCCCTCACCCGGATCAAGATCGAACACCAACCGGTCGGGATGTTCGGGATCGGCCACCGTCGCGCCCCACGGATGCAGTTCCAGGGTGTTCATCTGCACCAGCTGCAGCAGGCCGCGTTCGTCATCGATATAGACGTAGTCCTCGCGCCCGCTCTTCTGCTGCAGCGGCACCGCATGCACCGCATCACCCAGGCCCTGGCCATGGTGCTTCTGGAAGAAACACGCCTTGCCTACGCCGTCGGGACAGCGCAGCAGCGACAGCGGTCGCCCACTGATTTCCGGCAGGATCCAGCGTGCCATCTGCCGGTAGTAGTCGGCGACGTCACCCTTGCTGAGCTTCTTCTTCGCAAACACCACGCGCTCGGGATGGGTGATGGCAACGTCGTCGCCGTCATCGGCCGGTGTTGCACTCATCGCCAGGTCCTCCTTCTTCTTGTCACTGCGCAGCCGCTTGAAGCTGGCCTGGCGCAGCAACCCTTCCTTGCCCCAGCCGCGGAACGCGACCTCGGCCACCGTTACCGGCTTGACCCAGCGCACGCTCGCCGCACGCAACGGCACGTGCGCCGGCAGCTCCAGCACCGCCTCCTTCACCACCAGCGGCGCGAGCGTGGCCGCCAGCGCGCGCAGCCCCTCATCGTCGAAGCCGGTACCGACGCGGCCGACATAGCGCAGGCCGCCCTTGTCCGGCGTGGCCAGCAGCAGCGAACCAAATCCCACCCGCGAGCCTTTGGGTGCGGTGTGGCCGATGATCAGGAATTCATCGGTGTCCTCGTGCTTCACTTTCACCCAGCTGCGTGCGCGGGTGTTCACGTAAGGCGCATCGACCTGCTTGCTGACGATGCCTTCGAAGCCCGCCTTGCCGCTGGCTTCGAACACGGCAGGGCCGTGGTCGATGACGTGCTCGCTGAAGGCCAACGTGCCAACTGCATCGCCGATCAGTTCCTTCAGCAGTGCCTTGCGTTGCAGCAACGGCGCGCGGCTGATGTCGACCCCGGCCACGCCCGGCAGGTCGAACACGATGTAGCGCAGCGGTTGTTTCGAGCTGCCGTCGATCACCCGCTGCAGCGCGGCGAAGTCGCTGCGGCCGTTGTCGTCCAGCACCACCAGTTCCCCGTCCAGACGCGCATCGCGCACCGGCAGCGCCTGCAGCGCCTGCACCACTTCGGGAAAATCGGCAGTCCAGTCCAGGCCATTGCGCGAGCGCAGCGTCACCTCACCTTCGTGCAGATCGGCCAGCAACCGGTAACCATCCCACTTGATCTCATGCAGCCAACGCTCGCCATCGGGCGCGGTGTCGCGGTGATCGGTGAGCTGTGGCTTGAACTGGTGCGGGTAGCTTCTGTCGCGCGCCTCGTCCAGCTGCAGCGCGCGCGCATGCCAGCGTGCATCGGCCTTGCGTGAGTGTGCGGCACGTGGCGCTGGAGGCGTCTTCTTCGCTGAAACCCGAGACCTCTTCGCGGATTTCAGTGCTGGCGTGTGCAGCAGATCGTCCGCCTCCGCATCCCGTGCCTGCGCGTCATCGCGCTTGATCAGCAGCCACTGCACCTGGCGGCCCTTCATCGCCGTGCGTACCAGTTTCCAGCCACCGGCCAGGCGCTGCCCGTGCAGCACGAAGTCGATCTTGCCCGCCGCCAGTGCTTGCAGCGGATCACCTTCGCAGGCCCAGCTGCCGTGGTCGAACACATCGACGTGGCCGGCGCCGTAGTGGCCTTGCGGAATATCACCTTCGAAGCCGGCATAGGACAGAGGGTGGTCTTCCACCTCCACCGCCAGGCGCTTCTCACCCACCCGCAGCGACGGCCCCTTCGGCACCGCCCAGCTTTTCAGCACGCCATCCATTTCCAGGCGGAAATCGTAGTGGCGGCTGCTGGCGTGGTGCAGTTGGACCACGAAGATCGGCCGCCGCTTCGGATTGCCTCGTGCCGGTGCATCGTCCGGCTCCGGGGTCTGTCCGCTCCCCCCGCCCAGCCGACGCTTGCGGCGGTACTGATGCAACGACATGGCTCAACCTGCCTTGCGTCGCGCAGGGGTTTTCTTTGCCGCCTTCTTGGCGGCCTTTTTTGCCGGTGCCTTCTTCGCCGCTGCCTTCTTGGCTGGAGCCTTGCGCGCGGCCGCCTTCTTCGCCGGCGTGCGCTTGTTGGCATCCAGGCTCTTCTGCAGCAGCGCCATGAAGTCCACCACGTTGGTGGTTGCGTCCTCGCGCGGTGCCGGCTCGTCCTCCACCTGGGTGGTGCCGCCCTTGGACTTGATGCGCTTGTTCAGCACCTGCTGCAGGCGTTCGCGGAACTCATCGTGGTACTGCGAAGGATCCCAGTCACCGGCCATCGACTCGATCAACTGCTCGGCCATCGCCGTTTCCTTGCTGGTGATGCGGTAATCGGCAAGCTTTCCACTGGGCAGCTTGTAGTCGTCAGGCTCGACCAGTTCCTGCGGATAGCGCAGGATCATCAGCACCAGCGCGTCATCGTTGGGCATCACCGCGCACAGGTACTCGCGCGTGCGCACCACCACCCGGGCGATACCGACCTTGCCAGTGCTGCGCAGCGTTTCCCGCAGCAGCACGTAGCCCTTCTCGGCCTTTTTACCCGGCACCAGCAGATAGGGCTTCTCGTAGTATCGCGGGTCGATCTGGCTGGCGTCGACAAAGGTTTCCACCTCCACCGTTTCATGGCTTTCCGGCGCCGCCGAACGGATATCGTCTTCCTCCAGCACGACATAGCTGCCCTTGTCGTACTCGTAGGCTTTGACGATGTCCTTCCACGGCACTTCCTCGCCGGTGTCGGCGTTGACCCGTTCGAAGCGGATCGGTTTGCGATCGCGCGAATCCAGCATGCGGAAGTGCAGGTCGACCTTGCGCTCGCCGGACATCAGCGAGACCGGTACGTTGAGCAGGCCGAAGGAAAGCGTACCGGTCCAGATCGGGCGGGCCATGATGCGCACCTGTGTTTCAGCAGGGGTAGCCAGCTTCAGCCGGCTACCGTGAAACAACCGTGTCGGCCACGTGCAGACCATGCGGTAGTGCCGGCCGCTGGCCGGCAGCTCCTTGAATCCTGGCGATGCGTGCCAGCGACCGGCACTACTGCAGCAGCGGCCTCACCGCAGCGGCGGGGATATGGTCCAGCGCGCGCCAGGCATCTTCCACCACCGGCTGCGCCTGTGCCCAGTTCAGGCGCGACTGTCCGCGCATCTGGTCCCAGTGCTCGGCCAGTTCGCCACTGGTATCGGCCTCGCCGCCACGCGGCCAGTCAGCGGCGTGGGTGGTCAGCGCGAAAGCGTACACCGGGCACAGATCGCGCCAGTTGCGATGCCCCTGCCCGCGGCGTTCCTCGTAGTCGCTCAGCATGTACTGCAGGTAATCCTGCGCCACCGCCTGCGGATCCTCCAGGCGGCGCGTCCGGCGCTGCGTGCTGCGCTGGCCAAGCGGATCCAGCAGGGCGTTGAACACGGACGGGGCGGGGCGTTCAAGACGGGGCATGGCCGGCTCCTGCAGCAGGGCGGGTGGGCAGGAATACGCGCGCCGCCGTTATCCAGTCGTGACAAAGATGTTCATGACGCCAGGTTCGCAGTGGCTTTACTTCGTCCGCGCTCTAGTGGAGGCCTACCGGAGGAACGCCCCATGACCCCCACCCGTGACCCCCTGCGTGAGAACCACACCCCCGAGCCGGGCGAGCAGCGCGGCAAACACGATCTGGCCGACGCCGAGGACCGTGGCGCCGGCATGTCGACACCGGACGAGGGCGTACTGCCCGTCGTGCGCCGGCCTGAACAGGCCGCACAGGACCGCAAGGACTGCGGTGACCGCAATCGCGGTGGCCAGGAAAGTCCGCTGAAGCGGCGCGAGCGCAAGCAGCACGCCAGCGACAACCAGGACGAGGCGCTGGAAGAGACCTTCCCGGCCAGCGATCCCACCTCGCCGTTCGTGCCCGCCAAGGCCCCGGATTGATCGGTAGCGCCGGGCCATGCCCGGCAGATCCGTCACGTCCGCGCTGCGCGCTCGCCGGGCATGGGCCGGCGCTACCGGGGCCCGCCTAACGCCATGACCACTGCAGGCCAACGCTGGCGCGGCGGTCCGGCCCCGGTTCAAAGAACCGGCCGTTACCGTCATTGACGATCACCGAGCCGATGTAGCGCTGGTCCAGCACGTTGTCGATACGTGCGAATGCGCGCAGGTCACCCGACTGCAGCGTCCAGCGGCGACCGGCTTCCAGGTTCAGCAGCGCGTATCCCGGTGCGCGCTCGGTGGCGATGTCGTTCACCACCACATCGCTGCTGGCGGCAGCTTCCAACCCCCACTGCCACTGCCCCGGCGACCACTGCAGGCGGGCATACGCCTGCTGCCGGGGCACGCCGGGCAGGCGGCTGCCAGCGGCAACCACGGTGTCGGGCACTGCGCAATTGCTGGCCGCACAGGCCAGATAGGGCGAACGCACCTGCGCCTGCAGCCAGGTCCAGGCCAGCTGCAGCTCCAGCTGCTCGGCCAACGGCTGCCGGTACTGCAGCTCCACACCCTGGCGGCGGGTACGGCCGATGTTGCGGTACGTGCTGCGGCCGTTGGTGTTGCTGGCAACGGCCAGCTCATCGTCGGTATCTGCACGGAACAGGCTGATATCGAGCTGTCTTCCATCCTGCGCATGCCATTTGCTGCCCACTTCCACGCTGCGGCTGCGGGCGGCCGCCAGATCCAGCGCCAGCCCGGCCTGGACGTCGGCGCGGTAGCCCAGCTCGTTGAACGTCGGGGTTTCAAAGCCACGCCCGATCGCCGCGTGCAGGCGCCACTGCGGGCTTGCCTCGAAGCTGACACCCGCCACTGGCGTGGTGGCCTGGTAGCGACGGCGACCACTGTCGTCCGGGTTGCGCCCGACGATGTAGCGATCATCCGATTCGAAGCGCACCGCGCTGTGGCGCACCCCGGCCAGCAGCGACCAGCGCGGGCTCCATTGCCACCACGCCTGGGCGAACTGGTCCACGTTCTGCACGATGTCGATCTGGTCGCGACGCAGGCGGCCGCGTACCCCCACGGTGGTGCCGACGAAGTTCTCGTAGCCGGTGCGGTGCTGGCGCTGGCGATCGGCATTCACGCCCACCACCAGGTCCAGCGGGCGCCCCCACAGATCGCCGTTCCAGCCCCAGCGCGCGTCCAACCCGCCATAACCGCCGTCCAGGTCGATCACGCCACCGGCATGCAATGGGTTGGCCTGCGGTCCCGGCGGAATCGGCAGGTACTGGGTCACCGCGCGCTGCCCGGCATAGCCCATCAGCTGCCAGCGCTGCGCACCGGCTTCACGGGTCCAACGCAGGCCTGCCTGCTGCTGGCGCACCGATTTGCGGGTGTTGTACTGCTCAGCCACCGCCGTGGCCTGGCGTGGATCGGCCGCCACCTGCGCGCGGGTCAGGCCCAGCGGGTCCTGCGCGTTGGGCGCGTGCAGCGCATTGAGCAGCAGCTCCAGGCGGCCGCCAGCGAGCTCGGTGCCAAGGCGCGCGTTGAGCGATTCACGCCGCGCGCGGCTGTGGGCACGCCAGCCATCGGTGCTGAAATGGTTGGCGGCCACGTTGTAGTCGACGCCAGGGCCCGCCCCGCGCAGCTGCGCGCCGACGCTGAGCGTGTTGTCGGCACCGGCATTCACCCGCAGCCGCCACGGGTCACCGGCCTGGCCCTGCGCGCTCCACACCTGCAGCACGCCCCCGGACGAATTTCCATACAGGGCCGAGAACGGCCCGCGCAGCACCTCGATGCGCTCGGCACCGAGCAGGCTGGCGTGCGACAGCTGGCCCTGACCATCGGGCATGGTCGCCGGCACCCCATCGATCAGCACCCGCACCCCGCGCACGCCAAAGGTCGAACGAGCGCCGAAGCCACGGATCGACAGCTGGGTGTCCTGCGCGAAGTTCTGCCGGTCCCGGGCCAGTAGGCCCGGCACTCCGCCCAGCGCCTCGGACAGCTGCGTGCCCGGGCCGGTACGGTCGGCGTCGATCCACACCGTATCCAGGCTGGCGGGCAGGGCGAAGGGGTCGACGCCGGGCACCCGCGCGGCCTGTACCTGCACCGTCGGCAGGGCGGTCGGCAATGGCTCGGCCGTCACCACCAAGGGCAGCAGCAGCAGGGCGGAAAGCGGCAGGCATTGGCGTCGTGCGCTGGGATTCATGATTCAGGTTGATGGATCGGGCGGCAACGCACGCCATGGTACGGGCAAGCGGATGACGATGGCGGCGGCCAGCCCCGGCAGGCTTTGTTACGATGGGTCGGTTTCGGCCGACAGGCCGCAAGCCGCGTGGCGCAATTCCTCCCCCTTTCCGTCTACCGAACGAGTACCGCCGTGTCCTTCTTTGCAAACGTGGAACTGGTCCCAGGCGACCCGATCCTGGGCCTGACCGAGGCGTACAACGCCGACAGCCGCCCGACCAAGGTCAACCTGGGTGTGGGCATCTACTACGACGAGAGCGGCCGCATTCCGCTGCTGCGCGCCGTCAAGCAGATCGAGCAGCAGCTCGCCAACGAAGCCAAACCGCGCGGCTACCTGCCGATCGATGGCCTGCCGGCGTACACCCAGGCCACCCGTGAGCTGGTGTTCGGCAAGGACTCGCCGCTGCTGGCCGCCGGCCGCGTCACCACCGCCCAGACCGTCGGTGGCAGCGGTGCGCTGCGCGTCGGTGCCGACGTGCTGAAGAAGCTGCTGCCGCACGCCACCATCGCACTCAGCAACCCGAGCTGGGAAAACCACCGCGCCGTGTTCAGCGCCGCTGGTTTCGAGGTGGTCGATTACACCTACTTCGACCCGACCACCCATGGCGTCAACTTCGACGGCCTGCTGGCCGACCTGGGCAAGCTGGAAGCGGGCACCGTGGTGCTGCTGCACGCCTGCTGCCACAACCCCACCGGCGCCGACCTCACCGTCAGCCAGTGGAAGCAGGTCGCACAGCTGCTGAAGGACCGCCAACTGTTCCCCTTCATCGACATGGCCTACCAGGGCTTCGACAAGGGCATCGAGCAGGACGGCGCCGCGGTGCGCATCATCGCCGAGGCGGGCATCGACAGCTTCATCGTCGCCAACTCGTACTCCAAGTCGTTCTCGCTGTATGGCGAGCGCGTGGGTGCGCTGTCGATGGTCGCGCCGACCGCCGCTGACGCCAAGGCAGTACAGTCGCAGGTCAAGCGCGTGATCCGCACGATCTACTCCAGCCCCTCCACCCACGGTGCTGCACTGGTTGCCGGTGTGCTGACCAATCCGGAACTGCGCGCGATGTGGGAGCAGGAGCTGACCGAGATGCGCGAGCGCATCCACGCCCTGCGCCAGGGCCTGGTCGAGAAGCTGGCCGCCGCCGGCGCCCCGCAGTTCGGCTTCATCAACGAACAGGCGGGCATGTTCTCGTACTCCGGCCTGAGCCGCGAACAGGTGGAGCGCCTGCGCGACGAGTTCGGCATCTACGCCGTCGGCACCGGCCGCATCTGCGTGGCCGCGCTGAACCAGAACAACCTGGAATACGTCGCCAAGGCCGTGGCCACCGTCGCCAAGGGCTGATCGACCGCTCCAGCAAGCTGTAGAAACAAAGGCGCCGAAAGGCGCCTTTGTTTTTGCACTGCCTTGCCACCCCCTCCGCGCTCGCGGCCAACCCTGAAGCGCGCGGGAGGGGGAGGCAATGCAGGACCGTTGGCGCCATGGGCGCGAGGCATGCCTCGGGCGGGTTGGGCAGGATGCCCAACCCCGGTCTTGCCGTGTGCGCAGGACAGCGCACACGAGCAAGGCGCCATCGAGCTTACATGGACGTACTTGCAGCGTGTCCTGCATTGTCTCCCCCTCCCGCGCGCCTCGACGAAGGGAAGGCGCCACGACCGCAACGCCTCTGGAAACGATTACGCCTACCCCCGCTCACCCACGCGCAAGTCAGACCAGCGACAATAGGCGTTTTCCCGTTGCCGAGACCTGCCCGCCCATGTCCCGTACCTCGTTGACCCGCTTCCTGATCCAGCAGCAGCACGCCGGCCGCATCAACGCCGACCTGCGCCAGCTGATCGCGGTCGTCGCCCGCGCCTGCACCAGCATCTCCATCGCCGTCAGCAAGGGCGCCCTCGGTGGCGTGCTCGGCGAGGCCGGTACCGGCAACGTGCAGGGCGAAGCGCAGAAGAAGCTGGATGTCATTAGCAACGAGATCCTGCTGGAGGCCAACGCCTGGGGTGGCCACCTCGCCGCCTGCGCATCGGAGGAGATGGACCACAGCCAGCCGGTGCCGGACATCTACCCGCGTGGCGATTTCCTGCTGCTGTTCGATCCCCTCGATGGCAGCTCCAACATCGACGTCAACGTCTCCGTCGGCACCATCTTCTCGGTGCTGCGTTGCCCGACCAACGTCGAACTGCCCGGCGATGACGCCTTCCTGCAGCCGGGCAGCAAGCAGATCGCCGCCGGCTACTGCATCTACGGGCCCAGCACGCAGCTGGTGCTGACCGTCGGCCACGGTACCCACGCCTTCACCCTCGACCGCGAAACCGGCGAGTTCCTGCTGACCACCGAGAACATGCAGATCCCGGCGGCCACCCAGGAGTTCGCCATCAACATGTCCAACCAGCGGCACTGGGAAGCGCCGATGCAGGCCTACGTGGAAGATCTGCTGGCCGGCAAGGAAGGCCCGCGCGGCAAGAACTTCAACATGCGCTGGATCGCCAGCATGGTCGCCGACGTGCATCGCATCCTGACCCGCGGCGGCATCTTCATCTACCCGTGGGACAAGAAGGAACCGGGCAAGGCCGGCAAGCTGCGCCTGATGTACGAAGCCAACCCGATGGGCCTGCTGGTGGAGCAGGCGGGCGGCGCTGCCTGGACCGGTCGCGAGCGCATCATCGATGTGCAACCCGACCAGCTGCACCAGCGCGTGCCGGTGTTCCTCGGTTCGCGCGAAGAGGTCGCCGAGGCCGTGCGTTATCACCAGGAGCATGACGCAAAGAGCGTCTGACAGCGGCCATCCCTACAGCGGTCATGGCAGATTGATGACATGACCGCAGGGTGACAGCAGCAGCTGCAAACGGCACCATCAAGCCCTTGCCGTCGAAGGAATGCACGCATGCACGAGCCGGGCCCGGTCGATTTCATCGAGGTCATCCACAACGCCGTCCCCAGCGACGTGTGCGCTGCGATCGTCGCGCGCATGCGTGCAAGCCAGAGCCTGAAACCAGGCGCAGTGGGCAGCGGTGTGTTCCCGGAACTCAAGCACAGCAAGGATCTGCGGATCAGCGGCGTGGATGGCTGGCAGGATGTGGACCAGCAGCTGCAACAGGCGGTATTTGCGGGTCTGCAGACTTATCTACGCCGTTATCCACAGGCATTGATCGCGCCGTTGATGTTGCAGATCCAGGACAGCAACGGCCAGCCGCGACGCCTGTCGGCCGAGGATTTCCCCGACATGGCGCCGGAGCAGCTGGCGGATCTGGCGCGCACCTGCCTGCGCCCGGGCGCGATCAATCTGCAGTGGTATGCGGCGGGCGAGGGCGGTTACCCGTACTGGCACTGCGAGCTGTACCCGAAGGACGCGCAGGCCGAGACCCTGCACCGGCATGTGCTGTGGACCCTGTACCTCAACGACGACTTCGAAGAGGGCGAAACCGAGTTCCTGTTCCAAGGGCGGAAGATCGCACCGCGTACCGGCAGCCTGCTGATCGCGCCGACTGCGTTCACCCATACCCATCGCGGCAACCGGCCGCAGGGCGGCGACAAGTTCATCGCCACCAGCTGGATCCTGTTCCAGAGCGCGCAGAAGCTGTTTGGAGGGTAAGGGTCGCGCGTGCTGCTAACCCTCGCTTGCTCGGCGCTACCGCGGGCGGCGGCGATAGAGAATCGCGCCCGCCACGGTACCGAACACGGCCACACCCAGGCCGACGAACTCTTGTTCTCCAAGCGCCTCACCCGCCATCAGCGTGCCGGCCGTCAGCAGCAGAACGTTCAACGGAAGCATCCACAGGAACGCGATGCCCAGCCAGTAGATGATCTTCATGTCATGTGCTCATGGGTTCGGATACGTCGACTTGAACCAGCAGGCGGATATGTTCCGCATCCATGATGCTGAACTCTCCTCTCTCCAGCCCCCGCAGCTGGCGCTTGTCTATTCCATAGCGTGCAGTGGTTGCTGGGTACAGATTGATGCCGCTCAGTTATCTGGCGGGTCCAAAGGATCCCCAGAGATTGTCGTTGCCTCCTTGCCAGGCACTAAGCTTCTCGACAGGGATTTCCTTGAGTTGACAGGTGAACTGGAGATAGAAGGAACGGTCTTCTTTTCGATAGCTGTTCCACCCAACAGCCGTCACTTTGACTTCGATCTGACTATCGCCCCTGTGCGGCTGATGTAGTTCGACGTCCGCTGAATCGGACAGCCAGTAGTCTCCCTTGTGCGCGAAGCCCGCGCCGCCACTTGTCAAGCGCGCATCCACCACCTCCGGCGTCCCTTTCGACGAAGGCGCGTATCGCTTCAGGCTGCCCGTGATCTTGATGTACTGCTGGGAATCGATCACGCCCGGCGACTCCGAGAAGAGGCGCAGCAGGAGGAGGGTGTCCGTGCCCTTGCGCACCCTCTGACCTGTATTCGCCACCCACAGACGCTGTTCGAACTCGTCCAGGCCAGCCGGCATGTCAGTGACGATCGTGGCCTGCGGAACGACGATGCATTCGTGGATGTCGCGGGCCTGCGCCTGCAGGGCCACAACGCAGAGCATGAGAGCGCTAGCCGGAAGGCAGCAAGTACGTTTCATCGTGTAGAAACTGCTGATCTGAGTTCAGTCATGCAAGCGATTGGAGGGGTGTGCCTGATCGAAGGGTGATGCGTCCGGATCATGCGCTCCCGTCCATGCATCAAGATGCTGCAGCGACAGCGGCAAGGCTCTCAAACGCTCTGACACCGTCGTCGGTGCGTCGCACTCTCCCGGCCATTGCAGTGGGCTTGTGGCGCGGAACGTTGCGTCGATCTGGATCTCGATGCCGAAATCTCCGGTGGAGACCACGGTGATCTGCCCTGCGACGGGTACTCCGTAGCAGCCGGTCTTTCCGGCGAATGCGCTGGAACCGCTGCTATGGAACATCCGTACTCGATCGCCTGCGGCAGCGAATCGGTCTCCTGCCTTCGCATCAGCAGGGAGCTGGATCGTGAGCTTGCTGAATGTGGAATGGTCGATCCGCCACGAAGACCGGAATCGTCTAAGCCCGACCACACGATTGTTGCCGGCAACGATCTGGTGACAGGAAAAGAGCAGCTGGCGGGGCTCCACCCCGAGGCAGGCGAGGTCACGCATGGCAGCGTCTTCAACCACAAACGCACGGGCAGCTTCTGCATCGGCGCTGCAGGCAAACAGAAACGCACCACAGCCGAGGGCAGGTAGACGCTTCATGGACAAATCGATTCGTCGCCATGCGGACCGAATCGCGCCATCGCCGATCGTAGGTAACCCATCTGCTCCCTTCCCTGGTTTGCAGGCCCTCCGGCCAAGTGCAGATTGTTGCCGGTACATCGCACAGCGGTCCAGTGCTCTAGAACAGCGAACCCTGGGGCGTATCCACCTTCGGCGGCAGCGGCTTCTCGAACCGGCTGCAATCCAGCTTCGGCCAGTGGCTGTTCTGCGCATTGAAGCCGAGGCGCTTGCGCGCCAGCTTGAAGCGATTGCTCAACAGCTCCGCATATA
Source organism: Stenotrophomonas sp. 1337 (assembly GCF_031455455.1). Classification (NCBI taxonomy): domain Bacteria; kingdom Pseudomonadati; phylum Pseudomonadota; class Gammaproteobacteria; order Lysobacterales; family Lysobacteraceae; genus Stenotrophomonas; species Stenotrophomonas sp. 1337. The sequence goes on along the minus strand of NZ_JAVDSR010000002.1, from coordinate 79,895 downwards.
CACCCTGCCCGCGCATGCGCGTGCCGAACTGACTGTCGTAATCCTTGCCGCCTCGCAGCTGCTGGATGGTGCTCATCACATGCGCGGCGCGATCGGGATGATGAGTATCGAGCCAATCGCGGAACAGCGGCGCCACTTCCAGCGGCAGGCGCAGCAGCACGTAGCCTGCAGTGCTGGCGCCGGCATCATGCGCAGCCTCCAGCACGGCTTCCAGTTCGCTGTCGTTGATCCACGGAATCACCGGCGCAACCATCACGCCCACCGGAATGCCCGCTTCGTGCAGGCGTTTCATCGCACGCAGCCGCGCATGGGGTGCCGAGGCGCGCGGCTCCAGCTTCGCCGACAGATGCGGATCCAGCGATGTCACCGAGAAATGCACGCTGACCAGATTCTCCGCCGCCAGTGGTGCGAGCAGATCGATGTCGCGCTCGACCAACGCGTTCTTGGTGATCAGCGAGAACGGATGCTTCGTCTCCAGCATCACTTCGATCAGCTGGCGGGTCAGCTTGAACTTGCGTTCAATCGGCTGGTAGGCGTCGGTGTTGATGCCCAGCGCGATCGGCTGCGGCACGTAGCCCGGCTTCGACAGTTCCTTGCGCAGCAGCTGTGGCGCGTTGGTCTTGGCAAACAGCTTGGTCTCGAAGTCCAGGCCAGGCGACAGGTTCAGATAGGCATGCGAAGGGCGGGCGAAGCAGTAGGAGCAGCCATGCTCGCAGCCGCGATACGGATTCACCGATTGGCTGAAGCCGACGTCCGGGGAGTTGTTGCGGCTGATGATGCTGCGGGCGGTCTCCGCGCGTACTTCGGTGCGCAGGCGCGGGGCGAGGAACTCCTCGCTGTCGTCCACTGCCCAGCCGTCGTCCACCGCTTCGCTGACGGTGCTTTCAAAACGTCCCGCAAGATGGGACGTGGAACCCCGGCCCTTGATGGCGGCCTGGGCGTTGCGAGGGGGGTGCTGCATATTGCCCTCCGGCCGTTACGAGATATTAGTATTATTGCTAACCACAGGCAGCGCAAGCGGCCAGGATTCACGTAGCTGTAGGCGCGCAGGCGCATTGGGCGACACGTTGACCCCAGACTTGTCCACAGGGTCGTCTGGCTTGGAACCGGGCACGCGCCATCGCCGCAGCAGGCCAGCATGAGCCACGGGTGTCTCAGCAGCTGCGATGGGAAGATCGGCTACAGGGGCGCTTGCCAGGCCGGAACACGGGGACCTGCCGCACGTCTTCGGACTTCAACCCAGCGGGGAAGTCCCATGCACTGCTACAGCAGTGCCAGGTAGCCCTTCACCGTGGCATCCAGGCCGTCGTACAGCGCCTCGCCGATCAGCGCGTGGCCGATCGACACCTCCAGCACCTCCGGCACGGCGGCCAGGAAGTCACGCAGGTTGTCCTGCGACAGATCGTGCCCGGCATTCACACCGAGGCCGACGGCCTGTGCACGGCGCGCGGCGGTGGCGAACAGTTCCAGCATGGCGCGGGCGTCGCCGGCGGCATGGGCCTCGGCATACGGGCCGGTGTACAGCTCGACGCGGTCGGCGCCGACATCGGCGGCCTGCTCCAGCAGCGGGTTGCCGGCATCCACGAACAGGCTCACCCGGCATCCCATCGCTTTCAGCTCGGCCACCAGCGGGCGCAAGCGCTGGGCATCGCGTTCGAAGTCGAAGCCATGGTCGGAGGTGATCTGGCCATCGCCATCGGGAACCAGCGTGGCCTGCGCCGGGCGCGTCTGCGCGCACAGCGGCAGCAACCCGGGGTAGCCCTCACGCGGCGGCGCGAACGGGTTGCCTTCGATGTTGAACTCCACACCACGGGCACGGGTCAGCGCCGACAGCGCCAGCACGTCCTCGGCGGTGATGTGCCGGCGGTCGGGCCGCGGGTGCACGGTAATGCCATGCGCGCCGGCATCCAGGCAGGCCTGGGCGGCACGCACCACGTCCGGTTCGGCACCGCCACGCGAATTGCGCAGGACGGCGATCTTGTTGACGTTGACGCTGAGCTGGGTCATGGAACGGGACTACGGGGAGTGAGAGGGAGGGTCGCTGCCGTCGGTCGGAGCAACCTTGGCCTGCTCGCGCAGACGCCTGAGTTCATCGCTGTCCACCAGTGTCGCCGGATCACGCTGAAGGTCGCCGAAGCGTGCGGCGTATCTCCCGCGTACCCATGCCAGCAGGAAGGCGAGGGTGCCCAGCAGGGCCAGCGACATCAGGCCCATGTTCGGTGTTTTCAGCGCAAAGGTGAAGCAGCCCAGCGCCAGCAGCAGGTACAGCCAGTACATTGTCAGTCTCCCCGGGCCACCGCCGCAGTGTAGCGCTGCCTCACAGCAGCGGCGAGGCCAATCGCGCGAAGGCTTCGGGCAGCCGGTGCAGCCACAGCGAGCGTCCTGCCTGGTCATGTACACGGGTGGCACGCTCGAATTCGGACTGCAGCAACGTAGACAGTTCCGCCACCCGGCCACGGTCGCTGATCATCATCGACAGCTCGAAATTCAGGCGGAAGCTGCGGTGATCGAAGTTGGCGCTGCCGACGATGCAGACGTCGTCGTCGGCGATGAATGCCTTGGTATGCAGCATGCGTGGACCGTACTCGTAGATCTTCACCCCCGCATGCAGCAGCTCGTCGAAATAGGAGCGTGCGGCCTGGGTCACGAACCAGGAGTCGCTCATCTTCGGCACCAGCAGGCGCACGTCCAGGCCACCGAGTGCGGCCGAGGTCAGCGCCATCCGCGCCGCCTCACCGGGTACGAAGTAAGGGGTGACCAGCCAGACCCGCTCACGTGCTTCCTGGATGGCGGCCACGTGCAGGCGATGGATGGTCTCCCATCCCGAATCCGGGCCGGACACCAGCACCTGCGCGTTGATCGCGCCGTCGCCGCGCAGGGGCATGTCGCTGGGCCACAGCCGGGCGATATCGAACCGCGAGTGGTCCTGGCCGCTGGCGTACAGCCAGTCCTCGGCGAACACCAGCTGCAGGCTGCGCACCACGTGCCCGCGCAGGCGCATGTGCAGATCGCGGTAAGCATCCGGGTTGCGGCTTTCGTCTTCGTCGTCGGTGATGTTGATGCCGCCGGTGAATGCCAGCCGGCCATCTACGATCACCAGCTTGCGGTGCGTACGCAGGTTCAACCAGGGTCGCTTGAATGGTTTCAACAGTTGCCGAGGATGGAACCAGATCACCTCAGCGCCGGCGTTCAACAGCGGCTGCAGGAAGTGCTGACGCACGGCCGAAGAACCTACCGCATCCAGCAGCAGCCGCACCTGCACGCCGGCGCTGGCCCGTTCCACCAACGCATCCCGCAACGCGGTGCCGGCGTGGTCAGGATTGAAGATGTAGTACTCCAGATGCACATGGTCCTGCGCCTGTGCCACCGCTTCCAGCAGCGCGGCGTAGGTGGCCGCGCCGTCGACCAGCCAGGTCACTTCGGTGGCCGTGCTTGGCGCCAGCCCGGTGGTCGCCTGCGCGATCTTGGCCAGTTCGGTGCAGTCGGCATCGGGCGGGCAGACATCGCTGTAGTGCTCCATGCCCGAGCGCGCGCGACCGCGCCGCAGCCGTTGCCGCTTCACCTTCTGTGGGCCCAGCAGGTAATAGATGAAGAGGCCCAGGTAGGGCAGCAGCGCCAGCGACAGGATCCAGCTCAACGTGGCCACCGGCTCGCGCTTCTGCAGCATGATCCAGCCCGTCAACGCCAGCAGATACAGCAGATAGGCCACCGCCAGGATCGTTCCCAGGTGGGCGATGCCATCAAGCCAATGGCGCACGGAATCGAAGAGGGCGAGCATCCGCCGATCATAGCGGGGACAGGCACCGGCCAGAGGCATTCATTGCCAACGGCGTTGCCGGGAAGACGCCTGCACGCACAAAAAAAGACGCCCCTGTTTCCAGGGGCGTCTGCAGTCGCGTCATGACTGATGTATTGCGGTGTAGCGATTTACTGCTGCACGAAGCCGATCTTCTTCATCTGAGCATTCTTCGCGGCGGCCAGAACCTTGGCCATCACGTCGTACTCCGAATCCGGGCTGGCATCGATCCGCAGTTCCGGCTGGTTGGTCGGGTCACGCTGGACCTCCTGCTCCATCCGCTGCTGCAGTTCATGCGTACCGATCGGGCTGTTGTTCCACGAGACCTGGTTGCTGGCGTCGATCTTCAGCTCGATCGGCGGCGGCGGTTCGACCAGCTGCGGCGGTGGGTTGAGCACGCGCTGCGGCAGGTCCACGGCGATCGGGTACGTCATGATCGGCGCGGTCACGATGAAGATGATCAACAGCACCAGCATCACGTCCACGAGGGGCGTGACGTTGATGTCGGCCATGGGGCCCTTGCCACCACCACTACTGAATGCCATGGCTTATTGCCCCTTCTCTTTGGTCGCCACGAAGCCGACGTCCAGCATGCCCTGTTCCTGCGCGACCTTGGTCATCTCGTTGATGACACGCATCTTGGTGGTGCGGTCACCACGCAGGTTCAACGGCGGCTGCGGGGTCTGCTGGGCGGCGGTCGCCAAGCGCGACTCGAGGGTCTGCTTGTCGATCTCTTCGTCGTTCCAGTAGATCGAACCGTCTTCCTTGACTGCCAGGGTGATGGGACCCTTGCGGTCGTTGGTGTCGTCCGGCTTCTGGACCAGATTGGCCTCCGGCAGATCCACCTTGACCTTGTGGGACATCAGCGGCGCCGTGATGATGAAGATGATCAGCAGCACCAGCATCACGTCCACGAGGGGCGTAACGTTGATGTCGGCCATGGGGCCGCCGCTGTTACCACTACTGAAAGCCATAACGGGCTCCGTCTAGATCTTGGTGACTACGTTCTCGCGGGTACAGCGCGTCGCAATTAGCGGACGCGCGAACCGGTGGCGAAGAAGTCGTGCAGGTCGTGCGCGAAGGTATCGAACTTGCTGATGGTCGCGCTGTTGATCTTGCTGAAGAAGTTGAAGGCGAACACGGCCGGGATCGCGACGAACAGACCGATGGCGGTCATGATCAGTGCTTCACCCACCGGGCCGGCAACGGCGTCGATCGAAGCGGAGCCGGTAGCACCGATCTTGATCAGCGCGCCGTAGATGCCCCACACGGTACCCAGCAGACCGACGAACGGAGCGGTTGCACCGACGGTGGCCAGCAGGGTCATGCCCGACTGCAGCTTGTTGCTTTCGCGGGTCACGGCCTGGCGCAGAGCGCGGTCGACGAACTCCGAACGGCTCAGGTTCTCACCCACGCCGCCGACAGCGCCGCCTTCAGCACGCTGGTGGTGCGCAGCAGCCTGTGCAGCGTCCAGTGCGATCTTCGAGAACGGCTCCGAAGCCGGCTGCTCTTCCATTGCACGGATGGCGTCCTGCGCGTTCGGGGTATCCCAGAACAGGCTGACGACGCGATCAGCGGCGCTCTTCAGGCGGGTAGCACGGAAGATGTTGATGACGGTCCAGTACCAGGACATGGCGGACATGACGACCAGGGTCAGCAGCACGACCCAGGAAACCGCGAAATCACCCGGCTTGGTGGTCATTTCGTGGATCAGATGCTCGAAGCCCATCTGCGACAGGGCGTTGGACGGATTGCCCCCGGCAGCAGCGGCGATGAAAATTTCCTGCAGCATGACGCTTACCTTTGTTGTGTGTGGTGATAAAGGGTGTAGCTAAGCTAAACAATCGAACTGGAGGCGAGGGTGGCCAGGCGGCCACCCGGGCGCATCAGTTCAGCGCAAAGTTGACCGGGACGCGGACGCGGCCAGCAGCCTTCTTACCGCCAGCTTCGGCGGCGTTGAAACGCCACTTGCGGGCAGCTTCCATCGCAGCACGGTCCAGATCGCGGTTACGGCTGGACTTTTCCACCGTGACATTGGTGACGTTGCCGCTGGCATCGACATCAATGATCAGGATCACTTCGCCCTGGATACCAGCGCGGAAGGCGGCCGGCGGATAGCGCGGCGGATTCATGGCCTTCGACGAGATGTCCACGCTGGCCTCGATCGAGGTCGGCGGTGCCGGCGGCGACGGCGGCGACGGCGGGGTGACGATATCGTTCGGGCGCGGTTCCGGCACGTCGACGACCGGCGCCTGCGGCGGCGGCGGGACGGGCGACGGCTTCGGCGGCGACAGATTCTTCACCGGCGGCGGCGGGGTGTCCTGCGGCGGCGGCGGCGGCGGCGGCGGTGGCGGCGGCGGCGGTGCGTCGACGATGGTCACCATGACGTTGCGCTCCTTCTCCGCCACGGCCTTGGGAGCCACGGCAGGAATCAGGAGCATCATGAAGGCGGCCAGATGCAGGGCGATTACAAACGCGATACCGACGATGCGAGGCCAGCTCAGCCCCTTGTCATCGGGTTGTTCGTACCGGTGAACGACTAGTTGTTCCGTCATGCGCCAAGAGCTCAATAGTGGGGCCGGAATCCCGGGGGCGGGATCCCTGATCAGCGGTGCATGACACCGCAGGAACCTCCAAGCTTATACCAATCCTGAGCGCTTGCGCATCAACTGGGCAGGCGTTCAGGCGTTATTCCTACTTACTTCAGGTTGATGATTTTCTTGGCATCCGCCTGGTTCTTCACGCCCTTCGCCAGCGCCTGCTGGGCGGCCTGCTTGGCCTCCGGGACACGACCTTCACTGTGCAAAACGCGTGCCAGATTCAGGTAGGTCTCACCGTCCTTGGAGAGCGGGGCGGCCTTCTGCCACGCGTCGATCGCCTGCGGCACCTGGTCGGAGTAGTAGTAGGACTGGGCCAGCGCCAGGTAGACCTGGTAATCCGGTTTCAGGATGCCCTTCTGCAACCCTTCGTTGATGACCGCGATGACGTCCTTTTCCTTGTTCTCGGTGTTGGCATAGATCGAGTACAGCTGCTTGTACTCGCGCTCTTCGGTGAGCTGGCCGCTGCTGCGCAGCTTGTCCATCACCGCGGCGGCCTTCGGCATCTGATCGGCCTGCATGTACATGTTGGCCAGGTTCAGCTGCGCTTTCTTGTCGTTCGGGTTCTTGGCCGCCAGCGCCTCGGCGGCCTGCACGGCCTCACCGGTCTGGCCGGCTTCGGACAGTGCGGCCATCAGCAGCTGGTTCCAGTTGTCCTTCGGCTCGGCAGCGCCGGCGATGGCCTGCTTCAGCACCGGGATCGCTTCCTGGTAGCGCTCCAGCTGGTACAGCGCCTGGCCCTTGATGATCAGCTCTTCCGGCTTGGTCGACTTGCTCTCGGCGAAGTACTTGTCCAGGGTCGCCAGGCCTTCAGCGGTCTGGTCTTCCTGGATCTGCAGCTGGCCCAGCATCAGCATCGACTGGAAGTGGCCGTTGTTGTCCAGGCCGTTGAACTGCAGCACCTGCTTCAGGTACGCGATGGCGGCTGCGGTGTCGTCAGTCTGGTAGGCGGCCTGGGAGGCGAGCTGCGCGGCCAGCGACTTGTCGTACTCGTTGGCGCCGTCGGTGGCCAGGATCTCGTCGGCCAGCGTGCGGGTCTCCGGGAACTTTTCCTTGTTGTAGCTGTCAATCATCTTCTGCAGCTTGCTGCCCAGCTTGGCCGACGACTTCGCTGCCGGTTCCTGGCGGGTCGCGTTCGGGAACAGCACTTCGGCCTTGGCCTGCTTGCCGCCACGGTTGCCACGCTCGGACGAACGCGAGGACTGCGCGAACGCGTCGGTGACCACGGCGCCGGTCAGGGCAGTGGCGATGAGGACGGAAAGCACAGCTTTGTGGTTACGGAAAATCATCGTTCACCTCGATCGAACCGCCGGTAGCGGCAAAGTCGGACTGTCAGAAAAATCTGAGCCGCCAAACGTATCAGAAACAGATGGCGTGAGAAATCGTTTTATGTGCTGCAATACAGCATGAATCTGCGCACTCAGCCACACTTTGGCCGGCGTCCGGCCGCCTGCGCCTGCTGATAGACGGGGCCGAGCGCCGGCACATCACGCTGCAACTCCCTGATCCGATTGGCTGGATCGGGATGGGTCGACAACCATTGCGGGCTGCGACCGCCACTGGCGGCCATCATGTTCTGCCACAGATCGACGGCCTGGGCGGGGTTGAATCCGGCCTCGGCCATCAACCGCTGACCGATCACGTCAGCCTCGCTCTCCTGGGTGCGTGAGCCGGGCAACAGGAACGCGGTCTGCGCCCCCATCCCGCCCAGCTGGTTGACCGTACTGGCTGCGCCTTCGCCGCCATAGGCGCCGGCCAGCGCCCCTAGCACCGCCAATCCGGTCTGCGCGCCCATCTGCCGGGTGATGCGTTCTTCGTGGTGGCGGGCAATCACGTGGCCGATTTCATGGCCGATCACCGCTGCCAGCTGATCCTGGTTCTTGGCAACGCTGAAGATGCCGGTGTTGACCCCGACCTTGCCGCCGGGCAGGGCGAAGGCGTTTGGTTCCTTGTCGACGAACACCGCCGTTTCCCACCGTACGCCACGGTACTGAGGCGGCAGCTGTGCAACGAGCGCGTTGACCACGCATTGCACGTAGCCGTTCTGGCGGCCATCGCTGCTGATCTTCTCTTTCTGCTTGGTTTCGGCGAACGCCTGCGCACCCAGCTGGTCCAGCTGTGCCTGCGACACACCGCCCACCATCTGCCGACGGCCGGTGGGTGAAGTGGTGGTCGCGCAGGCGCTGACCAGAGTGGTGATGACGATGGCCAGCAGCAGTTGTTTCATGGACCCACCCCCGTGTTCAGAAGCCCAGTGTGTAACGGGTCTGCTTAATCTTTCGTCAAGCGGACAGCGCCTTACGTTGCCCCGAAAAACACCAGGGCCGCAAGCGCCACGGCATTGTTCAGCGCATGGGCGGCGATCGCTGCCCACAAGGTGCCGGTGCGGCGGTACAGCCAGCAGAACGCAGCGCCCATGCCGCCATAGACCAGCCAGAGCTGGGCAGTACCGAGCAGGGAGTTCTTGCTGACCCCGGGCACTTCATGGACCAGGGCAAAGGCCAGGCTGCTGAGGACAATGCCAAGCCATGGACGCCCGGCCTGCCAGAGGCGCCCGAACAGGACGCGACGGAACAGCAGTTCCTCGTAGGCGGGTGCCAGCACGATTGCAAACAGCGCCAGGAATACAGGGAAACGCGCAATCGCGTTCTGCATCAGTTCGAGATTGGTGGGAACCGGCTCGATGCCCATCTGCTTGGCAAGGAAGGCAATGCCGTTGCTTCCCAGCACGATCAGCAAGGCGACCAGCAGAGTCCAGCCCCAAGTGGAAGGTCGCTGCAGAGCCTGGCGCGAATGCTGGCGCTCAGCGGCATTGGCAGGGCGACGCCAGAAGTAGACCAGCAGGGCCGCACCACCGGTGGCGATCAATGCCATCAGGATCTGCCCCAGCGCACCGGGTTGGCCAACAGAGGCGATAGTACCGGCGGCAGCGCCTTGCGCATTGGCCGCGCTGATCTGCAGGCTGCGGTAGAGCCCCCATATCGCCCCGCAGACGACACTCAGACCGAACAAGGCGACTGTCGCGATTCCCAGATCGATGAAGAAGCCCGCCAGCGGCGAGGAGGCGCGGGGCGTGACAGTAGCCGGTGGAACCGGCGGCGGAGCGGAAACCGGGGCGGAAGCGGACATCGATTACCTGCGATCAAGGGACAAAAGCCGGCGCGCCTCCCCGCGCGCCGGCCACCATCCGATTGTGTCAGATATCCAGGTTGGCGACCTTCAGCGCGTTGTCTTCGATGAAGTCGCGGCGCGGTTCGACCACATCACCCATCAGGGTGCTGAAGATCTGGTCAGCGGCCACCGCATCTTCGATACGCACCTGCAGCAGGCGACGGGTATCGGGATTGACGGTGGTGTCCCACAGCTGTTCCGGATTCATTTCGCCCAGACCCTTGAATCGCTGGATCTGACGGCCGCGCTTGGCTTCGTCCAGCAGCCAGTTGCGGGCCTGCGCGAACGACTCGATCTCGATCGACTTGGCGCCACGGGTGATGACCGCGCCTTCGCGGACCAGACCGTGCAGCAGCTGCGCTGCCTGGTGGATGCCACGCAGCTCGCCGCTTTCAAGCGCGGACAGCGGCAGCACCTGGATGTGCTGTTCGCCCATGTGGCTGCGCGTGACCAGCACCGCAGCCGGACGCTGCTCGTTGGGTTCCTGCAGTTCCAGGGTGAAACGGGCGCTGCCGAGGTTGCCCTGGTTGAGGTGCTTGGCCAGCGCGTCCAGGCCTTCGCCGGGACCTGCGTTGCGCAGGTTTTCCAGCTCCAACGGCATGAAGTCGACCAGCGCTTCGAGCAGGTTGCGGTCGTAACGATGGGTATTGCGGTTGATCGTGTCCTGCGCGGCAGCGTAGGCGAGCAGCAGCTTTTCCAGCGCCACGCCATCGATCGGCGGCTCGCCGCTGGCCGGCACCAGCCCAGCGTTCTCCACTGCGCTGCTGGCCAGATAGCTGTCCAGCGCCGGATCGTCCTTCAGGTACAGCTCCTGCTTGCCCTGCTTGATCTTGTACAGCGGCGGCAGGCCGATATAGACATAACCACGCTCGATCAGCTCCGGCATCTGACGGTAGAAGAACGTCAGCAGCAGGGTTCGGATGTGCGCGCCGTCGACGTCGGCGTCGGTCATGATGATGATCTTGTGGTAACGCAGCTTGTCCGGGTTGTACTCGTCGCGACCGATGCCGGTGCCCAGCGCGGTGATCAGCGTACCCACCTGGTCGGACGCCAGCATGCGGTCGAAGCGTGCACGTTCCACGTTGAGGATCTTGCCGCGCAGCGGCAGCACCGCCTGGTTCTTGCGGTTACGACCCTGCTTGGCCGAACCACCTGCCGAGTCACCCTCGACGATGAACAGTTCGGACAGCGCCGGATCCTTTTCCTGGCAGTCGGCCAGCTTGCCCGGCAGGCCGGCGATATCCAGCGCACCCTTGCGGCGGGTCAGGTCGCGGGCCTTGCGCGCGGCTTCGCGGGCACGGGCAGCGTCGACGATCTTGCCGGCGATGGCCTTGGCTTCGTTCGGGTTTTCCTGCAGGAACTCTTCCAGGCGCTGGCCGAATGCGCTTTCCACGGCCGGACGCACATCCGAGCTGACCAGCTTTTCCTTGGTCTGGCTGGAGAAGCTCGGGTCCGGCACCTTCACCGACAGCACCGCGATCATGCCTTCGCGCATGTCATCGCCGGTCAGGTTGATCTTGGCCTGCTTGGCGATGCCGTTCTGCTCGATGTAGTTGTTGAGCACACGGGTCAACGCGCCACGGAAGCCGGCCAGGTGGGTACCGCCGTCTTTCTGCGGAATGTTGTTGGTGAAGCAGTACATCGTCTCCTGGTAGGAGTCGGTCCACTGCAGCGCCACTTCCACGGTGATGCCGTTGGATTCGCCGGTTACCGAGATCACGTTCGGGTGCAACGGCGTCTTCAACTGCGCCAGATGCTCCACGAAGCTGCGGATGCCGCCCTCGTAATGGAAGTCGTCGCGGCGGCCATCACCACGCTCGTCCACCAGCACGATCTTGACGCCGGAATTGAGGAAGGACAGTTCGCGCAGGCGACGGGCCAGGATGTCGTAGTGGAATTCCACGTTGTCGTGGAAAGCCTTTACCGACGGCCAGAAGCGCAGGGTGGTACCGCGCTTGGTGCTGGGACCGACCTGCTTGAGCGGATGCAGTGCTGCGCCGTCGGCGTATTCCTGCTGGTAGTGGAAACCGCCCTGGTAGATATCCAGGACCAGCTTCTGCGACAGCGCGTTGACCACGCTGACGCCCACGCCATGCAGGCCGCCGGAAACCTTGTAGCTGTTGTCGTCGAACTTGCCGCCTGCGTGCAGGACCGTCATCACGACTTCGGCTGCAGACACGTCGCGGTCGAGCTTCTTGCTCATCTGCTCGTGCTTGCCCGTCGGAATGCCGCGACCGTTGTCGGACACTCCGACCGAGCCGTCGGCATGGATCGTCACCGACACGTGGTCGGCATGGCCGGCGAGGGCTTCGTCGATCGAGTTGTCGACGACCTCGAACACCATGTGATGCAGGCCGGTGCCGTCATGGACGTCGCCGATGTACATGCCTGGGCGCTTGCGGACAGCCTCCAGGCCTTCCAGGGCCGTAATGCTGTTGGCGTCGTAGTTGCCGTTGTTTGCCGGGGTGTTCTGTTCGTCGGTCATTGCGCTTGCCGTAGGCTCCGCAGGTCGGACACCGCTGTGAGCGATGTGCCGAGAATGAAGGGATAGCAGCCTGAATTATACCAGCCGGGGCTGAGCGGCCTTGCCGTGCCCACTATGGCACAGCCACGATCAGTGCATGTTCCACGTGGAACCGGGTGATGTTGCTCAGAGTCTCCAGTGCTGCAGGCGTTTCTGTTGCAGTGATGAATATCTGCGCCGGTGCCGCCAACAGGCGGTGCAGTACCCGGGCCTGGTGGGTGCGATCCAGCTCCGAGGCCAGATCGTCGAGCGCGATGACGGGCCACTCGCCACGCTGCTCGGCGTAATCCTCCGCCTGGGCCAGTAGACAGGCGAGGGCGGTGAGCTTGGCCTGGCCGCGTGACAGCGCATCGCGCCCCGGGATGCTCTGGAACGCCACGCTCCAGTCCGCCCGGTGTGGGCCCAGCGAGGTGTAACCCACCTGACGGTCGCGATCGCGCGCCAGCAGAAGGGCATCTGCCAGCGGAACCTCGTGCCGGCGCCAGCCGGGACTCAGATTCAGGCCCACGATTCCCAGTTGCGGAGCGAGTGCCTCGGCCAGGGCGATGGTTCGGGACTGCAGCCGCTCCAGGTAGTGCTGCCGACGACTGGTCAGCGGTTCTCCCGCCTCGGCCAGCTCGTGATCCCAGGTATCGAGCATCCGCGACGGCCCGCCCTGCTTGAGCAGGGCATTGCGCTGCTTCAACGCGCGCGAATAGCGCCGCCACAAGGAAAGGAAGTCTGGTTCCACGTGGAACAGACCCCAATCCAGAAAGCGCCGTCGCGGCTCGCCACCACCACTCACCAAGGCGTGACTGCCCGGTTCAAAGGTCACCACAGCCAGGGCGGCACACAGGTTTCCGAGTTGGGCGACGTCTTCGCCATCCAGCCGCCCCTTCCACTCCTGCCCGCTATGCCGCAACCCGGCTTTTCGCCTCTGCACGGGCAGATCACCGCGTTGCTCGTCCCATTCCACGAAGACTTCCAGGGCTTCATGGCCCTGACGCACCAGGCCATCGCGTACCCGCCCGCGGAAACTCCGCCCATAGGCCATCAGATGCAACGCTTCCAGGACGCTGGTCTTGCCAGCGCCGTTGTCACCGGTCAGCAGATTCACCCCTGGCTGGGGCGACAGCTCCACCGCATCGAAACGACGCAAGTGGTGGAGGGCAAGACGACGAATCTGCATGGGATGCGACAGACCATCCGCACATGGCGGTAGAGGGGCGGGGAATCACCCAGCTTACTGCATTGGTCAAGCCAGCCAGCGTGGATCGGACGTGGACCGGCATCAGCGGAGCGTTGCAGCCTTGGAGAACACGGGTTCCACGTGGCGGAGGCCAGCCGGCATGCAGGCGGCCGGAGACAGTGGCCGAAATCGTTCAAATCCAGCAGGAAGCCAAGGCTCAAGGCGTCCAGATTTCGCCATTCCGAAGACGGTTTCCCCGGCTCATGGCCTGACTCCACACCGAGAATGCAGTCAGTGCTCCCCAGATTTCTTGAAATCTGCGACCAAGGCCCCTGCCAGGTTCCACAGATTTCAAGAAATTCAAGGCGGCAGTTCCACGCCATCCACAGCGGGTCTGTATGACTTATACACAAGGTGTGGGCGAGCTGTGGATAAAAAAGGCACTTTTCCTCGGCTGTAAAACTATCCACAGGTTCCCCCCCAGGCTTGATGGCCTATATACAGGGGGTTTCAACCCTATAAAAGCTTTTTAAAACAGGCACATAGCCTACTTTTACATGAAATCTGGCCCTACCATCACCACCAAGCTTTTGATTTATACCCAGATTTAGAAGCTAGGGAAGCGCCGAATTCCTACGAACGAGGCCTGTGGACAGAGAGGTCAGCACGCAAGCGGAAGCCGCTGGATCGGATCCCGCTGCGCGCTCATATCCAACGTGTCTCGTCATCTCAGCATGTGGATTCCACAGCTGGCTTCGCGGGACCGTGGGTTCCATGCGCCGACAACCCATCAGGGCAACGCGGATGCTCTCATCGGCAAGGAGCGACGAGGGAGGCGGTAGCATTCGCAACGATGCTCCACGTGGAACAAAAAAAAGACGCCCGGGAGATCCCGGGCGTCCATGTGTTCCACGTGGAACGGCGCAGCTGTCAGAGACGCAACGGCATCACCACATGACGCGACTTCTCGCTGCTGGATTCGCGCACCAGCGCCGAGGAATTGGAATCGCGCAGCTGGATGATCACTTCTTCGTCGCGCAGGGCGGAGAGGGCATCCAGCAGGTAGTTCACGTTGAAGCCGATGGCCAGGTCGCTAACCGTGGTGTCGGCCTCGATCTCTTCCTGGGCTTCTTCCTGCTCCGGGTTGTGCGCGCTGATCTTCAGGTTGCCCGGCGAAACTTCCACGCGGATGCCGCGGTACTTCTCGTTGGACAGGATCGCAGCACGCTGCAGCGAGGCACGCAGTGCTTCGCGATCAACCTTCACCTCGCGGTCGGCACCAATCGGAATCACTGCCTCGTAATCCGGGAAGCGACCGTCGATCAGCTTCGAAGTGAAGGTCACATCGTCGCGCTTCACGCGAACGTGGCTACGGCCGACTTCCAGTTCGATCTCGCGATCACCGCTTTCCAGCAGGCGCTGCAACTCGGTCACGCCCTTGCGCGGCACGATGATCTGGCGCTTGGAACCGCTGGGCTTGGCCAGATCGGTTTCGCACAGGGCCAGCCGATGACCGTCGGTGGCGACAGTGCGCAGCGCATCTCCGCGCAGGTCGAACAGCAGGCCGTTGAGGTAGTAGCGCACGTCCTGCTGGGCCATCGCGAACGCAGTGCGCTCGATCAGCTCCTTCAGGGTTGCTTCGCCGATCGCGACACGCTCGGTGGCTTCCACTTCGTCCACCGACGGGAAGTCGTTGGAGGGCAGGGTGGCCAGGGTGAAGCGGCTGCGTCCTGCCTGCACGGTGATCTTGTCACCGGTCTGCGAGACGGTGATCCGGCTGCCATCAGGCAGGGCGCGGATGATCTCGAACAGCTTGCGGGCGGGAATGGTGGTTTCGCCGTCCTGGGCATCTTCAACCGCGATCCGCGACACCATCTCCACTTCCAGGTCGGTACCGGTCAGCGACAGCTGGCCGTTCTGCACCTGCACCAGGAAATTGGCCAGAACCGGAAGGGTCTGGCGGCGTTCGACCACGTTGACGACCTGTGCCAACGGCTTGAGAAAGGCTTCGCGCTGCAGTGTGAAACGCATGTGGTTCCGTGCCCCTATGCTTTAAAAAAATGTGGAATAAATCAAAAGCTTGGTGGTGCTGGTACAGCCAGAATCGCTGGAAAACACAGCTAAGTATTTGTAAACAAAAGGGTTTCAGGCTTCGAAACCCTCTGCATTACCAGCCCCCAAGGGGTGGGGAAAGCTGTGGATAAATCTTCCGGGAAATCCAACGGCATTTTTATCCACACCCTGTCCCGCGCTTGCTACCGGATTCTGCACCGTTTTATGCGGTGACGCCTCATCGGCGTACGTGCATCATTCGCTCAGCTTCCGGATCAGCTTGTCCCAGTCCTCGCGGAGCTTGCCGTCGGCTTCCATCAGGGTGCGGATCTGCCGGCAGGCATGCAGCACCGTGGTGTGATCGCGACCGGCAAAGGCGTCGCCGATTTCGGGCAGGCTGTGTTCGGTCAGTTCCTTGGTCAGCGCCATGGCAACCTGGCGCGGACGGGCCAGCGACCGGGTCCGACGCTTGGACAGCAGATCCTTGATCTGCAGCCCGTAGTAATCGGCAACGGTTTTCTGGATGTTGGGAATGCTGATCGCCTGCTGCTGGGCGCGCAGCAGGTCGCGCAGGGTTTCCTGGGCGAATTCGGTGGTGATCGCACGGCCGGTGAAATTGGCGCGGGCGGTCAGGGTATTCAGCGCACCCTCGAGGTCGCGCACATTGGAGCGCATCTTCTTGGCAATCAGGAACGCAACGTCATCGGGAATCTCGGCACCACGCTCGCGGGCCTTGGCCAGCACGATCGCAGCGCGGGTCTCGAAGTCCGGCGGCTCGATGGCGACCGACAGGCCCCAGGCAAGCCGCGACTTCAGGCGCGCTTCCAGGCCTTCGACTTCGCGCGGATAGCGGTCGCAGGTCAGGATGATCTGCTGCTTGCCATCGAACAACGCGTTGAAGGTGTGGAAGAACTCTTCCTGGGTGCGATCCTTGCCGGCGAAGAACTGGATGTCATCGATCAGCAGCGCGTCGACCTGCTGGAACTGGCGCTTGAACTGATCCATGGTCTTTTCCTGCAAGGCCCGGATCATCGCGCTGAAGAACTGTTCCGAACGCAGATACAGCACCTTGGCGGCCGGATTGGCCTGACGCATCGCGTTGCCGGCGGCGAACATCAGGTGGGTCTTGCCCAGGCCGGTGCCCCCGTACAGCAGCAGCGGATTGTGCGCGCGGTCGCCCGGCTTCTGCGCCGCCTGGAATGCTGCGGCCAGGCCCAGCTGGTTGCTGCGGCCTTCCACGAAGTTGGCGAAGGTGTAGTGGTTGTCCAGGTTGCCGGCAAAGGGGACCTGCGGCTGCACCGGCGCCTGCGCCGAATGGCTGGAAACCGGCGCGATCTGCGCGTCCACGGGCCGCGGACGCGAGCCGATTTCAAGAAATACGTCGCCGAAACCGGCAAAGTGGGTGACCAGCTCGCGGATCCGCGGCAGGTACAGTTCGCGCACCTGATCGACAATGAAGGCATTCGGTGCATACAGCACCAGGCTGTCAGCGCGCAGATCTGCCTGCAGCGGCTTCAACCAGGTGTGAACATCCTCGGGCGGGAACTCCGCCTCGAGTCGCTCGAGACTACGTGACCAGGCATCCATCAGCAATAATTGTCCGGTGGCCGATGCATAGGCGCGAAAAGGCGCCCAAACACAGGCCTGAAAGGGGGGAAATGGATGGCTCAGCCTACCACCGAGCGCCCGCCTTCGGAATGCTTGTCCCCTACTTATTCACAAAAAGATCCACAGCTATTGCACAGCCCGGTGAATTGGCGTAGCAGACAGGGGTTGACGGGAGGGGGGACACCTCTCTAAAATTTCCGGTTCTTTCCGTCCCATTCATACGAGAGGCCCACATGGCCACCAAGCGCACCTTCCAGCCCAGCAACCTCAAGCGTAAGCGCGACCACGGCTTCCGTGCCCGTATGAAGACCGCTGACGGCCGCAAGATCCTGTCGCGTCGCCGCGCCAAGGGCCGCAAAGTCCTGAGCGCCTGATTGCCATGCCGCATCCAGCGGCAGACGCAATCCATTCGACAGTGAATACTGCAGACCCGCGCAAGCGATTCCCTCGCTCTGCGCGGGTTCGCACGCGTGCCGAATATTCAACGGTCTTCAACGGCGCCCGCCGTGTGTCCGATCCGCTGATGACCCTGCACTGGCTACCGGCTGACCGGCCGGCCAGGCTGGGTCTGGCGGTTTCCCGCAAGGTCGATCCTCACGCCGTTGGGCGTAACCGGATCAAGCGCGTCCTGCGCGACGCCTTGCGTCAGACACGAACCGACATACAGCCAGGCGACTTCGTCGTCGTGGCTCGTACTGCTGCGCGTCATGCCAGCAACGAAGATATCCGCCAGGCCTTCCTGCGCCTGCTGCGGCGCCTGCGCGCATTGCCCGCGCCGGGCGTGGACGGCACAATGCCGCCGCCTGATGGCATTGCCATTTCCTCCGTCACCGAGCCGGCACCGCGTCCCGGCCCCGCTGAGCCTGCCTGCTGATGAACCAGACCCGTGTTTTCCTGATCTTTGCCTGGCTGATGGTGGCCGTGCTGCTGTGGATGGAGTGGAGCCGTGAGAAGTCCGCCCCGACCCCGGCGCCGACGACCAGCTCGGCCCCGGCCGCCGCCCAGAGCGTCCCCGGCGCGTCCCCGGGCAGCATCCCCAGCGCGCAGGTTCCCGGTGCCCCGGGTCAGGCCGCTGCACAGGCCCAGGCCAGCGCCACCCCGTCCGCACAGACCGTGACCATCACCACCGACGTGCTGCGCCTGAAGCTCGATGGCGGCCGCGTGCTCGACGCCGAACTGCTGCAGTTCCCGCAGAGCAAGGACGAAGGCAGCCCGCCGGTGCGCCTGCTGACCGAAGATCCCGCGCATCCCTACAGCGCGATCAGCGGCTGGGCCAGCGAAGACAAGAACACCCCGGTGCCGGGTGCCGACGGCTTCAAGCTGGTCGGTGACACCCGCGACTTCGTGCTGGCCAAGGGCCAGAACGAACTGCAGGTTCCGTTCGTATGGACCGCCGACAACGGCGTGACCATCAAGCGCACCCTGATCGTGGGCCGCAACGAGTATGCGATCCGCTTCAAGGATGAAGTCAGCAATGCCGGCGCCGCGCCGTGGAACGGCTACGTCTACCGCACCCTGGACCGCAGCCCGACGATCCTGTCGCGGAGCATGACCAACCCGGACTCGTTCAGCTTCAACGGTGCCACCTGGTACGACAACGACAAGAAGTACCAGCGTCGTGCGTTCAAGGATTACCTGGACGATGGCGCGCTGAACCAGAACATCACCGGCGGCTGGCTGGCGATGCTGCAGCACCACTTCTTCACCGCCTGGATCCCGCAGAAGGACCAGACCGCACACTACGTGCTGTCGCAGGTGGCCGGTCGTGACCTGATCGAAGCGCGTGGCCCGGCCTTCACCGTGGCCCCGGGCCAGTCCACCAGCACCGAGGCCCGCCTGTGGGTCGGCCCGAAGCTGGTCAACCTGATCGCCAAGGAAGACGTGCCGGGTCTGGACCGTGTGGTCGACTACAGCCGCTTCTCGATGATGGCGGTGATCGGCCAGGGCCTGTTCTGGGTGCTCAACCAAGTGCACAAGCTGGTGGGCAACTGGGGCTGGGCCATCGTCGGCCTGGTGGTGCTGCTGAAGATCGTGCTGTACCCGCTGTCGGCGACGCAGTACAAGAGTGGCGCCAAAATGCGTCGCTTCCAGCCGCGCATCGCACAGCTGAAGGAACGCTATGGCGATGACCGCCAGAAGTTCCAGACCGCGATGATGGAGCTGTACAAGAAGGAAAAGATCAATCCGATGGGCGGCTGTCTGCCGATCCTCATCCAGATGCCGATCTTCTTCGCCCTGTACTGGGTGCTGGTGGAATCGGTCGAACTGCGCCAGGCGCCCTGGTTCGGCTGGATCCAGGACCTGACCGCCCGTGACCCGTACTTCATCCTGCCGGTGATCAACGTAGCGGTGATGTGGTTCACCCAGAAGCTGACGCCGGCACCGGGCATGGACCCGATGCAGCAGAAGATGATGCAGTTCATGCCGCTGGTGTTCGGCGTCATGATGGCCTTCATGCCGTCCGGCCTGGTCCTGTACTGGGTGGTCAATGGTGGACTGGGCCTGCTGCAGCAGTGGTGGATGACCAAGCGCCACGGCAGCGATCCGGTGCCGGCCACGGCAGCCACCGCTCCGGCCAAGAAAAAGTAAGGCGCGTCTGCGCCGACGGGTAGCGCCGGCCGCTGGCCGGCTGACCCAGCAAAGGCCCGCCGCAAGGCGGGCTTTTCGCATGCGGCGTTAGAATCGCCGGCACACCATTCCCCTTTGTTCGAGTCCGCCATGCCGCGTGCGCCGTCGTTCCGCCTGTTTCTGCCCAGCCTGCTGTTGACCCTGCTCGTGGCTGGCTGTGGCGACAACGACGCGCAGGCACCAGCGGCGGTTACCCAGCCGAGCGCACAGGCTGCCGCTGCCGCCGACCCGGCCGCCGCGCCGTTGCTGGGCGCACTGCAGAAGCAGCTCGACGGCTATCGACGGATCATCGTGCTGCTGGCCGATGAGGAACAGCAGTCCGCGGCCGATCGCACCACCTCCACCCGCATCGGCCAGCAGCTGTTCCACGATGGCCTGGAACAGCGCGGCGCCATTGCCACGCAGTTCGACACCCTGCTGCGCGGCACCAGCCCGCAGCGCTTCGCTACCCTGGGCACGGTGCTGGATTACATCGAGTCGGCGCCCGAACTGTTCGATGCCGATCGCCTGGCGTTCCGCGAGGTGCTGCGTGACCTGCACGAACGCATCGGCGCCGATTCCTCGTTGCCGGCGGTGAAGCTGCACCAGCGCATCGGTGAAGACCTGGAGGCGCTGGACGAGATCGAGCGCAACTACAACCAGGAACTGACCCGCATCTTCAGCCGCTTCGAGCGCACCCGTGCCATCGAACTGAAGCGCGAGAAGTGGGACGACTACATCGCGCACCTGCACAAGGACTACAGCCGCGAAGCGATCCTGCGCGACTACGGCGTGATCGAGCCGTACCCGATGTCGATGAAGGACAGCGACCGCGAGATCTTCGGCCGCGACCTGCCGCCGAAGACGGTGGTGCTGACCTTCGACGATGGCCCGCACAAGGCCTATACCGATGAAGTGGTGGCCATCCTCAAGCGCTACGACGTACCGGGCGTGTTCTTCGAGGTCGGTCGCAACCTGGGCAAGGTCGACACCGACGGCAAGGTCAGCCTCGGGCCGATGGCGAAGATCAGCCGCAACCTGATGGAAGAGGGCTACGCCGTCGGCAACCACAGCCTGACCCATGCGCAGCTGTCGCGCACCACCGGCGATGCGCTGCGCCAGCAGGTGCTGGACACCGACACCCTGCTGAAGGACGTGGACAGCAAGCGCGCGCCGCTGTTCCGCTTCCCGTATGGCGCACGCAACGCCGAAGGCCTGCAGCTGCTCAACGAGGCGGGCCTGAAGTCGATCATGTGGAACATCGATTCGATGGACTGGGCCGACCCGGTGCCCGAATCGATCGTGCAGCGCGTGCTCGACCAGGTGAACAAGGAACAGCGCGGCATCATCCTGTTCCACGATATCCACGACCGCGCGGTGAAGGCACTGCCGCAGATCCTGGACCGGCTGATCGCCGACGGCTACCAGTTCGCCGGCTGGAATGGCCGCGACTTCAGCGTCGCCCGACCGCGCAAGGGCAGCGACCGCGATGCCACCGTCACCACCGGCTATGAAAAATCGTGGGCGATCGTGGTCGGCATCGACAACTACGCCAAGTGGCCGAAGCTGGAATACGCCAGCCACGATGCCCAGGCCGTGGCCGATACGCTGACCGGGCGGTTCGGCTTCCCCTCCTCGCAGGTGATCGTGCTGAAGAACGAGCAGGCCACCCGCAACAACATCCTGGCCGCCTTCCACGACCGGCTGTCCGACGACCGCACCGGCAGGAATGATCGCGTGTTCGTGTTCTTCGCCGGCCACGGTGCTACCCGTCAGCTGGCATCCGGGCGCGACCTCGGCTACATCATTCCGGTTGATTCGGACCCGAAGGAATTCGCCACCGATGCCATCGCGATGACCGACATCCAGAACATCGCCGAGAGCATGCAGGCCAAGCATGTGATGTTCGTGATGGACGCCTGCTACAGCGGTCTGGGCTTGACCCGCGGCGGCCCGTCGTCATCGTCGTTCCTGCGCGAGAACGCACGCCGCAGCGCGCGGCAGATGCTGACCGCCGGCGGTGCCGACCAGCAGGTGGCCGATGCGGGCCCGAACGGCCACTCGGTGTTTACCTGGGTGCTGCTGCAGGCATTGGCTGGCAAGGGCGATCTCAATGGCGATGGCCTGATCACCGGTACCGAGCTGGCGGCCTATGTGGCGCCGGCGGTGTCGGCGGTCTCGCAGCAGACGCCGGCGTTCGGCAGCCTGCCCGGCTCGCAGGGGGGCGAGTTCGTGTTCCAGGTGCCGGACAGCCAGGAATACCTCAACGCCGATACGCGCCAGCTGACCGCCGATGCGATCGCCCTGAACAACAAGGTCGACGCTGCCCAGGACGCCAAGAACAGTGAAGCGCCAGTGACCGTGGCCGACCTGCAGGGCGGCAAGGCCAAGCTGGTGGTGCCGACGGCCGGACCGGCCTCGGACCGCCAGCGCTCGCAGCAGGCCAACGACCGTGGCCTGCAGCTGTACCGCGAGAAGCGCTACGACGAAGCCGCCGTGCAGTTCGCCGAGGCGCTGAAGCTGCGCCCGGATTTTGCCCAGGCGGCCAACAACCTCGGCTTCGTCTACTACCGGCAGCAGCGCTACGCCGAAGCGGCGCGCTGGCTGGAGAACACGCTGAAGATCGATCCGTCGCGCGCGGTGGCCCATCTCAACCTGGGCGATGCCTACTTCCACGTTGGCGACAAGGCCAAGGCGAAGCAGGCCTACACCACCTACCTGGCGCTGCAGCCGCAAGGCAGCGGTGCGGCGCAGGCCCGCGCGCAGCTGGAGAAGCTCTGAGCGATGAACGATATGAAGCGCACCGAGACCATCGTGGCCATTGCCAGCGCGCCCGGCGCGGGCGGCGTGGGCCTGCTGCGCCTGTCAGGCCCGCGTGCCGCAGCCATTGCCAACGCACTCGGCGCACCGACGTTGCGCCCGCGGCATGCGCACTACGCGCGCCTGCGCGATGCAGACGGTGAAGTGATCGACGATGGCATCGTGTTGTGGTTCCCGGCGCCGAACAGCTTCACCGGCGAAGAAGTGGTGGAACTGCAGGGCCATGGCAGCCCGGTACTGCTGCAGCAGCTGGTCGCACGCTGCATCGCATTGGGGGCGCGGCAGGCGCGGCCCGGCGAGTTCAGTGAGCGCGCGTTTCTCAACGGCAAGCTCGACCTGGCACAGGCCGAAGCCATCGCCGATCTGATCGCCGCCGGTGACAACCGAGCGGCGCGCGCAGCACGACGCTCGCTGGACGGTGTGTTCTCGCGCCGCATCGAGGCGGTGGTCGAACAGCTGGTGCTGCTGCGCATCCACGTGGAAGCGGCCATCGATTTCGCCGACGAACCGCTGGATACACTCGGCGGTGCACAGGTGCGGCGTGGCCTGGAACAGGCGCGCAGCGATCTGGCCCTGCTGCGTCGCGACGCAGAGCGTGGCCGTCGTCTGCGCGATGGCCTGCATGCGGTGCTGATCGGCCCACCGAATGCCGGCAAGAGTTCGCTGTTGAACGCGCTGGCCGGTAGCGAGCGTGCCATCGTCACCGACATCGCCGGCACCACCCGTGACACGCTGCGCGAGACCATCCGCCTGGATGGGCTGGAACTGACCCTGGTCGATACCGCCGGCCTGCGCGACGGTGGCGATGCCATCGAACGCGAAGGCATGCGTCGCGCGCGCGCGGAGATCGAGCGCACCGACCTGGCGTTGATCGTGCTGGATGCACGCGATCCGGCAGCCGGCGAAGCCGCGATCGGCGAAGCGGTACTGGCGGTGCCGCACAAGGTCTACATCCACAACAAGTCGGATCTGTTGGATGCGATGCCGGTGCGGGACGACCCGGACCGCGTGTTCGTCTCCGCTGCCACCGGCGCGGGACTGGACGAGCTGCATGCGCGCCTGCGTTCGATCGCTTCGGCCGGGGCAGGGGAGCAGGTGGAGGGCGAATTCTCCGCACGCACCCGCCACGTCGATGCGATCGAGCGCGCACAGGAACACGCGCACCGGGCGGATGGCGAGCTGGTGCACGAGCACCTGGAGCTGGCGGCCGAGGAGCTGCGTCTGGCGCACGACGCGCTGGGCGAAATCACCGGGCAGATGAGTGCCGATGACCTGCTGGGTCGGATTTTCTCCAGCTTCTGCATCGGCAAGTAGTGCCGCGATGAACTGCGACATGCCTGGATTTCATGCAGTACAGCGACTCCCTCTTGGTACGATTCGACAATGGACCCGATAACCGACAGCGACGTCAGATCCGCGCTCCTTCGGAAGGTGATCGCTGAGCACGTTGCCAATCCCAATACGCTGGTCGTGGAGGAGATGGGGCTTGCTCGCGGTGCCTGTCGGGTTGATGTCTGCGTCATCAACGGTCACCTGCACGGCTACGAGATCAAGAGCGACGTGGACACGCTGCGCAGGCTTCCCATGCAGCAGCAGTTCTATTCAAACGTTCTCGACAAAGCGACGATTGTCGTGGGGCAGCGGCATCTTGACCACGCGATGGAGGTCCTGCCGGAGTGGTGGGGCGTTCGCACTGTATCGCGCGGCGCGCGTAATGCGGTGCGAATGGAGCTTTTGCGACCCGCCAGGCTCAATCCGTCGGTCAATGGGATGGACGTTGCCGCCCTTCTCTGGCGTGATGAGATCACGACACTGATCTGTGCACGGAACCCGGACAAGGCAGCGCTGCGCGGCAATCGCACAGCGCTGTGTGAGCGGCTTGGAGAGGTATACAGCCTCGCCGAGATCCGCACGCTGGTCAGGGAACAGTTGAAGCGCCGGACAGATTGGCGAGGTCGCGAACAACCTTAGTCAGGTGGTGATTGGTCGCCACCGTTGGCCAGGTCGAACTTCCGCCTGTACTGGCGACGTTGTTGGCGCAATCTTCGATGTACTCGTCGCCAGCACTGTAAGTTCGCCCCATGAATACCACCGGGCGATCAGAAATCAGGTGCCTGCACAGGTCGCGATACTGGTCTCGGCCATTGCGCTTGACCTGGGTGCCGACGATGATCCGCCACTGGTCATCGATCGTGTACTTGATCTTTGCATTCGGGTCGAACAGGCGTGGGTCCATCATCTCCGTCTGTGGTGACGCGCATCCGTAGTCACCGAACCATGGCTGACGCTGCAGGGCACCGGCTGTCAGTCGGGTGTACCCCCGCCATTCGCGACGGTGAACGTCACCATGAGGGCGATAGCCTGCTGACGGGCTCAGGCTTGCAGGGAAGCTGCCACCGGCCACGGTGAGCGATCTCCATCGGCTGATGTAGGGCAATCCAGCGATCCATGCCTGCCAGACCGATGCCTGCAGGGTCGGAGAATCTGCGACATCTGCCGTACTGTCCAGAACGATGTCCACTTGCTCCGGGGCTACACCCAGGAGATGCAACAAGCCGTCGATCTTCGCCAGAGGACTGCCTTCCAGATCATCGGGAACCAGGCGCAGTCCGCACCCACGATCATCCTGGGCGATGATGCTGGCGACTGCCTGCTGATACGCCAGATGCCGGCCGATACCGGTTACCGGAATGGCCTGGCAGCCCGACGCCCGTGCGAGATCGAAGACGCGCGCGAGGTGATGGTCTCCATTGGCCATCGTGTCGTCGCCGGCAAGATGCGGTGAATCGAACAGGCAACGGCGTTTCTTCCAATTGGTGCTCAGTCGCTTGCCGACATTCTTCAGGTGATCATCAAGCGACTTGGCGGGTGTCTCGTTCTCGAAGTCCCACTGTTCAACCGGGATCTCGAACAGGGGATACATCCAGTCCTTTATGGTCTCGCGTGTACGACCTACCGCGAGGTACTCACCTTGTCGCCATTTCAGGATAGGCACGTACATTGTTTTCTCCATGGTCCGATCCTCCGCCAACATCGGTGTTGGTCAGTCGAGGCTATGACCCATCGTTTCCGCGGTTCAATCGGAAAAATTGCAGAATCCAATCCGAATGGCGGTCACCGCGATCATTGGCCAACCGCAGGCAGCCGGCCCCAGCTCCCCCAACCTGTCACATTCCCGCCGCATACTGACGCCCATCACAAACCGCTTGGGGAAGTCGCAGTGAAGTCGTGGGGTCGTGCGTTGCTGTTGTCGCTGGCCGTGGCACCATCGGTGGCCATGAGTGCTGAATCCTCCCCTCCGGCCGCACACAAGGTGTCGGTCTACGGCCACCGCGGTGCAAGCGCGCTGCTGCCCGAGCACACGCTGGCGGCCTATGCGCAGGCCATCGCCGACGGTGCCGATTACATCGAACCGGACCTGGTGATGACCAAGGACGGGGTGATGGTGGCCCGCCATGAGAACGAGATCGGTGGCACAACCGATGTGGCCGAGCACAAGGAATTCGCCAAGCGGAAGACCCGCAAGGTCATCGACGGGCAGACGGTCGAAGGCTGGTTCACCGAAGACTTCACCCTGGCCGAGCTGAAGACGCTGTACGCCCGCGAGCGCCTGCCGGAGTTCCGCAGCACTGCCTACGACGGCCAGTTCCGCATTGCCAGCCTGGACGAGATCCTGGCGTTCCTGGTCCAGCAGGCCGGTCGTGCCAACCGTGGCATCGGCCTGGTGCCGGAGATCAAGCACCCGACCTACTTCCAGTCGATCGGCCTGCCGATGGAAGACACGCTGCTGGCCGCGCTGCGCGGCAACGCCTATACCAACGTCGGCCCGGTCACCATCCAGTCGTTCGAGACGGCCAACCTGCGCTACCTGCGCGGCAAGATCCCGCGTGGCAGCAACATCCGCCTGTTGCAGCTGCTGTGGAAGGGCGATACCCAGCCGGCCGACATCGCCAAGGCCGGCGGCGCGCTGACCTATGCGCAGATGATGACACCGGCGGGGCTGAAGGACATCGCGGCCTATGCCGACGGCATCGGCCCGGAGCTGCGCTCGATCATCCCGCTGGATGCCAACGGTGCGCTGGGCACGCCGACGGCGCTCGTGCGCGATGCGCACGCGGTGGGCCTGATGGTGATTCCGTACACCTTCCGCCCGGAGAACCACTTCCAGGCCAGCAACCTGCGCAAGGGCGCGGACAATGCGCGCAACGCGGAGGGGTCGATCGCGGAGATGCGTGCCTACCTGGCGACCGGCATCGATGCCTTCTTCACCGATGACCCGGCATTGGGCCGGCAGGCGGTGGATGGAATGGGCGCGGCGGCGAACGCGGCGGACTGACCGGCGTCAATGCCGCCGGGCATGGCCCGGCGTATCCACCCGATCAACCGCGCGGGTCTTCCGGCCGGCGGAACGGGATCACCACATAGTCCTGCCCTTCGCGCGGCTGCCACAGCACCGGCACGCGCTGCGGCGACGGCGGCTCGAGTTCGTCATCGGCCAGCGGCTCGACCTCGTCTTCCTCGTCCTCCCAGCTGTAACGCGGGCGCGGCGGCAGCGGGTCGGCGTTGCGGAACAGCAGCGCGGCGATGATGCCGGCGAAGGCTCCGCCCATGTGCGACTGCCAGGACACACCGTCGGCATGCGGCAGCACGGTCATCAACATGCCGCCGTAGAACAGCATGCCGATCAGCCCGGTGGCGATCGCCGCGCGGTCGCGGCGCAGCAGGCCAAGGCTGGCCAGCAGGAACATCAGGCCGTGGGTGACGCCACTGGCGCCGAGATGGAAGCTGCCGGGGTTGCCGAGCATCCACGCACCGATGCCCGAGCCCAGCCACAGCAGGGGCAGGGCACGCAGCGTGGCTTTGGGATAGACGCTGCCGGCCAGGGTGCCGAGGATCAGGATGGCGAAGCTGTTGGCGGCGATGTGTTCGACCGAGCCATGCAGCAGCGGTCCGCCGATCAGGCCAAGCAGGCCCTTGGCTTCCAACGGTGCGACCGCCCAGGGCCGCCAGTCGAAATGGTCCTGCAGGGCGAACACGGCCACCAGCACCAGCACGGCGGCCAGGCTGGCATTGAAGGCGCGCAGGATGCGCGTGCGGTCGTTGCGGGCGGCCGGCGCGTCGCCGGCGGGCAGGGGCGCGTTCGTGTTCATACCCTCAGCAATGGCGGTGGCCGGCGCGAAACCAAGGCCACCGCTGCGGGAGAGTGGCTGCGACCGGCGGGACAATCCACCGGTCGCAGCGTTCAATCGGCCAGGATCAGGCGCCGCCTTCCTTCGGCGGGTTCTTCAGGCTCAGCACCACCGTGGCGGCGATGATCACCGCGACCACGCCCAGCGAGATCGGGGTCGGGATCTTGAACAGGTCGATGATCATCATCTTGATGCCGATGAAGGCCAGCACCAGGGCCAGGCCGTACGGCAGCAGGTGGAAGCGGTCGGCCATGCCGGCCAGCAGGAAGAACATCGCACGCAGGCCGAGCACCGCGAACACGTTGGAGGTCAGCACGATGAACGGGTCGGTGGTGATCGCGAAGATCGCCGGGATGCTGTCCACCGCGAAGATCACGTCGGTCACTGCGATCAGGATCAGCACCGCGAACAGCGGGGTGAACCAGCGCACGCCGTCGCGCTTGACGCTCATCGCGTTGCCTTCGTAGTCCGGCAGCAGGCGCAGGTGCTTGCGCATCCAGCGCAGGGCCGGGTTGGCTTCCAGGTCAGGCTCCTGGCCCGCGGCGAACCACATCTTCCAGCCGGTGAAGAGCAGGAAGGCGCCGAATACATAGAGCAGCCAGTGGAACTGGGTGATCAGCACGCTACCGGCGAAGATCATGATCGTACGCAGCACGATCGCGCCCAGGATGCCGATGATAAGCACCTTCTGGCGCTGTTCCTCCGGCACCGCGAAGTAGCTCATGATCATCAGGAAGACAAAGATGTTGTCCACCGCCAGCGCCTTCTCGACCAGATAGCCGGTCAGGAACTCCAGGCCGACCTTGTTGGCCACGACCTGGCCGGCGGTCTCGTTCAGGTAGAACCAGAGGCCGCCGTTGAAGGCCAGCGCCAGCGCGACCCAGCCGATGGACCACCACAGGGCTTCCTTGAAAGTGACCTTGTGCGGGCCACCGTGGCGCATCAATACGAGGTCGACCAGCAGGGCGATGACCACCACCGCTGCGAAGCCGCCCCACAACCACAAATTACCGATCGTCTGCATGGGTTTGTCCGTTGGGAAATGAAAAATGCCTCAAGCCGGACGGCGAGGATCTGCAACGGAGGATCGAGAGGGGATCCAGGGACAGAGCTTCGCCAGTACGGCGAAGGTCTCGCTCGCAGTTCCGATGGGCCGGAACTGCCGTTGCACCGGAGCCTGCGGGCTCGAATTGACGGCCACAACGTCTGGGAGCTACTCCCCTTCTGCCGCCGATTCTGCGGCCTGGCCGGGCCGGCGTCAAATGCTGGCCGGGGTCGGATCCCCGCAGGGGGCTCCGACCCCATTCCCACAACGACCAAGGGGTCAGAGCCCCTGTGGGGATCTGACCCCGGCGCCCGGTTTACAATAGGTGGATGAATACCCCCCTTCCCGTTGTCCGCCTCAAGAACGCGTGGCGTTCCAGCCACCCGTGGATCTTCCAGAAACTGGTCGAGAAGCCGACCGTCCGGCCCAAGCCCGGCTCCCTCGTCGATGTCGTCGGCGTGGATGGCGAGTTCATCGGCCGTGGCTTCTACAACGGGCATTCGCGTATTGCCGTACGCATCCTCGAAACCGACCCGCAGATCCCGCTGGATGCCGGCTGGTTCTCGCGCAAGATCGCCCAGGCGGTGTCGCTGCGTCGTGAGGTGCTCAAGCTCGATGCGGTGTCCGACGCCTGGCGCGTGGTGCACAGCGAGGGCGATGGCCTGTCCGGCCTGGTGGTCGACCGCTACGGCGACCTGGTGGTGGTGGAGTTCTTCGCCGCCGGCATGTTCCGCCACCGCGAATGGATCTACGACGCCCTGCGTGAACAGTTCCCGGGTTGCCGCTTCCACAGCTTCGCCGACGAACACGTGCAGAAGCAGGAAAGCTTCGATTTCCACGGCAACACCACCACCGAAGCGTCGGTGATCACCGAGTACGGCATCAAGTTCCGCGCCGACCCGGCCGGTGCGCACAAGACCGGTTTCTTCGCCGACCAGCGCGAGAACCGTGAGTGGCTGAGCCAGCAGGTGGAAGGCAAGAGCGTGCTCGACCTGTGCTGCAACACCGGCGGTTTCGCCGTGTACGCGGCCGCGCGCGGTGCATCGGAAGTGGTCGGCATCGACATCGATGAGGACGTCATCCAGATCGCCAAGGGCAATTCACGTCTGAACAACGTGCGCCCGAAGTTCGTCCAGTCCGACATCTTCCCGTGGCTGCGCGATGCGGCCAACCGCGGTGAGCAGTACGACGTGGTGATCCTGGACCCGGCGAAGATGACCCGCGACCGCGACCAGGTCATCACCGCGCTGAAGAAGTACCTGGACATGAACAAGCTGGCGCTGGGCGTGGTCAAGCCCGGTGGCCTGTTCGCCACGTTCTCCTGCACCGGCCTGGTGGCCGAGGACCAGTTCCTGGACATGCTGCGTCGTGCGGCGTACTTCTCCGGCCGCACCATCCAGATCCTGAAGGTGGCCGGCGCCGGCCCGGACCATCCGTTCATGGCCCACGTGCAGGAATCGCGTTACCTGAAGGCCGTGTTCTGCCGCGTGGTGGACTGACCTACGGGGTGTGGAGCCGGGCGATGCCCGGCTCCCCCACACAGCGCCGAAGACTGCCCCCGCGCGCCAGCCTCAGGGCTGCGCGCGTGGCGGCGCAGGAACCGGCTGCAGCTGCTGCAGCAACCCGTTGATCACCTCGGACCTGCGCCGCAGATGGTGGCCGAGCACGATCGCCACCGCGCCCAGCGCCAGCAGCGCCGGAACCGCGAGCAGCGCGAGCACCCAGCCGACGTCGAACAGAAGCCAGCCCAGCAGACGCTGCTGATGCCATCGCTGCGACCGTTCAGAGCGGGGCAGCCCTGCTGCCTTCTCGAAGCGGGACTGCATTGCCGGCGATACCGGAACACCTATGTCTTCGCCATTGGCCAACGCACGGGCAGTGGCGACCACGGCCGACGAGGCGACGCCGTAGGGAAGCTCCTGCTGTGCACGCAGATAGGCCTGCCACTGGGGGCTGAAGCCGCTGAAGTCTGGACTGGCGATCAGCGCGTCCAGCTGGCGATGGTCGAGGCGATCGCCCTGGCCGATGGCGGGTGCGGTGATGCCCATGCTTCCCCAGGCACCGCACAGCAGCATCGAACCCAGCGCGAATGACCAGGCGAAGCGGCGAAGGCGATGGCGGCTGAGCAGGTCGCGCACGCCGAAGAACATCCACACCAGCAGCAAGGGGGTCATGACCAGCAGGATGAGCAACTGCCTGCCCGTGTCCTTCGACCCATAGCCGGCCGGCACCTGTGCCCACGACGGGGGGCCCAGCTCGGTGCCGGTAAATGCCAGCGCCATGTAGGACAGCGCCGTTGCCGCCAGCGGAAGGCAGGCCAAGCCGAAGACCCGCAGCAGCGAGGCCCGCCGGTAGAACGCGCGCAGGCCCGGAACAGCTTCCACCCGCGCCTGCAGATCCGGCGGGATCTGCAGCGGATCGCGTACCGGCGCGCTCATGCCGGCACCGCCGATGTGCGCAGCAACTGCTGCAGGGCCTGTTTCAGCTGGTCCTGTGCCTGGGCCGCGCTGGCGATCATCTGCGGGCTGGCGTTGTCGCTGTTGTGCAGCGCCTGGATGGTCTGGCGCCAGATCGGCAGCAGGATCTGCACCGTCTCGCTGTAACGGTCCAGCAGGTCGATGGCATGGCTGCGTGCCAGCTGCACCTGCATCCGGCTCATCGAATGGCTGGCCAGCAGCGCGGTCAGGTTGGCTACGCGGCGTTGCAGCCGCTCGACCGGACGGTCGAGCACCGGCGCGCCATCGTCGCTGTCGACGGCCGCTGGCAGCTCCTGCAGGAACTGCACGCCTGCATCGATGTACACCTGCAGTCGCACCCCCTGCACGTCATGCTCGAGCAGCTGCGCATCCAGTCGATCGACGCTGGCCCGCACGGCGATGGCTTCGCGCTCGATCCTGGCCAGGACGTCGCCGTTGCTGCCCATGGCAATGCGACGGCGCAGGCGTTCTTCGATATCGGCACCGGTGAACCGCTCCCACCATCCCGCGCGCTGCAGCAGCGCATTGGGATCATGTTCGGACAGCCGGCTGACCAGTTCGGCAAGCGCCTGGGCCAGTGCGTTGGCGCTGCCATCCTGCCAGGCCGGCTCGGCGCTGGCGCTGGCCAGGTCGGCCGGGCCATAGCGGCCGATGTCGGTACGCCCGGCAAACAACGTTGGCAGCACATCACGCTTGAGCTGTTCGACGGTGACCGTGCTGGCGGGGACAGGCGCCTGGCCCTGCGCGGGCAGCGCTGGAGGCTGGGAGTTCGACATCGATGCTTCCATTCCATGGTCGACGCAGCACGCGGTGCTGCACGCTGATTTATCGGCTGCCGGCGAGTGTAATGGAGCCGGCGGATCAATACGGCACTACCGGCGTTGGCCGTCGCGGCGCTATGGTCGTGTCCTTCCCATTGCCGGTGGATGCCCATGCCGTCGTTGCGTCGTCTGTCCCTGCTGGTCGCCCTGGCGCTGAGTGCGCCGCTGTCCGCCCATGCCATCGACTTCAGCGCGCAGGAGCTGGCCCGTGCCAAGGCACTGCAGCAGCGCTTGCTGACCCTGGACAGTCATCTGGATACGCCGGCCAATTTCGGCCGCACCGGCTTCGACATCGAGCAGCGGCACGACCGCAATGCACTCTCGCAGGTGGACTACCCGCGCATGGTCGAAGGTGCGCTTGATGGCGGCTTCTGGGCGATCTATACCGACCAGGGCGACCGCACGGCCGCCGCGCATCTGGCCGAGCGCGACCACGGCCTGCAGCGGTTGCTGGAGATCCGGCAGATGCTGGCCGCCAATCCCGAGCGCTTCGCATTGGCGCTGACCGCCGATGACGCGGCGCGGATCAAGGCCGCCGGCAAGCGCGTGGTCTACATCAGCATGGAGAACGCCAGTCCGCTGGTGGCCGATCCCAGCCTGCTGTCGTTCTATCACCGGGCGGGCCTGCGCCTGCTCAGCACCGTGCACTTCGCCAACAACGAGTTCGCCGATTCGGCCACCGATCCCAAGGGGGCTGAATGGAAGGGCCTGAGCCCGGCTGGCAAGGACCTGGTGCGCGAGGCGGTGAAGCTGGGCATCGTCATCGACCAGTCGCACGCCTCCGATGCCGTGTTCGACGATCTGCTGGCGATGATGCCGGTGCCGTTCGTGCTGTCGCACAGCTCGGCCAAGGCGGTCTACGACCACCCACGCAATCTTGATGACGCGCGCCTGCGCAAGCTGGCCAAGGCTGGTGGGGTGATCCAGGTGAACGCGTATGGCGGCTACCTGATCGACACCGCCAAGTCGCCCGAGCGCAAGCAGGCCGAAGAAGCCCTGAGCAAGCAGCTGGGTGGCTGGGAAGGCATGACCATCGAACAGGGCGTGGCGCTGCAGAAGGCCGAGCACGCACTGGACCACGAACACCCTGTGCGCCACGCCAGCCTGGACGACTTCTTCGCCCATTTCGAGCACATCCTGAAGGTGGTCGGCCCCGAGCACGTCGGCATCGGTCTGGACTGGGATGGCGGTGGTGGCCTGAGCGACCTGCCCGATGTCAGCCAGCTGCCGAAGATCACCGCGTGGCTGCTGCGCAAGGGGTACAGCGAACAACAGATCGCCGCGATCTGGGGCGGCAACCTGCTGCGGGTGATGCGCCAGGCGCAGGACCATGCGGCAAAGCAGGGCGGTTAGCCGCCCTGCGGTAGTGCCGGCCGCTGGCCGGCAACTGCATGCAGCCAATTGATACGAAGGTTGCCGGCCAGCGGCCGGCACGACCCAAAGACCGCCGGGCATGGCCCGGCGCTGCCTTTACCGGCCGATCAGCGCGTTGCGACGGCTGTAGGCGAAGTACAGCACCAGGCCGACCACGTTCCACGCCAGGAAGTACAGCTGGGTGGTGTGCGGCAGGCTGATGAACAGGTAGATGCAGCCCAGCGCCGCCAGCGGGCCGACAATGAAGGCCAACGGCGTGCGGAATGTACGCTCGCGGTTCGGCTCACGCACGCGCAGCACCACCAGGCAGATGCCAACGGCGGTGAACGCGGCCAGGGTACCGGCATTGGCCAGTGCGGCGATCTCGTCCAGGCGTGCAACGCCGGCCAGTGCCGACACCACCAGGGCGGTGAACAGCGTGGTCGCCACCGGCGTGCCGGTACGTGCGTTGACCTTGGACAGGCCACGCGGCAGCAGTCCATCGCGGCTCATGACGAAGAAGATGCGGCTCTGGCCGTACAGGAAGGCCAGCAGCACGGTCGGCAGGGCGATGATCGCGATCACGCCGATCAGCATCGCGGCGGTGGGCTGGCCCAGCTGGCGCATGATCAATGCCAGCGGCTCGGCACTCTGGCCGAACACGGTGTAGCTCATCGCACCAATCGCAGCCAGCGCCACCAGCACGTACACGATGGTGCAGCCGACCATCGAGCCGATGATGCCGATGGACAGGTCGCGCCCGGGGTTCTTGGTTTCTTCGGCGGCGGTGGAGATCGCGTCGAAGCCGTAGAACGCGAAGAAGATGATCGCCGCCGCCGCCATCACGCCGCGCTCGACGCCATCCGGGCCCAGCGTCTTGGCGAATCCGTAAGGCATGAACGGCTGCAGGTTGTTGGCGTCGAACGCCGGCAGGGCCACCGCCACGAAGATCGCCAGCGCGATCAGCTTGAACACGACCAGGATCGCGTTGAGGGTGGCGCTTTCCTTGGTACCGGCCATCAGCATCAGGGCCACCAGCCAGGTGATGACGATGGCGGGCAGGTTGATCATGCCGCCATCGACGTGCGGGCCTGCCGCGAGCATCGCCGGCAGGCGCAGGTCCCAGCCGAACTGGGTATGTACCCATTCCAGGAAGCCGACGAAATAGCCGGACCAGCCGACCGCCACGGTACTCACCACCAGCGAGTACTCCAGGATCAGGCTCCAGCCCACCACCCAGGCAAACACTTCGCCCAGGGCACTGTAGCTGTAGGTATAGGCACTGCCGGCGGCAGGCATCATCGTGGACAGCTCTGCATAGGCCAATGCCGCGCAGGCACACACCGCGCCGGCGATGGCGAAGGAGATCAGCACGGCCGGGCCAGCGCGGTCGGCACCCACGCCGATCAGGGTGTAGATGCCGGTGCCGACGATGGCGCCGATGCCCAGCGCGATCAGGTGCGGCCAGCTGAGGGTCGGGACCAGACGCCGGCCGGCTTCATGGACGGTGACGGAATCTAGGGACTTGCGCCGGAGCAG
Source organism: Stenotrophomonas sp. 1337 (assembly GCF_031455455.1). Classification (NCBI taxonomy): domain Bacteria; kingdom Pseudomonadati; phylum Pseudomonadota; class Gammaproteobacteria; order Lysobacterales; family Lysobacteraceae; genus Stenotrophomonas; species Stenotrophomonas sp. 1337. The sequence goes on along the minus strand of NZ_JAVDSR010000002.1, from coordinate 45,128 downwards.
GGACATGCAGGCCTCGGAAGGGGTGACTGAGAACGACAAGTCCCCGAGTGTGACCGAACGCAGCGCAGCATTGCCACTGACGGGGGTCATGGCCGACACAGCGCGCGCTGGACGCTGAACACTCTGCCGGAAACGGCACAAACGGCCTCAGCGCAGGCGCCTACCAGTGACAGCCGTCGTCCTGAAAGGCGTTGACGTCTTCGTCGAAGTCCGTGCGGCGACCGTCCCGGGCACGCACGTAGCTGAAGCTGTAGATCCGTGCGCCCTGCGTGCTCAGTGTGTAGTGACCGTTGATGCGACCGTCCACGCGCTCTTCCCAGACGGTATCGAACTGGTAGGGGCGGTCTTCGTCCAGCACCGTGGTCTGTTCGGAGATCCGGCGCAGTGGCAGGCGCTCGCTGTGCCCGGCATAGCGCACATCGGCGCGGCCATCGTCCAGCCAGCGCCATTCCAGGTGGATCGTGTTGTCGCGGCCACCGCTGAGGCAGCGGTGGTCCGGTGCGGCCGTGGCCGGTCCACTGGCAAGCAGCAGCACCAGGGCTGCTGCGACCGCGAGCGTTGGTGTTGCGGCCATGGCGCTCTTGTCCAACGAGGGGCGCCAGCATAGCGCGCCCCCGCTGTTACCTGCCCAGCGCGCGTGGCTGCAGACGCGTACCACCGCTCATCAGCATGCGTGGCAGCGGCATCTGCAGGAAGTCGTGCGGGAAGGCAGGCGCGACCGCGCTGATCGCATCCAGCCGTGCCAGCGCCTCAGCCGGCAGCGCCAGATCCAGCGCCGCCAGGTTGTGTTCGAACTGGTCCAGGGTGCGTGCACCGACGATCGGCATGGCCCCGGCCGCGGGTCGTTGCAGCAGCCAGGCCAGAGCGACCTGCGCAGCCGAGTGCGACAGTTCCGCTGCGACGGCAGCGACTTCCCCGGCGATGTTCAACGAACGCGGCGTCAACGCGCCATTGATGAGGGCCACGTTGCGCCGGGAACCGCCCGGCGTAGCCTCCAGCGGCTCGGCCGCGGTGAGATCAGCCGCGCTGTACTTGCCGGTCAGCACCCCGCTGCCCAGCGGCGACCACGCCACCACGCCCAACCCGAGCGCCTCGGCCATCGGCAGCAGCTCCTGTTCGACGCTGCGCTGGATCAGGCTGTATTCGATCTGCAGGGCCACCAGTGGCGCCCAACCGCGCAGGTCGGCCAGGGTCTGCATGCGGGCGATCTGCCAGGCCGGCGTGTCCGAGATGCCGGCATACAGCACCTTGCCGCTGCGCACGAGATCGTCGAAACCGCGCATCACCTCGTCCACCCCGGTGGTGTCGTCCCAGGCGTGCATGTACAGCAGATCCAGGTAGTCGGTGCCGAGCCGGCGCAGGCTGTCCTCCACCGAGCGCATCATGCTCTTGCGGTGGTTGCCGGCGTTGTTCGGATCGCCGGGCACGGTCGCCAGGGTGTACTTGCTGGCGATGACCAGCCGTTCGCGGCGGCCTTGGGCGAATCGTCCGAGCAGCGTCTCGGCGCTGCCATTGGTGTAGTTGTTTGCGGTATCAACGAAGTTGCCACCGCGTTCGACGTAGGCATCGAAGATGCGGCGGGCCTCGGCTTCGTCCGCGCCCCACCCCCAGTCGGCACCGAAGGTCATCGTGCCCAGCGCCATCGGGCTGACACGCAGGCCGGAGCGACCGAGCAGGCGGTAGTGATCAAGTGACATGTGGCATTCCATTGGAGGAGGCGGTGTGCCGCCGGGAGGGAAAGCATCCGCCCGATGATCCTGTGGATAAACTGGACACAGCCGAACTGACAATGAAGGAAGGCTTCACAATGGATCCCTCCGCACCGCTGTCGGCGGTGGTCGCGTTTGTCCACGTGGCCGACCACGCCAGCTTTACCCGCGCCGCAGATGCGCTTGGTGTTTCGACCTCGGCACTGTCACAGAGCGTGCGCGCGCTGGAAGCGCGGATGGGCGTGCGCCTGTTGCAACGGACCACGCGCCGGGTGGGCCTGACCGAGCACGGTGCGCGCTTCCTGCAGCGCGTACGTGGCGGGCTGGCACAGATCGAATCGGCCTTCGAGGACCTGGACAGCGCGCGGACCGTGCCGGCCGGTCGGCTGCGCATCACCCTGCCACGCATCGTTGCCGAGCGCCGGGTCCTGCCGGCGCTGCCGTCCTTCCTGGCCCGGTATCCGCAGGTGGAGGTGGAACTGTGCGTGGAACCGGCGTTGACCGATCTGGTCGCCGAGGGTTTCGACGCAGGCATCCGCCTGGGGGAATCGTTGGCGCAGGGCATGATCGCGGTGCCGATCGGGCCGCCCGAGCGCCAGGTGGTGGTGGCCACGCCGGGCTACTTCGCGCGCCACGGTGTGCCGCAGAGCCCGCAGGAGCTGCAGGGCCACGACTGTATCGTCCATCGCCGCGCCAATGGCCGGCTGATGCCTTGGGAATTCAGCCGTGAGGGGCGTGACCTGGACGTAGCCGTCGAGGGCCGGCTGGTGTTCAACGATGCCGAACTGGCCTATGCGGCGGTGCTGGCTGGGCTGGGCATGGCGCAGGGGTTCGCCTCACTGGTCGCCGACGACCTGGCTGCCGGCCGCCTGCGCAGCGTGCTGGAGGACTGGCAGCCGCCGTTCCCCGGCTTTCATCTGTACTACCCGGCGCGCGAGCATATGGCGCCCAAGCTGCGGGTGTTCATCGACCACCTGCGCGCGGCCTGCCAGGCCGACGGGATCTCAGCCGTTCAGGCCCAGGCGGATGCCGAAGCCGACCAGGAACAGGCCGGCAACACGCCGTAGCGCATCGCTGACCCGCGGGTGCTGGATCAACCGGCGGCGGGCCAGGTTGCCGACCCAGATCAGCAGCGAGCAGTAGGCGATGCTGACCACGAAGATGATCCCGGCCAGCGCGGCGAACGTAGCGATGCCCTGGTGGGCCTTCGGGTCGATGAACAACGGCAGGAAGGCCATGTAGAACAGGATCGCCTTCGGATTGAGCAGGCTGACCAGGATCGCCTGGTGGAAGTAGCGTCCGGGCTGCATGCGCACCGGGCCAACGTCGGCACCGTCACCCTTGGGCGTGCGCAACAGGCTGATGCCGACCCACACCAGATACGCCGCGCCCAGATACTGCACGGCATGGAACACCGTCGGATTGGCCTTCAGCAGCGCGGCCACGCCGGCCAGTGCCAGCCACATCAGGATCTGGTCGCCGACCAGCAGGCCGGCCAGCGCCGTGTAGCCGCCGCGCACACCGCCGCGACCGGTAGCGGTCAGCAGGGTGAAGGTGCCCGGCCCGGGCAGCGCCAGAAACACCAGCACAGCGAGCAGGAAGGTCCACAGATCCTGGATGCCCATCCACGGCATGGCGCGACTCTCTTACAACGGGGGAGCGCCATTGTCGGCCAGTGCTGGCGCAGGCGACAGGGGCGTGTCGCCATTGCCGGGCATGGCGGACAGCAGCGGTTGCAGATGCTGGCGCAGCTGCGCGTGCAGTTGCCGCACCGCCGGTGAGAACTGCTTGCGATGGGGGCAGACCAGCTGCAGGGGAATGTGGCTGCCGATGCCATCCAGCAGCACCTGCAGGCGCCCTTCCAGCACGTCGTCGCGGACGTCCAGCCAGGACTTGTAGGTGATGCCCTCGCCGGCGACCGCCCAGCGCCGCACCACGTCGGCGTCGTCGCAGACCAGTGGCCCGCGCACCGGGATCACCACGCGGCGCCCCTCAATCTCGAACGACCAGCGATCGTAGGCGCGGCCGCCGAGCTGGTAGACAAGGCAATCATGCTCGCGCAGATCTTCCAGGCGGCTGGGCGTGCCACGCCGCCGCAGGTACCCGGGCGACGCAGCCAGCACCCGCCGGTTCTGTTCCAGCAAGGGCAGGGCGACGTAGCTGGCGTCGTCGAAGTGGCCGATGCGGATGGCCACGTCGACCGGGTCGCGGAACACGTCGGCCACTTCGTCGGACAGGCGCAGGTGCAGGCGCAGCCGTGGATGCGCCGCGCGGAACGCGGTCAGCCACGGCAGCAGCAGGTTGCGGCCGAAGTCCGACGGCGCCGACAACTGCAGGGTGCCGTGCAGTTCGGCGTCCTCGCCCTGCACCCGCGCCTGGCCTTCGCGCAGGGTGCTCAGAACCTCCTGTGCGTAGGGCAGATACAGCGCGCCTTCGGCGGTCAGCCGCAGGCTGCGGGTGGTGCGTACGAACAGGCGCAGGTCCAGTTCGCGTTCCAGTCGCGCCACCGCCGCGGCAACCTGGCCCGGCAGCAGGTCGGCCTCGCGCGCGGCCTGGGAGAAGCTGCCCAGCGCGGCGGTACGGACAAACAGCTGCAGATCGTCGAAGCGGACCATTTTCATTGCTGCAGTGAAAGTGTTGACCGATTCTGCGCCTTTCCGCCCCCCTGCGCACGGCGCACGCTGTGGTCTCTCCTCCCTGGATATCCCCCATGCGTGCCATTGCCTACACCCAAGCCGGCCTGCCGATCGACGACCCGCAGGCCCTGATCGATCTCGACCTGCCCCTGCCCCAGCCGGGCCCGCGCGACCTGCGGGTGGCGGTGCGCGCGGTGGCGGTGAATCCGGTCGACGCCAAGGTGCGGCGCGGCGCCGCCACCGACGGCCCGCGCGTGCTGGGGTGGGATGCGGTCGGTGTGGTCGAAGCGGTCGGCAGCGAGGTGACCCTGTTCCAGCCCGGCGATGCGGTGTACTACGCCGGTGTGATCGATCGCCCGGGCAGCAATGCCGAGTACCAGTTGGTGGACGAGCGCAGCGTTGGCCGCAAGCCGGCCAGCCTGGACGATGCCGCCGCTGCGGCGCTGCCGTTGACCGCGATCACCGCATGGGAACTGCTGTTCGACCGCCTGCGCATCGCCGAAGGCGGCGGCGAGGGCCAGACCCTGCTGGTGATCGGTGCAGCGGGTGGCGTGGGTTCGATCCTGGTGCAGTTGGCGCGCAGGCTGACGAAGCTGACGGTGATCGGCACCGCCTCGCGCCCGGAGACCCAGGACTGGGTGCAGGCGATGGGCGCGCACCATGTGGTCGACCACACCCGGCCGCTGGCCGAGGGCCTGGCCCGGCTGGGCATCACCCAGGTGGACCATGTGGCCAGCCTGACCCACACCGACCAGCACTATGCGCAGCTCGTCGAGCTGCTGGCACCGCAGGGGCAGCTGGGGCTGATCGATGATCCGGGCCAGATCGATGTGATGGCGCTCAAGCGCAAGGCGCTGTCGCTGCACTGGGAATCCATGTTCACCCGACCGCTGTACAGGACCGCGGACATGCAGCGCCAGTACGAACTGCTGAACCGGGTGGCCGATCTGGTCGATGCCGGCGTGCTGCAGACCACGCTGGGCGAGCACTTCGGGCGCATCGACGCGGCCAACCTGCGGCGCGCGCATGCGCTGCTGGAGAGCCACCGGGCCAAGGGCAAGATCGTGCTGGAAGGCTGGTAACGCCGGGCCAACCCAGCCTCTGACCATCATCCACGCATGGCGTGGATCTACTGCAGATCGCGGAGATCCGTGAAAGGCGGGGTGGCATGGGTTTGCGGGACCGCAGGCGCCATGGATGGCGCCTACGAGCCCCCATGGACGGGTTTACGGCGTGTCCCGCAAATCCATGCCATCCCGCCATCCCACGGAACGCCAGCTCTTGATGTTGACGTTGCCTCTGCGGGTGCAGGGCGCCGCCCTGCCGGCCCCCCTTACGCCACGCCGTTGTCTACATGCTCGTTGAAGCCCGGCCGGGGGCGCAGGCGTTCGAACCAGGCGTCTACGTGGCGCAGCGCCGGTTTGTTGCCGGGGGTGCTGCGCCAGCGCTGTGTCGACAGGCCGAGGACGATGTCGGCCAGGCTGAAGTCGATGCCCGCCACGTAGGCATTGCTGGCGGCAAGCTGGTGGTCGAGCACGGTCATCAGGCGGTTCCATTGTTCCAGGCTTGCCTCGGCGCGTGCGTCGTCCGCGAAGTCGGGGTGCTGGCGCACGCGGGCCATGAACACGTGGCGCCAGGCGCTGTTGAGCTCGGTGGCCTGCCAGTCCATCCATTGTTCGACCAAGGCACGGGCCTGTGCGGCGCACGGCAGCAGGTCATCGCGGCCCTGGCGTGCGGCCAGGTAGCGGCAGATGCTGTTGGACTCCCACAGCAGGAAGTCGCCATCGCGCAGCACCGGTACCTGCCGGTTCGGATTCAGCGTGGACAGCACGTCCGGCGCAGGTGCCGGATCATGGGAGAACGACAGATCGAGTTCGGCGCACAGCCACAGCACTTTGCGCACGTTGATCGAGGTGGGCTTTCCGTAGAGAACAAGCATGGGCGGGTCCGTCGTGGTCCAACCAAGGCTAGCGCGGCGGGGCTACACTGGCCGCATGAACATCGAAGTCCTCATGATTGTCGCCGTGGTGCTGCTGCTGGCGACGCTGCTGGTGCTGGTGCTGTTGTGGCGTCGCGCATCCACCAGCGCACCCGCTGCCGAAGTACAGCAACAGCTGGTTACCGAACGCGAACAGCATCGCCTCGCACTGGTTGACGCCGGCCAACTGAGAGGGCGGCTGGAAACCTTGCTGGCGGAGCTGGAAAGCGAGCGCGGCCGAAGCCAGCAGCACGCCCAGCTTGTCACTACCCTGACCGCACGCGTGGAGCGGGAGGCCGCATTGGCGTCCAGTCGTGAAGCGATGTTGGCCGAGCGCGAAGCTGCCTTGGCGCAGGTACGGGCCGATCTGGCCCAGTCCAGCACGGAGCTGCAGCAGGCGCAGCAGCGTTACCAGCAACTTCATGGTGAACACGCGCGCGCCCTGGCCAACCTGCAGCATTCCGAACGCGCCAGCGCCGAACTGCGCAGCTATCTGGATACCGCCAAGGAAAAACTGTCCGGTGCCTTCGCGGAACTGGCGGGCAAGGTTTTCGACGAACGCGGGCAACAGTTCGAAAAGAACGTGCGCCAGGCCACGGTGCAGTCACGCGCGGACATCGAAGGGCTGCTCAAACCCTTTGCCGACAGGCTGGGGGATTTCCGCAACCGGGTCGACACGCTGTACGGGGAAGAGGCGCGGCAGCGTGCCAGCCTGCTTGGCGCGGTGGGCGAACTGAAGACCCTCAACCAGGACATGGCCGCACAGGCCTCGGCGCTGACCAATGCACTGAAAGGCAGTGCCAAGGTACGCGGCGACTGGGGTGAGCTGATGCTCGACAACGTGCTGCGTGGCTCAGGCCTGGAGGAAGGCGTCCACTACCAGCGGCAGAAGCACGCGGTGGATGATGAGGGCGCGCGCCTGCGGCCGGACGTGGTGGTGCAGTTCCCCGATGAGCGCAGCGTGGTGATCGACAGCAAGGTCAACCTGATCGCTTGGCAGGAAGCGATGAATGCCGCCACGCCGGAACAGTCCGAAGATGCACTGCGCCGCCATGCGGTGGCGCTGCGCCAGCACGTCAAGGATCTGGGCGAAAAGAACTATCCGAAGGCTCTTGGCAGCGAGACTCTGGATATCACCATCGCTTTCGTTCCCATCGAAGGCGCACTGTCGGCGGCACTGGGCGCTGATGGTGCATTGCAGGCTTATGCCTTCGACAACCGCGTGGTGTTTGCCTCGCCCAACACGCTGATGGCCCTGTTGAGGGTGGCCGAGCGTCTGTGGACACGTGACAAGGTGCAGAAGCAGGCATTGAAGATCAGTGAAGCCGGTGGACTGGTGCTGGACGCCCTGACCGGATTCCTGCAGGACTTCAATGCCATGGGCAGGAAGCTCGACGATGCAGGCAAGGCTTACGCCGACGCGCGCAACCGCCTGATCGATTCGCCGCAGTCAGCCATCAGCCGTGCTCGCCGACTTGCCGAACTGGGCAGCAAATCAAAGCGCGCGTTGCCCCCTGAGCTGACCCCCGATCCGTTGCAGCAGTTGACCTCTGCCGACGGAGAGGAAGACGGCAACGCCGGCTGACACGCCACCTGCATCGCCGGGTGCGTATGCTGGCGCCGTCCTCACTGACCAGGTACCGCCATGCGCCTCCGATTCCTTGCCAGCGCTGCCCTGGGCGTGCTGCTTGCCGCCTGCAGCAGTGCTCCACCCGCCAGTGACGATGCAGGCGCGGCAGCCACGGTGGTCGACAGCCCTGAAGCTGCTGCAGCCTATGAAGAAGCACGCGATGTGGACTGCCGCGCGGCGGGCGGTACCCTGCAGCCGTTGGGCCGCCTGCAGCGGGTGCAGTGCGTGATTCCCTATGCCGACGCCGGCAAGTCCTGCAGCAGCAAGAGCGACTGCAGCGGCCAGTGCCTGGCGTCCGCCGAGGTGACCGCAGGCGCGGTGGCAACCGGCACCTGCCAGCGTGATGTCAGCCAGAACTTCGGTTGCCGGCAACGCATCGACGGTGGCAAGGCACAAGGCACCCTCTGCGTGGATTGAAGGTAGTGCCGGCCGCTGGCCGGCAGCTGCACGACCGTTCCCGAAGAGTCATGAGGTTGCCGGCCAGCGGCCGGCACTACCGGTCACGTGCGGTACGTTGCAGCCGTTGGGCCGCCTGCAGCGGGTGGAGTGCGTGATTCCCTATGCCGACGCCGGCAAGTCCTGCAGCAGGCGCGGTGGCAACAGGCACCTGCCAGCGTGATGTCAGCCAGAACTTCGGTTGCCGGCAACGCATCGACGGTGGCAAGGCACAAGGCACCCTCTGCGTCGACTGAGGGTAGTGCCGGCCGCTGGCCGGCAGCTGCACGACCGTTCCCGAAGATTCATGAGGCTGCCGGCCAGCGGCCGGCACTACCGGTCACGTGCGGCGGTATGCTGGTGGGCCTTTCCCCGCTGTAGCCGGAGCCCCGCGTGAGCACCTCGATCCAGGATATTTCCCTCACCACCATCGACGGCCAGCCGTCCTCTCTTGCCGACTACCAGGGCAAGGTGCTGCTGCTGGTCAACGTGGCGTCCAAGTGTGGCCTGACCCCGCAGTACGAAGGCCTGCAGGCGCTGTATGCGGAAAAGCACGCGCAGGGGCTGGAAGTACTGGGCTTCCCGGCCAACAACTTCCTCGGCCAGGAGCCGGGCAGCGAGGCGGAGATCCAGCAGTTCTGCCAGCTGACCTACGATGTGAGCTTCCCGATGTTCGCCAAGATCAGCGTGGCCGGTGAAGATACCCACCCGCTGTACCAGCAGCTGACCGCCGCGCAGCCGCAGGCGATCGGTGAAGGCCCGCTGCGCGAGCGCCTGGCCAGCAAGGAGATTCCGATCCACCCGGCACCGGCGGTGCTGTGGAACTTCGAGAAGTTCCTGGTTGGCCGCGATGGCAAGGTCATCGCCCGCTTTGCCCCGGACGTTGCCGCCGATGACGCGCGCCTGCGCGAAGCGGTCGAGGCGGCGCTGGCGGCCTGAAGACGACGTGCCAACCAAGGTTGGCACCTGCCGGTAAAACAAAAAACCCCGCCGAGGCGGGGTTTTTTCATGCGTTGCCGGCAGCGGTCAATTGGTCCACTGCGGCATCGGCATCGCATCGACCGGGATCGGCGAGTTCGCATCGTCGCTGCCACGCTCGCGCTTGCCACGCAGGTCGTTCTCGATCTGGTAGTTGCGGCGCTGCATCCAGGCATCGCGGACCAGGGCGTATTCGTCCACCGCGGTATCGCGCAGGTCGTCGATCGCCAGCAGCTGCGCGCGGGTATCGACCAGCTGCAGGCCCTGCAGACCGATGCGGTACTTGTCGCTTTCGATGCGGCGGATCGGCGACAGCGGGATGTCACCGGCCAGGCCGAACACATCACGCACGGTACGCGGGCCGAAGAACGGCAGTTCCACGTAGCGCGAACGACGCCAGCCCCAGGCGCCCAGGGTCTGCCCGAAGTCCTCGTTGCGTCGCGGCACCATCGCCTTGCTGGCCGGGTCGAACAGGCCACCGATGCCCAGCGTGCTGTTCATCAGGAACCGGCCCAGGCTGTCCCAGGCGTCGCCGGGGCGGCCCTGCAGCAGCTGGTTGGTGATGGTCAGCGGCGCACGCAGGTTGCTGAAGAAGTTGCTCACGCCGGTACGGGCAAAGCGCGGCACCACGTGGGTATAGGCGGTTGCCAGCGGGCGAGCGATACCGCGGTCGACGGCGTTGTTGAACCCGTGCACCTTGCGGTTGAACGGTTCCCACGGGTCGTACGCGGTAGTGCTGGTGGTGCTGCCATTGGCGCCGTACAGCGCGTCGAAGTCGTCATCGCCGCCCGGTGCGGCGGCGGTGGCATCACTGCCGGTTGCACCCTGCGAGGCGGTAGCCGGTGCCGGCGCGGCCGCAGCAGGTACGGGGGCGTCGGCTGCGACGCTCGCAGCAGGCGCATCCGCACCAGCAGCGTTGTCGACCGTGGTGGTGTTCGTCGCCGGCACCACGGTGTCGGCGGTCGGCGCGTCGCTGCGCGCCGGCTTGCCGGCACAGGCGCTGAGCGCGGCGGCCAGGAGGATCAGAGGGAAAACGCGCACGACGTTCATGTCAGCTCGCAGCAGAAGTAGCGTTGAAGTCCAGGTCGGGCGACAGCCGGTAGGCCGCGCTCAGCTCGTTGTAGCCGGCGGGGGCGCCGGAGATTGTCAGCGGATGGCCGCCCTGGCGCGCGCGTGCGGCCAACTCGGCCAACAACGCCAGGCCGGCGCTGTCCACGCGCTCGACCTCCGCCAGTTCCAGCCGCGACAGCTGCGCAGGCAGGGCCTGCAGTTGCGGCCACAGCGCGATCACCGCTGCACGGTCGAGCACCCCGCGCAGGCGCAGGGTGTCACCTTCCAGCAGCGCCAGCGCCTTATTTGCCATTGCCGGCCGGCCCAGCCTGCATGCTGCCGCTGCGCAGTTCGGTGGCCACCTGCTTGATGCCCTTCTGTCGCAGCGGGGCATCGAACTGGTTGCGGAAGGTCTGCACGTAGGAGATGCCTTCGATGTTCACGTCGAAGATCTTCCACTGGCCGCCTTCGTTGCGCATCCAGTACTCCACCGGCGTCGGCTCGCTGCCGGCACGCACCAGCTCGGTGCTCACGCGCACGCCGCGGTTGCCCGGCAGCGGGCTTTCGCCCTTCAGGCGGAAGCTCGGCTTGCCCTGGATGTTGAGCAGGGTCGAGCCATAGCGCTGCATCAGGTTGTCGGCCATCGCATTGGCGAACAGCTTGATGTCAGCGTCCGCAGCGCCGCGTGCGTGCGTGCCCAGCACCAGGCGCGCGGCATAGTCGCGGTCGAAGGTGCGGTTGAGCTCGCTGTCGATATAGCTGCGCAGGCTGGCCGGGTTGCCGCTGAATTCGGCACGGCGCTGCTGCAGGGTGGTGAGGATGCGCGTGCTGGCGTCGATCACCACCTTGCCGGCCTGGCCCTGGGGGGCGGCAGCAGCGGGGGCGGCAGCCTGTGCCTGGGCCAGGAACGGGGTAGCCAGCAGCAGCGACGAGGCGAGCAGGGCCGGGATCAGTTTCATCTTCATGGTTGCGGTTCCGTTGCAGGCGCCTGCGCGCCATCGTTGGGCTTCGGAGCAGCGCCGCCACCGGCGCCGCCACTGAACATGTATTTGCCGACCAGCTGGATCAGGTCCACGGCCGGCTGGGTGAAGACGATCTCTTCGCCGGGCTTGAGCACGTCGGGATCGCCGCCGGGCTGCAGACCGATATAGCTCTCGCCGAGCAAACCACTGGTGAAGATGCCCGCCGAGGTATCGGCCGGCAGATCCTTGACCTTGCTGTCCATGCGCAGGGTCACGATCGATTCGAACTTCACCGGGTCCAGGTCGATCGCTGCGACCTGGCCGACGGTGACACCACCGATCTTCACCGGCGCCTGCTTGCGCAGCTGGCCGACCTGGGAGAAGCGTGCCTTGAGTTCATAGCCTTCGCCACCCCAGCTCCAGCGCTGGTTGGTCGAGGCTACGGCCAGCACCATCAGCGAGGCCAGGGCCAGCAGCAGGAAGGCGCCGACGGAGAATTCGAGTCTGGGACCGCGGATGGCCATGTGGATTACCTGATCAGTCGTGGTGGCCGCGCGCCGATGCGCACCGCCGATGGAGGGGTTAGGTGAACAACATTGCCGACAGTACGAAGTTGAACATCAGCACCAGCAGCGAGGCGTTGACCACCGCACGGGTGGTGGCGACGGACGTGCCTTCGATGGTCGGTTCGGCGTGGAAGCCGACATAGGCGGCCACCAGGGCCGCGGTACCACCGAAGATCGCCGACTTCAGCATCGCCACGCCGAAGTCGTCCCAGAAGTCCACGCTGCCACGCAGCGCCGACCAGAACACGCCGTTGTCCAGGCCCAGCACGTGCACGGCTTCGAAATAGCTGGCACTGATCGCCAGCGAACAGAAGATGCCGGTCAGCAGCGGCACGGTCAGTACCGCCGCCCAGAAGCGCGGTGCCACGGCCTTGGCCACCGGGTCGATGGCCATCAGTTCCAGCGCCTTGATCTGGTCGGTGGCGCGCATCAGGCCCAGCTCGGCGGCGATCGAACTGCCGGCGCGGCCGATGAACAACAACGCGGTCAGCACCGGTGCCAGTTCGCGGTACAGCGACAGGCCGAGCAGGGTGGACAGCGCGTCGGCCGCACCGAAGGTGGTCAGCGTGCGGTAGCCCTGCAGGGTCAGCACCAGGCCGACGAAGGCACCGCCCACGGCGATGATCGGCAGCGAGCGCGCACCGATCTTGTAGATCTCGCGGGTCAGCTCGGCCAGGAAATCACGGGTCGGCAGCGAACCGCGCAGCACGGTCAGCGAGAACAGGCCGGCACGACCCAGCGAGCGGGTGGCTTGCACGAACGGCATCAGGCAACCCTCGCGCGCGGTGCGGCATCAAACGGGATGGGACCATCGGGCTGGCCATGCAGGAACTGCTGCAGCAGCGGGTCCTGGCTGGTCTGCAGCGCCTCCGGCGTGCCCTGGAACACGATGCCGCCATTGGCGATCGCGATTACCTGGTCGCAGATCGGCAGGGTCTCGTGCACGTGGTGGCTGACGATGATGCTGGTCAGGCCCAGGCTGTGGTTGAGGCGCTGGATCAGGCTCATGATCACCCCCGAGGCGATCGGGTCCAGCCCGGTCAGCGGCTCGTCGTAGATCATCAGCGGCGGGTCCAGGGCCAACGCGCGGGCCAGTGCCACGCGCCGGGCCATGCCACCGGACAGCTCACGCGGCCAGGCATCGGCGGCGGCCAGCAGGCCGACCGAATGCAGCTTCATCTGCACCAGCCGGCGCAGCACCGGTGCCGGCAGGCGGGTGTGGGTGCGCAACGGCAGGGCGACGTTCTCGGCCACGGTCAGGTCGGTCAGCAGGCCATTGCCCTGCAGCAGTACGCCAACGCTCTTGCGCATCTCCAGAAGCTCGGCGGTACGCTGCGGGATGGGTTTGCCGAACAGGGTGACGTCGCCTGCAACCGGACGCAGTTCGCCGGTCAGCGCCGCCAGCAGGGTCGACTTGCCGCTGCCGGACGGACCGAGCACCGCGGTGATGCTGCCCTTGGGCACCTGCAGCGAAACGTCGCGCAGGATCGTGCGCCCGCTCCGGTCGATGCGGACGTTGGACAACTGCACCAGACTGGGAGTGGAAGCCGACATGGGCACCCTTAACGTTTTTTCGACATTGAAGCATCGGGTCAGACTGCTGAACATAAGCAGACTGGACGGTGCAGTATTGTTGCACGGTCGGACCGTCGCCAGACCGGGACAATGCCGAAAACGACCGGAACAATCCGTCGCGATCACCGTACCCCGGGATTGAATACGGGCGGGTGTGCTGCACACTGTGCACGATGAGTGACCCGGGCAGCGACTTCCGCCTCTACCATTCCAATTCGCTGGACGTGCTGGCTGCCCTGCTGGCGCGCAACGTGCGTGTGCCGGTGCCGGGACAGCCGCTGCTGGCGCCGGAGGTGGTGCTGATCCCGCAGGTGGCGATGCGGCGCTGGCTGCAGGCGACACTGGCCGCCGAGTATGGCGTGGCCGCCAACCTGGAATTCCTGACCCCCGGTGAGTTCGTCGCCCGTGCGTTGAACGCCAATGTCGAGGGCGAAGCCGACGACCTGGACGCGGCCGCCCTGCACTGGCGCCTGTACCAGGCCCTGCGCGATCCGCAGCTGCTGGCGCAGCCACCGATGCGCGCGCTGCAGTCCTATCTTGCCGGGGGCGACGCGCTCAAACCCTGGGCCCTGGCCGGCGAACTGGCCTCGGTGTTCGAGAAGTACCAGGCCTGGCGCCGCGACTGGCTGCTGCGCTGGGAAGCCGGCGCCGACGCGGCCGATCCGCAGGCCATCCTGTGGCGCAGCATCGCCGCCGGCCATGGTTACCGCGCGCGCCGCATCCAGGCGTACCTGGACCGCTTCGAGGGCGCCGGCCAACCGCTGCCGCAGGGCCTGCCGCCGCGGATGTCGGCGTTCGCCACCCTCAACATCTCGCCCGACGTACTGCGGGTGATGGCCACCCAGTCGCGGGTGGGCGAACTGCATTTCTATCTGCCCACGCCGGTGCAGTCCTACTGGGGCGACCTGCAGACCCTGGCAGAGCGCCTGCGCAGCGGTGCGCCGGACCCGTTCGGCGAGGCCGCCGGCGAGAACCGCCTGCTGGAAGCGTGGGGTGCGGCCGGCCGCGATTTCATGGCGGTGCTGGGCAGCTATGAAGTGGTGCATCCGGCCGGCGAGATCGCGGCTTATTCCGACCCCGAGCAAGACACGCGGCCGACGATGGACCAGGGCGGGCTGTCCGACAGCCTGCTGCATCGCCTGCAGCGCGACCTGTTCCACCGTCGTGCCTTGCCTTCCGGTGAACTGCGCGATGGCCTGCGCAGCGACGACCCGAGCCTGCAGGTGCACGCCTGCCACACCCGCCTGCGCGAGCTGCAGGTGCTGCACGACCAGCTGCGCAGCCTGCTGCAGGACCCGCGCTTCGACCCGCCGTTGCAGGCGCGCGAGATCGCCGTGCTGGCGCCGGACATCGATCCGTATGTGCCCTATCTGGAAGCGGTGTTCGGCGGACGCGGGGGCGAGGACGAACACATTCCCTACGCGCTGGCCGACAGCAGTCCGTTGGCTGGCGAGCCGCTGGCCGACGTGTTCGTGCACCTGCTTGGCCTGCCGATTTCGCGCTTCGGCCTGAACGAGGTGCTGGATCTGCTGGCCAGTGCACCCCTGGCCGAGGCCGCCGGCCTGGAAGCGGTGGACTTCGACCGACTGCATGGCTGGCTGCAGCAGGCAGGCGCACGCTGGGGCCTGGATGCCCAGCATCGCGACCAGCTGCAGGCCCCCAGCGATGACGCCTACACCTGGCAGTTCGCGCTGGATCGCCTGCTGCTGGGCCACGCCACCGGCAGCGAGGTGGATCTGGTCGGGGTGGCTCCGTGGATCGAACTGGAAGGCGGGGCGCTGGATGCGCTGGACCGGCTGCTGCGCCTGCTGCGCGTGCTGGCCGTCTACCAGCGCCGGCTGGGCGAACTGTTGACCCCGGCACAGTGGCGGCAGCGCCTGCTGTCGCTGCTCGATGCCCTGCTGCCGACACCACCCAGCTCGCCCAACAGCCAGCGCGCGCTGGAGCGCCTGCGCAAGCTGCTCAACCAGTTCGCCGAAGATGCGTACAAGGCCGGGTTCGCCGATGGCGTGCCACCAGAGGTGGTGCGTGCGCACTTCGCCGGTGCGCTTGCCGAGGCCGATACGCGCGCGCCGCTGCTGACCGGTGGCATCAGCTTCGGCCGCATGGTGCCGATGCGCCTGCTGCCGTTCCGGGTGATCTGCGTGCTCGGCCTCAACGATGGTGATTTCCCGCGTCGCGACCCGGCCGCCGGCCTCAACCAGCTCACCGCCGAACTGGATACGCCGCGCCGCCGTCCCGGCGACCGCTCCACCCGCGAAGACGATCGTTTCCTGTTCCTGCAGTTGTTTGCTGCTGCGCAGGACGTGTTCTACCTCAGCTACCTCGGCGCGGACCCGCGCGATGGCAGCGTGCGCGAACCCTCGGTGCTGGTCAGCGAACTGATCGATGCCGCCGCGGCCTATCACCTCGATCCGTCGACCGCCACGCGGGACTTCACCGTGCGCCACGCGCTGCAGCCGTTCTCGCCGGCCGCCTTCGGTGACGGCGATCCACGCCGCTTCAGCTACCGCCGGCAGTGGCACCCGGCCGCCGGGCGGCTGGGCGGGCAGCGCGGCGGCCTGCTGCCGTGGTTCGACGCCGCACTGCCGCCGCCGGTGGACGACGCGGTGGAAGAAGAGGTCTCGCTGGAGAGCCTGCGTCGTTTCCTGTGTGATCCGGCCGGGCAGTTCCTCGCACAGTCGCTGGGCCTGCGCCTAGCCGACGACGTCGAGGACGTCGACGACCTGGAGCCGCTGGTGCTGTCCTCGCGTGGGGCGGAGAAGCGCAGTGTGCAGCTGGCCGTGGTGCAGGCCACCCTGGCCGGTGACAGCGAGCCGCTGTACCCGCGGCTGCGCGCACGCGGGCTGCTGCCGTCGGGCATCCTCGGCGAGCGCCAGTTTGAAGTGGAGCGGCTCAAGACCCGCCCGTATGCCACGGCCATGCTGGGCTGGTTGCAGGGCACGCCGCTGGAGAGCCGCCGCTATGAAGTGGAGATCGACGGCGTTCGCCTGCATGGCCGGGTCGGTGATCGCCATCCCGAAGGCCTGGTGCGCCTGCGCGCCGGCGCCCTCAACGGCAACGCGGTGATCCGCCAGGGGCTGGACTGGCTGCTGGCCAACGCCGCCAGCGATGCCTTGCCGCTGGTGCAGTTCTACGACGGCGGTGATGCCGGCCCCGGTCCGCATGCATTGCCTGCCTTGACCGTGCCCGCAGCACGCGCGGCATTGCGCGCGCTGCTGCAGCTGCGCCAGCGTGGGCTGCGCGAACCACTGCGCTTTGCGCCCTATACCGGCTGGGTGCTGTTCAACGCGCCGGTGGAAAAGCAGCGCAGCGAAGGCTGGAAACAATGGCATGGCAGCGACCGCAGCTGGGGTGAAGCCAACAGTGATGCCTGGCAGCTGCTGCTGCGTGGCGCCGACCCGTTCGCCGACGACGTCAGTTACGCCGACCTGCTGCGCAACAGCCAGGTGGTCTTCAGCGCCGTGCGCGAAGGGCGCGGCTTCGGCAATGATCCACAGGCGGGCCACGCATGAGCAGCGGTGCCGAGGGCGCTACCATCAACACGCATTGCCCCGACCCTTACCTGGCGTTGCCGCTGCACGGCACGCGACTGATCGAAGCCAGTGCCGGCACCGGCAAGACCTTTACCCTGGCCACGCTGTTCACCCGTCTGGTGGTTGAGCAGGGCCTGCGTATCGGGCAGATCCTGGCGGTGACCTTCACTGACGCCGCCACCCAGGAACTGCGCAAGCGCATCCGCGAGCGCCTGGCCCTGGCTGCGCGCCTGGTCGATCTGCCGCCGGGCGACGATGAAACACCCGATGCGCTGCTGACCCGGCAGGTGCTGCAACGTCATCTGCAGGACGGCACGGAAACCGCAAAAGCGTTGAAGCGGCGCCTGCAGGTAGCCGCCGACGAGATCGACCTGGCTGCGATCTTCACCATCCACGGCTTCTGCACCCGCGTGCTGCGCGAACATGCGCTCGAAAGCGGGCATACCTTCGACCCGCCCGAGCTGTTGGCCAGCGATCGCGAGCTGCTGGAAGAGCTGGCGGCCGATCTCTGGCGTGTGCATGCCAACGACCCGGCAACGCTGGAACCGCTGACCTGGTTGTGGTCCCACCCGGATGCGCTGGCGGCTGACCTGCGCGCGCTGCTGGCATCGCCACCGCTGCACCCGCCACTGCAGCCGCTGGCCGTGGACGATCCGCGCCCGGCGCTGCAGGGCACGGCGGCGGAACTGTCGATGGCCGTGCGCGAGCATGGTGAGCGCTTCTTCCTGGACCTGTGCGAAGCGGTCGACAACAAGTGGATCAACGGCGTTTCCTACAAGCTGGGCTGGCTGCACCCGCTGGGCCGGCAGCTGTTGGGCTGGGCCGAGCGCGGCGACGCAGCCGAACTGCTGTCCAGCGACCGCTTGCCGGCGCTGCTGCCCGATGCGCTGGTGGCCAAGACCAACAAGAAGTCCGCCGACCGCACACCGTCCTCGCCGCTGCAGGCACCGCTTGAGCGCTACGTGGCACTGCTGGCCCAGCGCGAACAATGGCTGCGTGCCACGGCACTGAACTTCCTGCACGCCCTGCGCGAGGAAGCCACCCAGCGCCTGTCCGTGCTGAAGCGCATGCGTCGCGTGCAGACCTACGACGATCTGATCGACGGCGTCGCCCGCGCGTTGGAAGGCCCGCAGCGGCTGGCCCTGGTCAAGCAGCTGCGGGCGCAGTACCGCATCGCCCTGGTCGATGAATTCCAGGATACCGATGACCGCCAGTGGGGCATCTTCCATACCGTGTTCGGCGCCTCGCCGGAGGTGGACGAACTGGGGCTGCAGCCGGCGCTGTTCCTGATCGGTGACCCCAAACAGGCCATCTATGGCTTCCGCGGCGGCGACATCCATACCTACCTGAAAGCCAAGCAGGTGGCCGAGCAGGCACCGGCGCTGGACCAGAACTTCCGCTCGCGCCCGGCCGTGCTGCGCGCGCTGCAGGCGCTGTATGACAACGCTGGCGAAGATGCCTTCCTCGAACGCGACATCCGGTTCGAGCCGGTGCGGCCCGGTGGCGTGCGTGTCGATGAGGACTACCTGCGCGATGGCCGGGCCGCACCGGCGCTGACCCTGCGCCTGCTGCGCAGCGACGGTGAAAAAGCCCTTGGCGCCGATGCGTCGCGCGACGCGGCGACCCAGGCCTGTGTGGCCGCGATCCACCAGATCCTGCTGGAGGCGCGTGCCGGCACCGCGCTGCTGCGTGGGCGCCCGGTGCAACCCGGCGATATCGCCGTGCTGGTGCGCTCGCATCGCGAAGCCACGCTGGTGCAGCGTGCACTGGCCGCAGTCGGCATTCCTGCGGTGGCGGCCGGCAAGCAGAGCCTGTTTGCCACCAGCGAGGCCCGTGACCTGCGTGCATTGCTGCTGGCGTTGCTGCAACCGGCCGACGAAGGGCGACTGCGTACTGCATTGGCAACGGTACTGCTGGGGCAGCGCGCAAGCGCGATTGCCAGCATGGAGCGTGAGGGGGACCTGCAGCGCGGGTTCCAGGCACAGCTGCTGCACTGGCGCGAGCGCTGGCAGCGTGGCGGCCCGTTCGCGGTGGTGGCCGATGTCTGCGCCGCGCAGGGCGAGCGCCTGCTGGCACTGATCGACGGCGAGCGGCGCCTGACCAACTACCTGCAGCTGGGCGAACTGCTGCAGGAAGCCTCCGCGCAGGCACTGGGCATGCACGGCCTGCTGGACTGGCTGCAGGGGCAGATGGCCAATGCCGACCAGGATGACGAGCAACAGCTGCTGCGGCTGGAGTCCGACGCGCGACGGGTGCAGATCATCACCCTGCACAAGAGCAAAGGCCTGGAATACCCGCTGGTGTTCCTGCCGTTCGTGGGCATCGATGGCGGCGCGCCGAACACCGCCACGCACTGCACCGTGCACCTGCAGGGTGAGCGCCAGCTGCATTGGAAGCTGGACAGGGACGACGCCTGGGACGCGGCCAGCAGCCAGCGCGAGCGCGAACAGCGTGCAGAAGACGCGCGCCTGCTGTACGTGGGCCTGACCCGCGCCGAGCATGCCTTGTGGATCGCCACCGGCGATCTGGCAGGCCATGCGAAGACCCGCCTGGCCCCGCTGCTGGGCGACCTGCAGGCGCTGCGAGCGCACGCGGACGTGGACCTGGATGACAGTGCGCCGCCGGGCCGCCTGCCACAGCTGCTGGCCGAAACCGAAGGTGAGCTGCCTGCGGTGCGTGCCTTGACCCGCCGGGTGCCACATGACTGGTGGGTCTACAGCTTCACCCAGCTGGCGCATGCCGACGCTGGCAACGGCGACGATATCGAAGCGGCGGCCACCGAACTGCCGGCACCGGCTGCCGACGAACCCGCCGGTGCCGAGCTGCCGCTGGAACCGGCGCTGCCGGACGCTGCCGCAGAAGACACTGCGCCGCCGGATCCGCGCTTCATGGGCAGCCGCTTCGGCAATGTGCTGCACGATGCACTGGAGAACGTCGACTTCGCACTGTGGTCGCACTGGCAGCCGCAGCAACCGGCACCGGAGGGACAGGCCGACGTGCTGCGCCGCTCGCTGCACGACGAGGGCTATGCCGACGAGGATCTGGACGATGGCGTGGCGGTGCTGGTGCCGCTGGTCGGCCACACCCTCACCGTACCGTTGCCCGAAGGCGGTGCGCTGTGCAGCGTGCCCGAGCATGAGCGCCGGGCCGAAATCGAGTTCCACTTCGCCATCGAGCCGACCGCAGTACCGGTGCTGCTGCAGCTGCTGCACGAGCACGGCATCTCCAGCGCACGGCGCGGTTTCGGCCTGCGCAGAAGGCTGGAAGGCCTGATGACCGGCAAGATCGATCTGACCTACGTGCGCGATGGCCGCTGGTATGTGCTGGACTACAAATCCAACCGGCTGCCGGGTTACAGCCCGGACCTGCTGGAGATCGCCATGCGCCACAGCGAGTACGACCTGCAGGCGCTGATCTATACCGTGGCCCTGCATCGCTGGCTGCGCTTCCGCCTGGGCGCGGCATACGACTACGCGCGCGACATGGGCGGTATCCGCTACCTGTTCTGCCGGGGCCTGGATATTGCCGGCAATGGCGTGCACGTGCAGCGCTTCGCGCCTGAGCTGGTGGATGCGCTGGATGCCTTGTTTGCGGGCGGCGAAGCAGCCCAGGCCGAGATGGCGGCGCGCGCGCGCGGAGAAACCGCATGAACCTGCTGCGCGATCTGCATCGCAGTGGCCAGCTGCGCACCCTGGACCACGCCCTGGCCATCAGCCTCAAGCGCCTGCGCGAAGACACGCCGGACGACGTGGCACTGGCCGCCGCACTGGCCTCGCTGGCCGTGGCGCAGGGGCACGCTGGCTTCGATCCGCGCCAGCCCCAGCGCGTGATCGATGGCATTCCGGCATGGCCCGAACCTGCGCAGTGGCTGGCGCAGCTGCAGGCCTCACCCTGGGTGGCGACCCCGCAGGATGCCGGCGCCGCCGCCGCGGAAGCGCCGCTGGTGCTGGAGAACGGTCTGCTGTACCTGCGCCGCTACCGGGAATACGAGCGGCAGTTGGCTGTCGGCCTGCAACGCATCGGCCGCCATCCGCTGCCTGCACCGGACATGGCCGCCGTGGCGCCCCTGTTCGCGCGTCTGTTCCCGCACGCCGCAACGGGTGAGGACCACCAGGCCCGTGCGGCTGGCGTAACCCTGCGCCACCCGCTGGCCCTGGTCACCGGTGGGCCCGGTACCGGCAAGACCACCACCATCGCC
Organism: Stenotrophomonas sp. 1337; assembly: GCF_031455455.1. Classification (NCBI taxonomy): domain Bacteria; kingdom Pseudomonadati; phylum Pseudomonadota; class Gammaproteobacteria; order Lysobacterales; family Lysobacteraceae; genus Stenotrophomonas; species Stenotrophomonas sp. 1337. Next base: position 23,875 of record NZ_JAVDSR010000002.1, on the reverse strand, counting down.
CGCCTGCTGCTGCTGTTGGCGGCACAGGCGCAGCACCAGGGCCTGCCCCTGCCGAAGGTGGCGTTGGCCGCACCCACCGGCCGCGCTGCCGAGCGCATGGCCGAAAGCCTGCGCCTGGCCGTACAGCGGCTGCAGGAGCAGGGGCTGGACCCGGCGCTGTGCACCGCGCTGCCCAGCACAGGCACCACCCTGCATCGCCTGCTCGGGGTGATTCCCGATTCACCGCGCTTCCGCCATCACGCCGACAACCCGTTGCCGGTGGACGTGGTGGTGGTCGACGAAGCTTCGATGATCGACCTGCCGCTGATGGCCAAGCTGGTCGACGCGATCGCCAGCGGTACCCGCCTGATCCTGCTCGGCGATCCCGACCAGTTGCCGTCAGTGGAAGCCGGTGATGTGCTCAGCGCCATCCTGCGCGCCAGCGGCGATGGCATCGGCACCCGTGCCGACGATGCGCAGGCGCTGCATGGACTGCTGGCAGCGGCGACGCTGCAGCCGCAGGCACCGCCGCGCGCGTTCGCAGGTCGCCGCGTGCAGTTGCAGCGTGGCTACCGGCAGAGTGATGCGCTGGACCTGGCGCCGCTGGCGCAGGCCGTGCGTGGCGGTGACAGTGGTACCGCCCTGCGCCTGCTGCGCAGTGGCGGGCTGGCTGGTGTCCGCTTCCATGAAGGCGAGGCGGACCCGTTGCGTGGCCAGCGCGAGCATCTGCTCGACCACTGGCGCGCACTGGCCGACGCAGTGGACCCGGCGCAGGCACTGCAGCAGGCCGGCCGCCTGCGCGTGTTGACCGCACTGCGCGAAGGCCCGCAGGGCGCGCGTGGCCTCAACAGCCGCATTGAACAGCTGCTGGCTGGCAACACCCCGGGCTACTTCCAGGGCCGGCTGCTGCTGATCACCGAAAACAGCTACCGCCACCGCCTGTTCAACGGCGATATCGGCATCTGCCTGCGCGATGGCACCGGTGCGATGGTGGCCTGGTTCCCCGGCGAGACCGCCGACCAGCCGCGCGCCTTCCACCCGGCAGCGTTGCCCGCACACGAGAGCGCGTTCGCGATGACCGTGCACAAGGCGCAGGGTTCGGAGTTCGATGAGGTGTGGTTGCAGCTGCCGAGGCAGGACAGCCGCGTGTTGTCGCGCGAACTGGTCTACACCGGCCTGACCCGCGCCCGCCAGCGCCTGCAGGTGGCCGGCAGCGCCGAGGTGCTGGAGGCGGCATTGAAACGACATGCCAGCCGCCTTGGTGGCCTGGCCTGGCGACTGGGTGCGGAAGAGGTAACCGAGGAACCGGCGCGCTGCGAAGAACCCACCGTGCAAGGCACGTTGTTCTAACGCCGCCCTTACCATCACGTCGGTCACCTTCTTCCACGCATGGCGTGGATCTACCGTGTCGACCAAGGTCGACACTCACCAGAAGCAGGACATGCCATTCCGACAGATCGCGGAAACCTGTCGAAGGCGGGGTGGGTCCGGTTGCGGGGGCGTGAGCGCCATGGATGGCGCGACCGAGCTTACAGGGACGTACTTGCAGCGTCCCCCGCAACCGGACCCACTCCGCCATCCCAAGGATCGCCCGCTTTTGCCGTTGCCGTTGCCGTTGCCGTTGATTCGGCGGGTGCAGGGCGCAGCCCTGCCGCCAAATCTATTCCGGCATCAACACCAACCCATCCGGATACACGATCGCCGCTTCATCCGCACTGACATCGAAGAACCCCACGCCGTGCTTCTCGGCCAGGTCCTGCACCCGCCCATGCGCGCGCTCGGCCACCGAGTACGCGAACGCGCCATAGATCACATGGCGGCCGATGCTGTACTCGGTCACCTCGGCGCGATCATCATCGTCATTGCTCAGCGGGCCGTTCATCGGCGGAAACTCCTGCGCCATCTCCGCGAACCATGCCTGCAGCGCCGGGCTGCTGACCGCCGGGTCGTCGTACTCGTGGCTCTCGCCCCACTGCGCCTGCTTCTCGAACCAGGCGATGAACGCCGCCGCTTCACGCGGGGCGACGCTGGCCTCGAACACCATCATGTCGTAACTCATTGAACCGTCCTGTTGCCGTGGCGTAAGGACGCCGGGCATGGCCCGGCGCTACCGGATGACGATGGTAGCGCCGGGCCATGCCCGGTGGATCGCATCAGACGGACGGCGCTGCGGTGTCCGCCAGTCCCGGCGCCAACGCCTTCGCTTCCGGGAACAGCGCAAACCGCAGGCCGACCAGGCCCATCAGCGCCTCGTCGCGCGCCTTGCAGGCGGCCACGCTGCCAACCCGTCCCAGCGAGGTGTCCAGCCGTTCGCGCAGCGCCTCTGCCGCCACAATCGGCTTGCGTGCGGCGATCTGCCGCCGATAGTGCACGGCCACTTCCTCCAGGATGTGCTCGACCGCCTCACGGCTGCGCTCCGGCAGCTCCAGGCGGGCGCGGCGCAGCTGCAGGATGTTCAGGCCGATGCGCGCCTCGTTGAGCATGTCCACCGAGGCGATGTCGCTGCCTTCCGGGGTCGCCGCCAGGCGCGGTGCCAGCAGGCCGAGCAGATCCAGCATGCGCGCGGCGAAGCGCTGGCGATCCTGCTGGCCACGGCCTTCGGCCGCCTCGGCCAGCGTGGTCCAGCCCTGCCGTACCAGCCGGCGCGCGGTCCATTCGGCACCCACCGAGCGGAACAGCCGGGTCATCACCACCGCAAAGCCAATGCCGATGAACATCGCGATCGACGAGTTGGCGAAGGTCTGCACGTTGGCACTGTAGGTGTTCTGCAGGCTGAGCAGCGCAGCCAGGTTGACCGTCAGCGGCAGCGCGAACAGCGCGCTCTTCGGGTGGTGCAGCAGCAGGCCCAACGGCAGGAACACCACTGCCAGCACCAGCGCCAGCAGGCCGAAGTCGTGCACGGCGGGGAACACGCCGAACAGGTACACGCCGGCGACCAGCGAAGCCACCATCGCCCACACCAGGAACGAGACCATGCTCGGCGCCGGGTCGTCCTGTGCCGCGAAGAACGCGGCGGTCACCGCGGCCATCATCGCGCCGTTGCCACCGCCCTCCCAGCCCAGGCCGATCCACAGCACGCAGTAGCTCATCAGCGCCACGCCGGCGCTGAGCGCGGAGAACAGTGCCATGCCGTAGTCGACGTGCTTGTCGGTGGCGGCGCGTTCGGTGCGGATGCGGTAGTGCGCACGGTCCAGCGGCGCGGTGCCCTGGTCGATCGCGTGCTGCAGGGTGCGGCAGTCCTGCCACAGGTCCACCAGCTCCTCCAGGCGCAGCAGCAGGCTGGCCAGCTGCAGGTGCTGCAGATCGCGGTCCACCTGTGGCTTCAGCGCACTGATGCGTGCGCGCAGGCGCGCGTAGTCGCTGGCACTGGACGGCGTGTCGATCCAGTCGTGGATGTCATCGACCAGCGTCGGCAGGCCCTCGGGCAGGGTCTGTCCATCGCTGCGCAGCGCACTCAGGCGGTCGGCGATCGATGACAGCACCGGCAGCAGCAACAGCATGCGTTCGCGCAGGCGCTCCATCGAGACGGCCGCGCCGGCATGGCGTGGGTCATCGCGGCGCAGGAACTCGATCAGCGCCTCGAACTGCACCAGGTCGGCGGCCAGCCGGTTGCGTGGGGCATGCGCGCGGCCGCGCTCGAGGATCTGCCGGCACCACTGCGCCGCGTCCTCCATCCAGTTGCCGATGCGCGCGCCGAGCATCGGCCGCACCGAGGCCGGGAACAGCAGCGAGGCGAACAGCACCGCTACCACCGTACCGAGGATGATCTCCTCGCTGCGCGCCACCACGGTGTCGAAGATGGTCTCCGGCGAGGTCACCGCCGGGAAACCGATGAATGCAGTGGTGTAGCCGGCAAGCAGGAACGCGTAGCCACGTGGGCCACGGTTGAGCAGGGCCAGGAACAGGCAGCCGGCCAGCCAGATCGACATCGCTGCGCTCAGCACCAGCGGCGTTTCCACCAGGGCGGGCAACATCAGCAGGGTGGCCAGGCCGGCGGCCAGGGTGCCGAGGATGCGGTACACGCCCTTGGCCCGGGTCGGGCCCAGCAGCGGCTGGCTGACGATGTACACCGTGCCCATCGCCCAGTACGGGCGCGACAGGTTGCCGGCCATGGCGATATACAGCGCGACGATCGCTGCCAGGTAGGTCTTGATCGAGAACAGCCAGGCCTGGCGGTCGGTCAGCCCGTTCATCGCTTACCTCGCCGCCGTCGGCGCAGACGCAGACGCGGCACTGTCCTGCCAGCCACCGCCCAGTACCAGGAACAGGTGGATCTGGTCGCGCGAGACCTGGGCTTCGGCCGCGGCCAGGGTGGCATCGCTGCTGGCCAGGCTGCGGTCGGCATCCAGGCTGGACAGGTACGGCGTGCGGCCACCCTGGTACAGCCGGCGGTTCTGCTCTGCGGCCATCGCAGCCTGCTCCTGCGCCACGCGCAACGACTGCAGGCGGCGCAGATCCTGCGCATAGCGGTCCAGTGCGGTCTGTGTTTCGCGCAGTGCCTGCAGCACGGCATGGTCGAACTCGGCCAGCGCGGCATCGGCGCCAGCCTCGGCGGCGTGGATGCGTGCATGCGTGCCCGAGGACGGCAGCGTCCATGAGATCAGCGGGCCGAACGACCACTGCTGGGTCATCGGCTGGCCGAAGTCTTCCAGCAGGCCGGCGGCGCCGACCGAAGCGCCCAGGCGGATGTCCGGGTACAGCTCGGCAGTGGCGACACCAATCCGCGCGGTGGCCGAGGCCAGCTTGCGTTCGGCCTGGCGGATGTCGGGACGGCGCTGCAGCAGCGCGCGGCCATCACCGACCGGCAGCGGCTGGGCAAGGGTGGGTGCGTGCGCGCAGTCGATCACCCCGGCCGGCAGCTGGCCCGGGGTCTGCCCAAGCAGTGCCGCCAGCGAATAGGCGGCGGCCGAACGCTGCGCCTGCAGCGGGGGCAATGCGGCTTCCAGCAGCGCGACCTGGGCATTGGCGCGCGCCAGTTCCGGCGGCGTGCCGCGGCCTGCGCTGATCAACCGCTGGGTGACCGAACGGCTGCGCTGCTGCAGCTGCAGGGAATGCTCGGCGACATGCAGCTCATGGTTGGCGTGGCAGATCTCCAGGTAGCTGTCGGCCACCTCGGCCACCACGCTCACCTGGGCCAGGTCACGTGCAGCGGCCACCGACTGTTCGTCGGCGCGGGCTGCTTCGGCACCGCGCTTGAGCTTGCCGAACAGGTCGAACTGGTAGCTCACCGCGAACTTGCCGTCGGCCAGGTTGATCACCGGCAGCTCGTGCTCCTGCAGGAACGACTCGGCCGACAACTGTGCGCGGCTGACGCCGGCTTCGGCCTCGTACTCGAAGCCACCGGCGTCCATCGCCTGCTCGTACACCGCAGCAGCGCGGCGCAGATGCGCGTCGGCGGCCTTCAGTTCGACGTTGTCGCGCAGCGCCTGGGTGATCAGCCCGTCCAGCACCGGGTCGTTGTACAGCGACCACCAGCGTGCCGGCAGTGCCTGGTTGGCAGCCACTTCGGGGTTGTGGGTATCGATGAACGCGGCATTCGCTTGCGGCCGCTTGAATGCCGAGCCCTCGGGCAGCGTGTAATCCGGGCCGACGGTTCTGCACGCAGCCAGGCTGGCCAGCGCGACGATCAGGCCAAGGCGGGGCAGGGCGGCGTTCACAGGCCCGCCTGTGTCGGCGCAGCGCCGGCCTTCTTGTTCTGCACGTGGCGGCCGGTATCCACGGTCACCGTGGCGGTGCGCCCGGCGATCAGCTCCACGCCGGCAGGTACCTCGTCGATGGCGATGCGCACCGGGATGCGCTGCGCCAGCCGCACCCAGTCGAAGGCCGGGGTCACGTTCGGCAGCAGGGTGCTGCCATTGCTGCGGTAGCGATCCTCGATGCCGGCGGCGATGCTTTCGACATGGCCGTGCAGAGGGGTGTCTTCGCCCATCAGGCGGATGTCCACGCGCTGCCCCGGGGCCACGCCGCGCAGGCGGGTTTCCTCGAAGTAGCCATCGATGCGGAACGAACCGGTATCCAGCAGCGCCAGCACCGGCTTGCCGGCCACCACGTAGTCGCCCACGCGCATGGTGCGGTCGTTGACCCGGCCATTGGCCGGTGCACGTACTTCGGTGCGGGCCAGGTTGAGTTCGGCCAGGTCGACCGCGGCCTGTGCGGTGGCCAATGCGGCCTGTGCGGCCTGCAGCTTGGCCCGGCGCACTTCGGCGTCCTCGGCGGCGACCAGATCCTGCAGGCTGCGGTCGCGTCCGATCTCACGGCGCAGCTGCGCGACCGATGCCTGGCGTTCAGCCAGGCTGGCGCGGCTCTGCTCCAGCGCGATGCGGTAGCGCGCGCGATCGATCACGAACAGCAGGTCGCCCTTTTTCACTGCCTGGTTGTCGGCTACCTGCACCGTTTCGACCAGGCCGGACACATCCGGCGCCACCTGCACCACGTCGGCGCCGACGTGGGCATCGCGGGTCCACGGCTCATCCATGTAGTAGACCCACAGCTGGCGCAGCACCAGCAGGGCGACGATCACGGCTGCGCAGGTAAGCAGCACCGGCAGAGTCTTCTTCACGATCTTGTTCACGATTGCATCCAACGCAGGAGGTGGAACAGCAGGCCCAGCACGATCCCGTACAAGGCCAGGTTGAACAGCGCCGGGTGCCATACGTGGCGATAGGCACCGGCACGCTGCAGCAGCGCGTGCAGGCCGCTGTTGACCAGGTAGGCCAACACCATCAACCCGAGCAGGGTCGGGACGAACACTCCGTGGAGACTGAATTCACCGGGCATCGGTAGGGGCGGGGACGGTAGGGGAAGGGGAGGTGGAACAGGACAACGGCAACGGGCAAAAGCCGCTGGCGCATGCACGGCAGCGGCGGTATTCACCGACAACGGGCTTACGTGATGCGGTCGGCAGCCTCGGCCAGCAGGCGCCATGCCTTCAGCACGGCATTCAGTTCATCCATGGAAAGCTCGCCGAACACGTCCTGGCGCAGGCCGATCAACTGGTCTTCCAGTTCGCGCACCAATGCCTGGCCTTCCTCGGTCAGCCACAGCAGGTTGGCGCGGCGGTCGCTGGCATCGCATTCGCGGCGGACCAGTCCACTGGCGCAGAGCTTGTCCAGCAGGCGCACCAGGGAAGGGCCTTCCATGCCCAGCTGCTGCGCCAGCGCGACCTGGCGGATGCCACCGCCGGAGCGGCCGATCATCAGCAGGGGCATGGTGCAGGCGGTGGAGATGCCGTAGCTGCCCAACCGGCTGTCGGCCAGGCGCTGCCACTGCCGCCCTGCGTACAGCAGGCCGGAGCTGAGCTGCATCTGCAGCACGGTGCGCTCGTCGAGGGGGCGGTCCATAAGTAATAGATAGGATACTACTAATTTCATTCCTATCAATAGGTCTTGCTGAATGGGTGGGGTGTATTGAGGAAAGCGTTGCGCCTGCTGGCTATCGGTTGGGGTGGCGGAGGGCCGGGCGGGGTAGGGCACGCTGCAAGTACGTCCCTGTAAGCTCGATCGGCGCATCCATGCGCCTCACGGTCCTACCCCGCCCGGCCCTCCGCCACCCACCCCACATCCCGCGGGCGCGGAGGGTTGGCTCTTCAAGAACAAGAGCGGTAGCGCCGGGTCATGCCCGGCGGCTCCTGGTGGCACCGCTCCGCTCGCCGGGCATGGCCCGGCGCTACCAGAGCACTCTCCGAAGCCATGGACCCCAGCTTTTGACCCCGCTTTCGGGCGGACCGGCCGCGCCCGCAGGAAACCGTCGGAGAGGCGGAGGGGCAGGCAGGGCAGGACCGTCCACGGCATGGATGCCGTGGCCGAGCCTACAAGGACGTACTTGCGGCGTGTCCTGCCCTGCCTGCCCCTCCACCTCTCGCCCAGCAGCCTTGAGGCGCCGCAGGGGATCCCCCGATGAACCGTCCCCAGAGGACGACCCACCCCCCGGTCGGGTACGATGCTCGCCCCCCGTTCGGGCGCTGTATGCAATGAGCAAGAACAACGAAAAGGCCGCCCCGCAGGGCGAAGTGACCCAGGTCCAGGCCGAGGATGCCGTGCGCACCCTGCTGCGTTGGGCCGGTGAGGACCCGACCCGCGAAGGCCTGCTGGATACCCCGCGCCGCGTGGCCGAAGCCTATGGCGACTGGTTCAGCGGCTACCGCGACGACCCGCGCGCCTACATGGAACGCACCTTCGAGGAAGTGGCCGGCTACGACGAACTGATCGTCCTGCGCGACATCGAATACGAAAGCCACTGCGAGCACCACATGGCGCCGATCATCGGCCGCGTGCACGTCGGCTACCTGCCGGCCGGCAAGGTGGTGGGCATCAGCAAGCTGGCACGCGTGGTCGAAGCCTACGCCCGCCGCTTCCAGGTGCAGGAAAAGATGACCGCGCAGATCGCCCAGTGCATCCAGGACGTGCTGCAGCCGGTCGGTGTCGGCGTCGTTGTCGAAGGCGCCCATGAGTGCATGACCACCCGCGGCATCCACAAGCGCGGCGTCAGCATGGTCACCTCGAAGATGCTGGGCAGCTTCCGCGAGGACGCCCGCACCCGCGCCGAGTTCCTGCGCTTCATCGAAGTGGGCGGCAAGCGCTGAGCGCCGTCGCCTCCCGGTGGCGGCCGCGCGTGGCCGCCGCTTTCGCCGTGCCTGCGCCGCGTCTTTGCGCGCGCGCTGGCCGCCGCGCCCTTCCGACCGATCTCGCTGCATGAAGCACCGCGAACGCATCACCCGTTATCGCCACCTGCGCGAACAGCCGCAATGGAAGCTGCTCGCCGCCGACCACGCACCGGAAATCATCGGCCTGCTGCAGGGCCTGCTGATGGACGGCGATCGCACGTTGCCGGCATCGGTTCTCAATGAGCGCCTGCAGCGTGCGCTGGACCAGCTCAACGGCGACGAGTTGTCGCGCGAGCTGCCGCGGACCGCGCAGGCCTACGTCGCCCATTGGCTCGCGCAGGGCTGGCTGGAACGCCGGCTGCCTGAAGGCGCCGACCAGGAGCAGTACGAGCTCTCGACCCAGGCGCTGCAGGCGATCCGTTTCGCCGACAGCATGGAGCAGGCCCGCGTGGCCGCCACCGAGAGCCGTCTGGCACTGGTGATCGAGCAGTTGTCGCAGCTGGCCGCGCAGACCGAGGCCGATCCGGACGCGCGCCTGTCCGCGTTGCGAGACGAACGCGATCGCATCGATGCCGAGATCGCCCGTGTCAGCGCTGGTCGCGTGACGGCCCTGGACGGCAAGCGCGCGCTGGAACGTACGCGGCAGATCATCGGCCTGGCCGACGAGTTGACCGAAGACTTCCGCCGCGTGCGCGACGACTTTGAACAGCTCAACCGTGAGTTCCGTGAACGCATCATCGATGACGAAGGCGAGCGCGGCGACGTGCTGTCCAAGCTGTTCGAAGGCGTGGACGTGATCGGCGAGAGCGACGCGGGCCGTAGTTTCCAGGCGTTCTGGCGCCTGCTCAACGACGCCGAACAGAGCGCCCAGCTCGATGCCGCGCTGGAGACGCTGCTGGCCCGTGGCTTCGCCCGGCGGCTGGATCGCAACGAGCGCAACTTCCTGCGCGGCTTCACCAGCACCATGCTCGAGCGTGGTGGCCAGGTGCATGACGTGCTGCAGAACTTCGCGCGCAGCCTGCGTGGTTTTGTGCAGAGCCGTGGCTACCTGGAACAGCGCCGCCTCAACCAGCTGTTGAAGCAGGCGCAGTCCGAAGCACTGGCACTGCGCGATGACTTCCCGGCGCAGCGCGCCATTGGCCGCGACCTGCAGCTGACCACCAGCCGCCTGCGCTCGTGGTCGCAGTGGAAGCTGCACGACCCGCGCAGCGCGCAGGTCGATGGCAACGTCGAATACAACGATGCGGCCAGCATCAGCCTGGAAAGCGTGGGCGATCTGGTGGCGTCGTCGGAAATCGATTTCCGCACCCTGCGCCGCGACCTGCACGACCTGCTCGACAGGCAGCCGAAACTCAGCATTGCCCAGGCCCTGTCGCAGCGCGAAGCGCCGCAGGGGCTGGGCAGTGTCATCGGCTACCTCTCGCTGGGCACGCGCTTTGGCAGCGTGATCGCCGGCGAACAGGAGCTTGCCGAATGGCGAGGTGGCGACGGACAGATCCGTCGTGCCCGCATCCCGCTGGTTTGGTTTACCCAGGAGAGACGCCATGAGCTGGCATGAAGACCCCATCGATGCACCGCATGCCGACCTGGCCGAAGACGCTTACCAGGCCGAACCGGTGGCGACCGTGGCCCAGCCCCGGCGCGGCAACGACGTCTACTACATGGGCGATACCGGCCGCCTGCCGCTGGATGCGCGCCGCGCGCTGTGCCAGCTGCTGATCGGCCCCAGCATCGACCAGCTGCGTCACGCCAAGCTGTGGCCGGCACTGATCCGCAGCGAAGCCGGTATCCGTTCGGCGCTGTCGGACCTGTTCCTGGAACTGGTGCTCGACCGTGACAGTGGCGTGGCGTTCACCCGCCAGGCCGACACCGAAGATGTCGATGCACCGGTACTGCTGCGCACCTCGCCGCTGACCTTCATCGATTCGGTGCTGCTGCTGTACCTGCGCCAGCAGCTGGGCGAAGCCGATGCGCGTGGCAACCGCGCCGTGGTCGCCGATGCTGAAATGGCCGAAGCACTGGCCATCTACGAAAAGAACCTGTCCACCGACCGCGCCGGCTTCAACCGCCGTGTCGCCTCGGCGGTGCAGAAGATGAAGGACAACCACATCCTGACCCGCCTCGGCGGCCAGGAAGACCGCCACGAAGTCTCGCCGGCGTTGAAGCTGCTGTTCTCCGCCGAAGACGTATCCCAGCTGTCGGCGGTTTACCGCCAGCTGCGCGAAACCCCGGCCGCTGAAGCCTGAGAGACCCGAGCACCGCATGGCCATTTCCAAGCACACTCCCGCCCTGTTCAACGAAGGCCTGCCGGACCCGCGCCTGCAGCAGTTCCGCATGCGCCGCCTGCAGGTGCACAACTGGGGCACCTTCAACGGCCTGACCGAAGTGCCGATCGCCGAGCGCGGCTTCCTGTTCGTCGGCCGCTCCGGTTCGGGCAAGTCGACCCTGCTCGATGCCATGTCCGCCCTGCTGACGCCGCCGGCCATCGTCGACTTCAACGCCGCAGCGCGTGAAGCCGAACGCAGCGGCCGCGACCGCAACCTGGTGTCCTACGTGCGCGGCGCGTGGGCCGACCAGCAGGACAGTGGCACCGGTGAAATCGCCACCCAGTACCTGCGCAAGGGCGCGACCTGGACCGCGCTGGTGCTGGAGTACCGCGCCGGCGATGGCCGCGTGGTCAGCTTGGTACGCCTGCTCTGGATCGCCGGCAGCAGCACCTCCGCCGGTGACGTGCGCAAGCACTACATGATCGCCGAGCGTCCGTTCGACATCGCCAAGGATCTGGGCGGCTTCGATCTGGACCTGCGCAAGCTCAAGCAGAAGTTGGCCGACGTCCATCACTTCGACACGTTCTCCGGCTATGCCGAACGCTTCCGCCACCTGCTCGGCATCGACAACGAGATGGCGCTGCGGCTGCTGCACAAGACGCAGTCGGCGAAGAACCTGGGTGACCTGAACGTCTTCCTGCGCGACTTCATGCTCGACACGCCGAAGACCTTCGACGCTGCCGAACGACTGGTCAGCGATTTCGCCGAACTCGATGGCGCGCACCAGGCCGTGGTCACCGCGCGGCGCCAGGTCGAAACCCTGCAGCCGGCGCGCGAGCACTATGGCGATCTGCAGGCGATGAGTCGCCGTCGCGGCAACGACGAAGCGCTCAAGCTCGGCATCGACAGCTTCCGCGAAAGCCGCCGCCAGTTGCTGATCGAAGCACGCCTGCGCGAGATGGACACGCGCGATCGTGGCCTGCTGGGCGAAGAAGCGCAGCGTCGAGCGGCGCTGGACAACCACACCGAACGACTGGCCGAGCTGGAACTGCAGCGCCGCCAGCAGGGTGGTGAGCGCATCGAGGAACTGGAACGCGAGCAGGGCCGCGCCGAAGCCGAACGTGATCGCCGCCTGGCCAAGCAGGCGCAGGCGCGTGACGCCGCACAGAAGCTGCAGGCCGCGCTGCCCGAGGATGCACATGGCTTCGCCGAGCTGGTCGAGCAGGCGCAGTCCGAACTGGAAGACCGTCAGCGTGCGTCGAGCGCCCTGGATGACGCCATCAGCGAACGGTTGGGCGGCAAGCGCGACGACGAGCGGCGCTTCTCCGAAGTGCGTGGCGAACTGGAGGCGATGCAGCGCACACCCTCCAGCATTCCTGCGCCGATGCAGAAGCTGCGCGCACGCCTGGCCGAAGAAACCGGCATCTCCGAAGCGGCCCTGCCGTTCGTCGGCGAACTGATCCAGGTCCGCTCGGAAGAGCAGAGCTGGCAGGGCGCGATCGAGCGCGTGCTCGGTGGTTTCGCGCAATCGCTGCTGGTCGATGACAAGCACTACAACGACGTCGCCGAGTGGGTGAACCGCACCCACCTGGGGATGCGCTTCACCTACTACCGCGTGCGTCGCAATGATGATGCGTTCGCCCGCGAACCGTCCGCCAAGTCGCTGCTGCACAAGCTGGAACTGCGCGATCACGTGTTCGAAAGCTGGCTGCGTCGCGAGCTGGGCAAGCGCTTCGACTACGAATGCGTGGACGCCAAGCAGCTGCGCAACGTCGACCGCGGCATCACCCGCGAAGGCCAGGTCAAGCATCCGGGCGATCGCTTCGAGAAGGACGACCGCAGTGCGGTCAATGATCGCCGCCGCTGGCTGCTGGGCTTCAGCAACCGCGACAAGCTGGCCGTCTTCGAGAAGGAAGCCCAGGAGCTGGCCGCCCGTATCGCCAGCTGCGATACCGACATCGCGCGCCTGCGCAGCCAGCGTGACCGCGACAACGAACGTCGCCTGGCCTGCCACCAGCTGGTGGGCATCAGCTGGAACGAAATCGACGTCGCCGCGCCGCAGCAGCGCCTGGCCGACATCGAGGCCAGCCTGCACGCCCTGCGCGAAGGCAATGCCGACCTGGCCAGGATCGCCCAGCAGATCGACGCCACCCGCGCCGATATCGAGCAGGCCCGCCGCACTTACGAAGACACCCGCGTCGAGCGCGGCCAGCTGGTGCGCGAACGCGACCGCCTGGACCGTGCCCGCCAGCAGAGCCGTGCACTGGTCCTGCCAGCGCTGGCCGAAGACCAGGAAGCCGGCCTGGCCGAGCGCCTGCAGGAGCAGGGCCCGCTCAGCCTGGAAACGCTGGAAGCGCACATGCGCCAGGTCAGCAACGCGCTGAACGAACAGCTCTCGTCTTCGCAGCAGGACGTCAACCGCATCGAGAACCTGCTGCTGGGATGCTTCCGTCGCTTCATCCAGCAGTGGCCGGAAGAATCGGGCGACTTCACCGTGTCGGTGGCCTCGGCCGAGGATTTCCTGGCTCGCCTCGAACGCCTTGAACGCGATGGCCTGCCGCAGCACGAAGAACGCTTCTTCGACCTGCTGCAGAACCAGAGCAAGAACAACCTGCTCGCGCTGCAGCGTCACAGCGCCGAGGCCCGCAAGTCGATCGGCCAGCGCCTGGACGAAGTCAACGCCAGCCTGGAGCAGGTGCCCTTCAACCGTGGCACCCTGCTGACCATCGAGCTGAACGACCGGCGCTTGCCGGAAGTGCAGGAGTTCCACCAGCAGCTGCGCGAGGTGTTGTCGCAGCAGCAGACCGAGCAGCGCGACCTGGCGGAAACGCAGTTCACCGTCCTGCGCCAGCTGGTCAACCGCCTCGGCTCGCAGGAAGGCGAAGACAAGCGCTGGCGCGAAGTGGTGTTGGACGTACGCCTGCACGTGGAGTTCATCGGCGTGGAGCTGGATGTGGAAACGCGCCAGCAGGTCGAGATCTACCGCAGCGGCGCCGGCAAATCCGGTGGCCAGCGGCAGAAGCTGGCCACCACCTGCCTGGCGGCGGCGCTGCGCTACCAGCTCGGCGGCGCTGACAGCCAGCTGCCCAGCTACGCCGCAGTCGTGCTCGACGAAGCCTTCGACAAGGCCGACAACGAGTTCACCGCGCTGGCGATGAACATCTTCGACAACTTCGGTTTCCAGATGGTGGTGGCCACCCCGCTGAAATCGGTGATGACGCTGGAACCGTTCATCGGTGGCGCCTGCTTCGTCGAGATCAGTGGCCGCCACGATTCGGGCGTGCTGCTCATCGAGTACGACGAAGAAGGCAAGCGCCTGAAGCTGCCGGAGCGCAGCCGCCAGCAGGCCGACGAACCGGAAGAAGCCGAGGCCTGACCGCTTCGGCCCGCACTGGTAGCGCTGTGCCAACCAAGGTTGGCACCTACCGGGTCATGAACCCCGATAGTGGTAGTGCCGGCCGCTGGCCGGCAACCGCATTCACGCACTACGGAACGTATCCCACGCCATCCGCGCGATCAGCACCACCACCAGGCCCACGAACAGTTTGCGGATGAACGGCGTGCCGCCCTTCAGCGCCAACCGCGTGCCCACCACCGAACCGATGATGTTGGCCGCCGCCATCGGCAGCGCGAACAGCCACAGGATGTTGCCGGTCGGTACGAAGAACGAGATCGCCGCCACGTTCGTCGCCAGGTTCACCACCTTCGACGCGGCCGACGCACGCAGGAAGTCCAGCCCGAAGAAACGCACGAACAGGAAGATCAGGAAGCTGCCGGTGCCGGGCCCGAAGAAGCCATCGTAGAAGCCGATCGCCGCACCGATCGCCAGCGCGATCACCAGCTCGCGGCGGCCGATGTCCTGCGGCCGGTGCAGCGCACCGAAGTCCTTCTTCCACAGCGTGTAGGCCAGCATCGCCACCAGCAGCACCAGCACCAGCGGCCGCACTGCGTCCTTGGGCAACAGGCTGACCGCCGTAGCGCCCAGGAAGGAGAACACGAAGGCCGTACCGGCGGCGAACAGCACCGGCTTCCACGGGAAGCGCACGTTGCGCGCATAGCGCCATGCCGCTGCGCCGGTGCCGAACATCGAGCTGAACTTGTTGGTGCCAAACAGCATCGCCGGGGTCTGCTGCGGCAGTACCGTGAACAGGCCGGGCAGCTGCACCAGTCCGCCGCCGCCCACGGCCGCATCGACCAGGCCGGCAATGAAGGCGATCACCACCAGCCACCACAACTCAGGAGGAATCAGTTCCAGCACGGCGATCGATCGAAGTGGGGGCGCGACAGCATACGCCTGTCACATTGCCGCCGCCCACGCGACAATACCCGCATGAGCCGAACCGCCCCCGATCCCTGTCCCTGTGGCCTGGCCGCCGACTACGCCGCCTGCTGCGGGCGCTTCCATGCCGGCGACGCCGCGCCGGATGCCGAGCGCCTGATGCGCTCGCGTTACAGCGCCTATGTGCGCCACCTGCCGGACTACCTGCGTGCCACCTGGCACCCGGACACCCGTCCGGCAGAACTGTCGCTCGATGATGCCCCCGGCCAGCGTACCCAATGGCTGGGCCTGACCGTGCAGGACCACCAGGTGACCGGCAGCGACAGCGCCGAGGTCCGCTTCACCGCCCGCTACCGCGTCGGTGGCGGCAGCGCGGTGAAAATGACCGAGCACAGCCGCTTCCTGCGGGTCGAGGGTCGCTGGTACTACCTCGACGCCGTCTGAGCCTGGCTGCCGCGCACGGCCAGCACGCGCTGGCCGCCATGTGCGCACACGCGGTTGCGGCCTTCCTCCTTGGCCGCATACAGCGCCTGGTCGGCCGCTTTGACCACCCCGGCAGGGCGCCGATCGACCCGGCTGTCGGCCAGGCCGATGCTGACGGTTACCTGCACCACCGCACCGCCACCGCCGCGCCCGCGCTGCTGCTGGCCGAGCGTATCGTCGCGGGTGCGCGTGCTGCGGTCGCGCAGTTGCATGCGGCTCTGCTCGATGCCCTGTCGCAGCGCCTCCACCGCATCCACGCAGGCCGATGCCGGGCGGTCGAGGAAAACCACGGCGAATTCCTCGCCGCCATAACGGAACGCACGGCCGCCGTCGCCCACCCGCGACAGCCGTGAGGCCACCAGTTTCAGCACGTCATCGCCGGTGTCGTGGCCGTGGGTGTCGTTGAATTTCTTGAAATGATCCACGTCGATCATCGCGATGCTGTAAGTGCCGGTGGCGCGCTTGAGGGTCTCGTTGAACGCACGGCGACCGGGCAGGCCGGTCAGCTCGTCGCCGAAGGCCATGTGGAAGGACTCCTGCAGGGTCGCGCCCAGCATCAGCAGCAGTGCCGCTACGCTCAGCGCCGGCAGCAGTGCCGGCTGCAGGAAGATCCGCGGCAGCATCCACCACAGGCACAGCAGGGCCAGCAGCATCGCCGTATGCAGCGGCCGCGGCTGGCGCCACGCCTGCCATGCCAGCGCAGCGGTGGCCAGCAGGAACAGCACGGCAGGCAGCTGCGCCAGCGCGTTCCAGTCGCTCGGTATCCAGGGGAAGTGCCGGTTCGACAGCAGGTCGTGCATGCCCTGTGGCTGTTGTGCGGCAAGCAGGATGAAGATCGCCACCGCAACACCACTGGTCGTGGCCCTCAGCAGCAGGTCCTGGCGGCGGCGGCCACGTTCGGGCCACAACGCATGGACGGCGAACAGCAACGGCAGCCAGGTCGAGATCGCGTGGAAGCGCAGTGGCGTCAACGCCGTCACCCGGCCCTCGCGCAGGTAATGCCCAAGGTCCTGGTGCAGCACCGCGAAGGCCAGCGCCACCAGCAGCAACAGGCACAGCGTGCGCACCTGGTTGTACAGCAGCGCCAGCCCTGCACCCAGGCAGGCCAGCAACCACGGCAGGATGCGTTGCCCGGCGCGGCCGACATCATCGCTTTCCAGGCTCGCCCACAGCACCAGCGCGACCAGCACGGCGGGCAGCACGAACAGATAGTGCACAGGCTGTCGAAGCGGATGATGGGACACACGGAATTCCAGCGCGGTCACGACGCGGCCGCAGCACTGCCGTTAGCGGCGCAACGGTGCCCTTCTTGAATGCGCGCGCCCTGATGTGAACACCGCGGCACCGGGCCATGACATTGCGCTCACCGGCAGCGGTCGAAGCTGGTCGCATGGACAGCGTACCCGCCGCCGTCGCTGCCCCGCAGCGTGACCTCGCCCGCCACTTCACCCATGTGCGGGGGCGCAGCGTGCAGCTGGCCGCACCCCTCAGCCCGGAAGACGCCCTGCTGCAGAGCATGGCCGATGCCAGCCCGGCCAAGTGGCATCTGGCCCACACCACCTGGTTCTTCGAACGCTTCGTGCTGGCCAGCCAGCCCGGCTACGCACCCTGGGATCCGGCTTGGGACTATCTGTTCAACAGTTACTACAAGAGTCTCGGCCCCGCTCACGCACGGCCTCAGCGCGGGTTGCTGTCGCGGCCCTCGCTGCAGCAGGTCCACGCCTACCGCCAGCATGTGGATGAGCAGGTGCTGGCAGGACTGCGCGATGGCGATCTCGGCAGCGACGCCCTGCAGCACCTGCAGCTCGGGTTGCAGCACGAACAACAGCACCAGGAGCTGCTGCTCACCGACATCAAGCATGCCTTCTGGTGCAATCCGCTGCAGCCGCCGTACCGCGAAGACCTGCCCATCGCCGTCAGCGCCCTCGGCACGCAGGGTTGGGTCGAACAGGGCGAACGCATCGTCAGCATCGGTGCGTCCGCCTGGCCGCAGCACACGGCCTTCGCCTATGACAATGAATCGCCCGTGCATCGCGTGCTGCTTCCCGCGCATGCCATCGCCGAACGCCCGCTCAGCAACGCCGAGTACCGCGCCTTCATCGACGCTGGCGGCTACCGCGATCCGCGCTGGTGGCTGAGCGAAGGCTGGGCGCTGCGCGAGGCCGAGCAGTGGCAGCATCCGCTGTACTGGGATGACGACCTGCTGCGCGAGTTCACCCTCGGCGGCTGGCGCGAGCTCGATCCGCATGCGCCGGTCTGTCACCTCAGCTACTACGAAGCCGATGCCTGCGCCCGCTGGGCCGGTGCCCGCCTGCCCACCGAATTCGAATGGGAAGCGGCCGCCGCCACGCAGCCGGTCGAAGGCCACTTCGCCGATGACGACCATCTGCACCCGATGGCAGGGCAGGGCGATGGACTGCGCCAGTTGTTCGGCAACGTGTGGGAATGGACCAGCAGCGCCTATGGCGCCTATCCCGGCTTCCGTCCCTTCGCCGGCAACCTCGGCGAATACAACGGCAAATTCATGTGTGGCCAGTGGGTCCTGCGCGGTGGCAGCTGCGCCACGCCGCGCGGCCATGTACGGGCCAGCTACCGCAACTTCTTCATGCCACCGGCGCGTTGGCAGTTCTCAGGCCTGCGCCTGGCAAGGGATCTTTCATGAGTACCGTCCAGGATGCGCTGCAGGCGCTGACCGACCTTACCCCCGGCCGCCAGCAGATCCTTGCCGACGCCGTGGCGGGGTTGTCGCACGCCTCACGGCAGCTGCCTTCCAAGTACTTCTACGACGCACGCGGCTCGCGCTTGTTCGAGCAGATCACCCACACCCGCGAGTACTACCCCACACGCACCGAGCTGGCCCTGCTGGACCGGGTGTTGCCGGAGATCGCGCAGGCGGTGGGGCCGCGCGTGCATGTGGTCGAACTGGGCAGCGGCAGCGGCCGCAAGACCGCGCGCCTGCTGGCTGCCCTGCAGGACCCGGTGGCCTACACACCCATCGAGATCTCGCGCGCGGCGTTGCTGTCCAGCATCGACCATCTGGCCCCGGCGCTGCCGGACGTGGAAATGCTGCCGGTGTGTGCCGACTTCACCCGCCCTGTGCAGGTCCCCGCGCCAGAGCGGCCTGCCGCGCGCCGGCTGCTGTTCTTCCCGGGCTCCACGCTGGGCAACTTCGCCGATGAGGATGCGATCGCGCTGCTGCGCGCAATGCGTCAGACCATGGGCAAGCACGGCCTGGCCCTGGTCGGCATCGATCTGCACAAGGACCCGGCACTGATCGAAGCCGCCTACAACGACGCCGACGGTGTCACCGCCGCCTTCACCCTGAACCTGCTGGCGCGTCTCAACCGCGAGGTCGGCAGCGATTTCGATCTCGACGGCTTCCGTCACCGGGCCCGTTACAGCACCGCGCGCCTGCGCATCGAAACCGATCTGGTCAGCCAGCGCGAGCAGGACGTGCATCTCGACGGCCGCACCTTCCACTTCAGCGCTGGCGAACCGATCCGCGTGGAGTACAGCCACAAGTACACCGATGCCAGCTTCGGCCACCTGCTGCAGCAGGCAGCGCTGGAGGTGGCGGCATCCTGGAACGCGGACGATCCCGCCTATGGCCTGCGCCTCCTGCGCCCCTCACCCTAGGCACAGGTGGTACCGGCCGCTGGCCGGCAATCTGGACCAACCTTGCTCTCCCTCCGCGTTACCATGGCTGCAGCACCGGCAACACGGAGGACGCCATGCCCATTCTGACCACGCTCGGCCTGGCCGCCGCGCTTGCCATGCCAGCGGCCGCGCCGCCGGCAGCAGCGGCAACCGCTGATCCCGCGTTCGCCCGCTGCATGGCGGGCCTGCAGGCGACGGCTGCCAGCCAGGGCATTGCCGCTGACCGCTTCAATGCGATCACCGCCGGACTGCAGCCCGACCCTACTGTGCTGCCGCTGCTCGATGCGCAGCCGGAGTTCACCACGCCGATCTGGGACTACCTGGCCGCACTGGTCGATCGCCAGCGCGTGGACGACGGTCGCGCCATGCTGCAGCAGCACCGTGACCTGCTTCAGCGCGTATCGGCGCAGTACGGCGTCGATCCAGTCACCATCGTCGCCGTATGGGGTGTAGAGAGCGACTACGGCCGCGTGTTCGGCAAACGCCCACTGCTGCAGTCGCTGGCCACGCTGTCCTGTGCCGGCCGCCGGCAGCCCTTCTTCCGCGGCGAACTGCTGGCGCTGATCAAGCTCATCGACCAGGGCGACCTGCAGGCGCAGGGCCTGACCGGTTCCTGGGCCGGTGCCTTCGGCCACACCCAGTTCATGCCCAGCACTTACGCACGCATTGCCGTCGATGGTGATGGCGATGGCCGCCGCGATCTGGTCGGCAGCATTCCCGATGCATTGGCTTCCACCGCCAACTATCTGAAGCGTGCCGGCTGGCGAACCGGCGAACCCTGGGGCATGGAAGTCCGTGTCCCCGCCGGTTTCAACGCCAGCCAGGCGGGACGCACCCAGCGCCGGTCACTGGCCGACTGGCGCGCACTGGGCGTGACCGGCCTGGACGGTAGCGCGCTGGCACCGTCCGGCCTGCCCGCCGACGCCCGCGCCGCGCTGCTGCTGCCGTCCGGGACAAAAGGCCCGGCGCTGCTGGTGTTCCGCAATTACGACGCGATCTACAGTTACAACGCGGCCGAGAGCTATGCGCTGGCCATCGCCACCCTGGCCGACCGCCTGCGTGGCAGCAACGGCCTGGTCACCGCCTGGCCAACCGATGACCCTGGCCTTGGCCGCGACGAGCGCCGCCAGCTGCAGACCCTGCTGCTCGCGCGCGGCCATGACATCGGCGCCGCCGATGGCATGATCGGTACCGCCAGTCGTCGTGCCATCCAGGTCGAGCAGCGTCGGCTCGGGTGGGCCGACGCCGACGGTCGCGCCGGCCAGCGCATCCTGCGCGCGCTGCAGGCACAACCGCAGGCACAACCGCAGGCACAGGCGCCAGCCGCGCCGACCCGCTTCAGCCTTCCCAACAACTACAGTGCCGTGCAGTCGCCGGCCATCCGGAGTCGATCCAGCGTGCAACAGATCCAGGGTGTCAGCAGTGGCCAGTTCCAGGGACTCGACGCCTGGCTGGTGGAAACTCCCCAGGCCACCGCCGCGATCAGCGTGTTCGGCGGCCAACTCCTCTCGTTCGTGCCCAAGGGCCAGCCCGATCTGATGTGGCTCTCGCCCAAGCGTGCCGCGCTGCCCACGCCGATCCGTGGCGGCAGCCCGGTGTGCTGGCCCTACTTCGGCCGCCAGGGGCAGGGCGACGACGTGCCCGCCCACGGTTTCGTGCGCACCTTGCCCTGGGAACTGCAGCAGGCGCGCCGGCTCGACGATGGCAGCATCGAGCTGACCCTGGCCCCGCCGGCGTTGGACAACCTCGGCCTGCGCCTGACCATGACCGTCCGTGTCGGCCGTGAACTGCGCCAGCAGCTGGTCACCGAGAACACCGGCAAGGCTCCAGCCACCATCACCCAGGCGCTGCACAACTACTTCCGTGTCGGTGACGCCAGCAAGGTCGATGTCGACGGCGTCGACGGCCTGGACTACCTCGACAAGTTCGAGAACTACGCCCAGCCGCGCCGCCAGCAGGGCCCCTGGTCGCTGCGCGATCCGCGTGACCCGGGCCGCAGCGACCGCATCTACACCCAGGCCGGCGGACACTATGTGCTGCGCGACCCGGTGCTCAAGCGCCGCATCGACCTCCGTACCGAAGGCAGCCGCTCGCTGGTGGCATGGAACCCTGGCGCCGAAGGTGCCGCCAGGATGGCCGATGTCGGTGACGGCTGGCGCGACTATGTCTGCCTGGAAGCGGCCAACGCCGGGCCCGATGTGGTCACCGTGGCACCGGGCGGGCGTCATGTTCTGCTTCAGATCCTGTCCAGCGCGCCGCTATAGCGGGCTTCCCCTTTGGCACGGATGGCCAGCATGAGCACCCTCGATCCGCAGACCTCGCCCGGTAGCGAGAACCCCTATCTGGCGCCCGGCGCTGACGCCGATGTAGGCACTGCACTGGAAGATGCCGACTACCTGACGCTGGTGGTCGGGCCCAATGCCGCCGCCTACCGACGTTTCTGGCATGTGGACAGTGCACTGCCGAAGCCTCCGCGCCGCTGGAACTGGCCCGCCTTCCTGTTCGGCACCCTGTGGATGGTGCATCGCCGGATGTACCTGGCCGCCATCGGCTTCTACCTGGTCACCACGCTGCTGCCGATCCTGATGCTGCTGGCCGACGCGGGCATACCGCAGATCGCCTTTGGCATGCTGCTCCCGCGTATCGCCCTGGCCATCTTCGCCAACGCCCTGTACCTGCGCCATTGCAGCCGTCTGCTGGCGAGGGTGCAGGCGACCCACGCCGGCCAGCCGAACCGCATCCGCGCCGAGCTGCTTCGCCGTGGTGGCACCCGCGCCTCGGCCGTGGTGGTCTGCCTGGGCCTGATCTACGCGCTGCGTTACATCACCCAGGGCCTCCTGCAGACCTATCACTGAGCCGGCGAACGCGGCCGCAGCACCCACAGGCAGATCGTTCCGGCGACCAGGCCCCAGAACGCAGAACCGACACCGGCCAGCGTCATGCCCGAGGCGGTCACCAGGAAAGTGACCAGCGCGGCCTCGCGGTCGCGCTCCACTGCCAATGCGCTGGCCAGGCTGTTGCCGATGGTGCCGAACAGGGCGATGCCGGCCACACAGGCCACCAGTTCCTTGGGAAAGGCAGCGAACAGGGCCGCTACAGTGGCCCCGAACAGGCCGATGACGATATAGAAGGCGCCGGCCGCCATCGCCGCCGTGTAGCGCCGTGCCGGGTCTTCGTGGGCATCACGGCCCATGCAGATCGCCGCGGTGATGGCGGCCAGGTTCAATGCGTAGGCACCGAAGGGCGCCAGCAGCGTGTTGACCACGCCGATCCAGCCGATCACCGGTGACACCGGCGCGTCGTAGCCGGAGGCGCGCATCACCGCCACACCGGGAATGTTCTGCGACGCCATGGTGACCACGAACAGGGGCAGGGCGATGCCGACCATCGCCGTCCACGACAGCGAGGGAGTGACCCATTGCGGTGCCGCCAGTTGCAGGTGCACCTGCTGTGCATGCAGCAGCCCCTGGCTGGCAGCGATGGCGATGCCGACCAGCAGGGTGGCGATCACCGCATAGCGGGGGAACAGGCGGCGGCCCAGCAGCCACGTAGCGAACATGGCCAATGCCAGCACGCGCTGGGTGTTCATCGCCACGAACACGTCCAGCCCGAAGCGCAGCAGTACACCGGCCAGCATGCCGGCGGCCAGGGCCATGGGCACGCGTTTCATCAGCCGGGCGAACACTCCCGAGAAGCCGGCGAGCATGCCCAGCACTGCCGCAAGCAGGAACGCACCGGTGGCCTCGGGCAGAGAGGCGCCACCCGCACCGACGACCAGCATCGCCGCCCCAGGCGTCGACCATGCGGTGACCACCGGCACCCGGTAGCGCAGTGACAGGCCGATGCAGGTCACGCCCATGCCCAGCCCCAGCGCCCACATCCACGAGGCGATGTGGGCCTGGTCGGCACCCACGGCCTGCGCGGCCTGGAACACGATCACCGCCGAGCTGGCGAAGCCGACCAGCACGGTGATGAAGCCGGCGACGATCGCCGGCATCGAAAGATCGCGCCACCATCCCTGTCGTACCGTCGTGTCCATCGTCTTCCTTCCTGTATGCATCCCACTATAGATAGCGCCTGCGGCGTTGACCGCGCAACGCGCGGGCAACGCCGCCGTGATCGTTGCACGCCCGTTGTGCATGCAGCAGCCGATGCGTTGTCATGCTCCTGAAAAAAATGTGTTGACGAATTCTGCAGGATCTCTAGAATTCGCTCCCTTGCTGCAGCGCGGCGACTTCTTCGGAAGCCGGCAACGCGAAGAGCAACGCCACCACCGCCGGACGAGATCATCGAACGAAGGTGTTGACGGACTCGAAAAGTCCGGCATAATAGGCGGCTCGCAACGACGAAAGGCCCTCGGGCCCAACGACGAAGCAGCATCGGCAACAACGTCCACTTCGGTGAGGCGGCCTTGAAAAAAGGTGTTGACGAAGCGGAAAAGCCGGCTATAATGGGCGGCTCGCTACGAAGGAAACTTCGCAGCACACGGGAACGGCGCTGAGGCCACTTCCCAGGATCTTTGAAAGTATGCGCAGGTATCTTGTGAAGGCGCCTGCAGGAAGGATGATTGTCCATCTTGCAGACGTTTGATCAAGCAACTATTAATTG